>JBNJEE010000130.1:0-7114 GCA_051745525.1 Methanobacteriota archaeon | reverse complement strand
CTCGCGGCCGCTTTTGGCGGCCGCTCGCAGGCGCGCGCCACCGCACGGCGCCGTGGGTCGCCTCGTCTCGCGTGATACTGGCGTCGCGGTCGCCGAATATGCACGAACGTGCGTATAGAAAAGCATTAGACCCGGCTCGGTAACCACGTAAGTGAATGAGTCTGTCCGATGCGGACCACGAGCTCGTGACCGCGGAGCTCGGTCGGGAGCCGACGGCGGCCGAGGCCGCGCTGTTCGAGAACCTCTGGAGCGAGCACTGCGCGTACCGCTCCTCGCGGCCCCTGCTGTCGGCGTTCGACAGCGAGGGTGACCAAGTCGTGGTCGGCCCCGGCGACGACGCCGCGGTCCTCGCGCTGCCCGAGCCCGACGCCGCGGACCGGCCCGCGGCCGAGCGCGCTCCCGACGACTACGGCGACACCTACGTCACGTTCGGCGTCGAGAGTCACAACCACCCCTCCTTCGTCGACCCGTTCGACGGCGCGGCCACCGGCGTCGGCGGCATCGTCCGCGACACGATGAGCATGGGCGCGTACCCGATCGGCCTCCTCGACTCGCTGTACTTCGGCGGCTTCGACCGCGAGCGCTCCCGATACCTCTTCGAGGGCGTCGTCGAGGGCATCTCCCACTACGGCAACTGTATCGGCGTCCCCACGGTCGGCGGCAGCGTCGCCTTCCACGGCGGCTACGAGGGCAACCCCCTCGTCAACGTCGCCTGCGTCGGCGTCACGAACGAGGACCGACTGGTCACGGCCACCGCCCAGGAGCCGGGTAACACCCTCGTCCTCGTCGGGAACGGCACCGGCCGCGACGGGCTCGGCGGCGCCTCCTTCGCCTCGGAGGACCTCGCCGAGGACGCCGAGACCGAGGATCGCCCCGCGGTACAGGTGGGCGACCCCTACGCCGAGAAGCGTCTGATCGAGTGTAACGAGGCCCTCGTAGACGAGGGCCTCGTGCTCTCCGCGCGCGACCTCGGCGCGGCCGGCCTCGGCGGCGCCTCCTCCGAACTCGTCGCGAAGGGCGGGCTCGGCGCCCGGATCCAACTCGACAGCGTCCACCAGCGCGAGCCGAACATGAACGCGATGGAGATCCTGCTCGCGGAGAGCCAGGAGCGGATGTGTTACGAGGTCGATCCCGAGGACGTCGACCGCGTCGCCGCCCTCGCCGAGCGGTTCGACCTCGGCTGCTCCGTCATCGGCGAGGTGACCGACGGGAACTACGTCTGCGAGTTCGCGGGCGACGCGGACGGCGACGCCGAGTCCGAGGTCGTCGTCGACGCGCCCGCCGAGTTCCTCGCCGACGGCGCCCCGATGAACGACCTCGCGAGCGAGCCGCCGAGCGAGCCCGAACGCGACCTCCCCGACGACGAGCCCCCGCTCAACGACGCGGTCGCGGCCGTCCTCTCGGCCCCGTCGACGGCGAGCAAGCGCTGGGTGTACCGCCAGTACGACCACGAGGTCGGGACGCGCACGGCGGTGAAGCCCGGCGACGACGCCGCGCTGCTCGCGGTCCGCGAGACGGAGCCGGAAGACGGCGGCGGAGCGGGCGACGCCGACGGGGTCGGCCTCGCGCTCGCCTCGGGCGCGAACCCGAAGTGGACCGCGGTCGCGCCGTACGAGGGCGCCCGCGCGGTGGCGCTGGAGAACGCGACGAACCTCGCCGCGACCGGCGCGGTCCCGCTCGCCGCGGTCGACTGCCTCAACGGCGGCAACCCGGAGAAGCCGGACGTCTACGGCGCGTTCGAGGGGATCGTCGACGGGCTCGCGGACGCCTGCTCGGCGCTCGATGCGCCCGTCGTCGGCGGCAACGTCTCGCTGTACAACGACAGCGTCGAGGGGCCGATCCCCCCGACGCCGACGCTCGCTGTGCTGGGCACGACGCGGGGGTACGACGCCCCGCCGGCCGCGCTCGACGCCGACCGCGCTGACGACTCCGAACTGCTGCTCGTCGGCGCCGGCGGCGACGCGCTCGGCGGCTCCGAGTACCTCGCGCACGCGGGCGGCAGCGACCGGTTCCCGACGCTGCCAGACGAGTCCGGTGCCGCCGACGACCTCGGCGGCCTCGTCGCGTCACTCGCGGCGGCTGCCCGCCACGAGTCGACGCTCGCGGCTCACGACGTGAGCGAGGGCGGGCTGGCGGTCGCGCTCGCCGAGCTGGTGACCGACGACGCGGGCGTCGACGCGACCCTTCCCGACCGCGTCGCGGCCTTCGACGAGACGCCCGGGCGCCTCCTCGTCCAGACGACCGACCCCGAGGCGGTCGCGGCCGGGGCCGGCGACCTCCCCGTCTTCCGGCTCGGCGACGTGACGACCGACGGCACGCTCTCGCTTTCGGTCGGTGCCGAGTCGGTCGCGCTCTCGGCCGACGCGGTTCGCGACCGCCGCGACGTGATCTACCGCGAGCTGGCCTGAGCGCTCTCGATGCGGCGCTTCGGCGACTCCTGCGGGCGATTTTGACGCCGCGAGAGCGAGCGATACGCTTTTAGGCACTCCTAAAGTATGTGGCGGCAACCGCGGGACGCCGGTCCACCCGGCGCCCGCCCTCATCGATGGCATCCACGGAACCAGTCGGCACGACGCGCTCGGTCGAGTCGGACGACGCGACGGCCGCGGGGTCCGACGACTCCGCGGTCGACCACCGAGCGAGCGCCGCCTCCGACGACGAGTCGACCGCCGGCACAGACCCCGTCCTGTCGCTTTCGGACGTCACGAAGGCGTTCGGCCCCGAGACCGCCGTCGAAGACGTCTCGCTTGACGTCCGCTCCGGCGAGCTGCTGACGTTCCTCGGCCCCTCAGGGTGCGGCAAGACGACGACGCTCCGCACCATCGCGGGCCTCGAAGAGCCCACGGAAGGGGAGATAGCCCTCGGCGACGAGGTGGTCGCGGGCAACGGGTCGTTCGTCCCGCCGGAGCAGCGCGACGTGGGCATCGTCTTCCAGAACTTCGCGCTCTTCCCGCACCTCACCGTCCGCGAGAACATCGCCTTCGGGCTGACCGACGCCGACGACGCGGAGAGCGAGGCGCGCGTCGACGAGCTGCTCGAACTGGTCGAGATGACCGACCACGGCGAAAAGACGCCCGACCAGCTCTCTGGCGGGCAGAAACAGCGCGTCGCGCTCGCGCGCTCGCTCGCGCCCGAGCCCGAGGTGCTCCTCTTAGACGAGCCGTTCTCGAACCTCGACGTGCGCCTCCGCGTGGAGATGCGCGAGGAGGTGCGCCGCATCCTGAAGAAGGCGGGCGTCACCGCGG
The DNA here is from genome assembly GCA_051745525.1 of Methanobacteriota archaeon. GTDB lineage: Archaea > Halobacteriota > Halobacteria > Halobacteriales > Haloferacaceae > Halorubrum. Next base: position 3,869 of record JBNJEE010000130.1, on the reverse strand, counting down.
TCTCGGTCACCCACGACCAAGAGGAGGCGCTCTCCATCTCCGACCGCGTCGCGGTGATGAACGACGGGAAAATCGAGCAGGTCGGCCGCCCCGAGTCCGTCTTCGAGCGCCCCGAGTCGAAGTTCGTCGCCTCCTTCCTCGGCCGGGCGTCGTTCCTCGAGGGCGAGCTCCGCGACGGGAAGGTCGACACCGGGATCGGCCGCTTCGACGCCGTGACGCTGGAGGGGTACGACACCGTCTACGACGGCGCGCCCGTCGACGTCCTCGTCCGTCCCGACGACCTCCGCGCGACGCCCGCGAGCCCCGACCTCGCCGACGGCGTCGTCACCTCGCGGCAGTACGTCGGCCCCTCGTTCGTCTACCGGGTCGAGCTCGATTCCGGCGAGGCGGTCCACTGCCTGCACAACCACGTCGAGGAGTTCGACCTCGACGAGCCGGTCTCCTTGGAGCTCACCGCGGACCACCCGCTCGCCTGGTACCCGCGATAGCCGAGCCGCGGCCGGCGGGTTGTGAGTTATCTAAAAATCGGATGAGTAGCGGCCGTTAGAAGGTCGCGAGGAACGGTACCGCGTACGCGATCAGCAGGCCGACGAGCGTGACGGCCGCGCCGATGCCGACCTCGCGGCTCCCGAACTCCTGCATCGGGGCGGTCACGCGCTTGTCCGGATCGGGCTCGTGCGAGTGGTCGTCCATGCTCGCGGATCCGGTCGGGGGATACATAAGGCCACCTGAACGGAGCAGTCCAACGCAAGCCACTCGGATCGAAAAAACGCTTTCCTGTGTCCGGGTCGAACGACTCGACGTCGAGGACCGCTATGAGCGATTCGCGAACGCCTGAACAGGGCTCGGCCGGAGCTGACGACGGTCCGGAGCGACCGCCGCGCTACGAGCAGGTGATCCGGTGGGCGGAGTATATAAAAGAACAGCCCCCAGAGGTGTGGGGACCACAGCAGAACGCGGTCGTGAACGGCCAGATCGAGAGCGCGCAGGCGGTCGACGTGAGCGCCGAGGAGAAAAAGCGGATCCGGGAGTTCGCGCAGGCGGAACTCGATGAGGCGGCGGATTCCGATACGGAAAGCGCAAAGTAGTCCGCGATCAGTCCCCGATCGACTCCAGCTTCTCGACGATCTTCGTGTACACGTCCGGCGCCACGTACCAGCCGTGGTCGATCATCGCGTCGATGGCGTCACGTCCCTCCGCTTTCGACAGCGCGCCGTCCTTCACGCTGGCGAGGACGAGGTACGCGGTCCCGCGCGTCTCCACGTCCTCCACCTCGGCGGCGGAGCGCCCGGCCGACTCGTCCATCACGGCGACCGCGTCGCGGGCGTCCGCACAGGCGAGGACCGCGGCGTCCGCGTCGCTCAATCCCGGATGCCGCGCGAGTCGCGTCGCGACCGACGAGTCGTCGGTGTCGACCGCGACGACGTCGACGAGGCCGTCCTCCACGGCGCGCTCGATCCGACGCGCGTCGTCGTACCCCTGCTCGACGCCGGTCGTCACGACCTCTCGGTAGACGGCCTCCGGGACGACTCGCGGCTCGTCCAGCGTCTCGACGGCGTCGAGCCGGTCCGCCTTCGCGAGGTAGATCAGCGGCGTCGGGTCGAAGACCGGGCTCACAGTTCGTCGAGGTCGGCTTCGAGGTGATCGGCCGAGACCCACGCGTCGTCAGCGTCCGCGACGAGGTCGGCGAACTCCCAGACGGAGAGCCCGGCGAGTTCGGCGGCTTTTATAAGCGAAACGTCGCCGTCGGCGAACCGGTCGAGTGCGCGCTCGGTGCGCCATGCTTCGAGCCCCTCTGAGAGGAGCTTCCGAACTGCCGTGCTTCGGTCGAGGCGCTCCGATTCGAGGTACGCTTCGAGTTCGGCCTCGAGGTCCTCGGGAACGCGCGTGGAGATGGTGGGCATACTGTTTGCTATGTGTACGATGTATTCATAGGTTTCGGCGGGATTCCTTTGGGCGTTTGTCTCGAAACGCGGATTGACTGTCCTGATGCCACAGAGGGTGGTGGTCCTCGCTCGGGTGTTATTTATATGACCGCGAGCGCAATACCCACGTATGTCAGAAACGGGTACGAACGACGCAGACGTCGACTATCTTGAGACGACTACGATCAACGTCCGCGTCACCGAACGCCAGCTGGCGGAGATCGACGCGGTCTGGAAAGAGGAGGGGTACACCTCTCGGAGCGAATTCCTCCGGCACGCGATCCGTGACGCGACGGATCCTCCCGGCGCGTCACGCAGTATGCTGGCGAGTATCGCCGCCGAGGAGTACGCGATGCGAAACGGTGAGAGCGAGGCCGTCTCTCGCGACGAGGTCCTCGAGATGATCGATGACGAGGAGTGACGACTGGACGTGGGAGTTCCGGCCACCCGCTGCGCGGGCGTTTGAGGGACTCGATACGCCGATACAGCAGCGTATCGTCTCGAAGCTCGACGATATCGTGACCGACGAGTGGCGAGACCCGCCCGAGTATATCGAACCGATTTCGGGCGTTCCACGTGGAAAATTCGTATCGGTGACTTTCGGTTGGGAGCCTCCGCGGATCGTGATCGAGGGGTCGTGGTGATCTACGACATCAAGCATCGATCGGGCGCGTACCGTCCCGGCGACGACTGAGCGCCGATTCGAACTCGATATGCGATTCACGCATGTCCGAGGAGAATCCGGCCGGAGCTGATGACGGTCCCGAACGATCGCCGCGTTACAAGCAGGTGATCCGGTGGGCCGAGTACATCAAAGAACAGCCGCCGGAGGTTGGGGACCACAGCAGAACGCGGTCGTGAACGGACCGCTCAAGAGCGCACGAGTGGTTGAGGTGAGCGCTGAGGATAAAAAGCGATCTGAGAGCTCATGGACGCGGAACTGTATGACACTAACGGCGATCCCAGCGACTGGCGGCGTTCCATTTCCACGCTGTGTTCGCTTCGGCTGGTACGGGAGAAATCGTTCGAGTCCGGGATCTACACGATACTCGGCTACTCACAGTACCGTTCTGAAGGCAGCGAGGCACGGAGCCACCTACGTGATCAGCAGGTAGATTGGTGTGACAGTCGTACCGATGTTGCCTTCGCGGTTCCCAGACTCCTACATCGGTGTGGTCAGCGCTCGTATGAGTCGTATCCGCGTAAGCGGTTGTCCACAGAAGTGATTACATATCTACCGAGAAGCGTGTCAAAATTACCTCATAAAAATATCGATCAGCAACCGCGGTCAGTTCGTTTTCGATATAATTACTTAAATCGAATCGACGTTTTCGTCATCAGTGTTTTTTGCGACGATGGTCACAGAGCCAGTCTCCCAGTCCTCAGGGACGCTGTCAGGTGTTTCGATTGTGACGCCGATATTGAGCCCACCACCCGAACCCATCGATCCGCTATCGTTGTCGCGGCCGCCTGGCCGTAGCTTTCCGTTTGTTCCGTGGTAATAGAAATCAAACGCGTCTGAGTTTTTTAATCCGCTCTTATCGAACGTTATCTGTAGCTCGTCCTGCGTCGTGTTCGTGATCTGGAACAGATTATCGAGGTGGTACTTGCTGTCCGGATTGAGTCCCTTGTTATCACCCTGTCCGTTGAACTGGAGGGTTATTTGACCGTCGACCGTCTCAACGAACTGCGTGTTTTCAAGACTAGAAGGGTGCGTTGAGAATGCGAGGGTCCCGTCGCTGTCACTTGTGATGTCAACGTTGACGTCCCGAGTCGATTCCTGAATGCTGAGTGCGCCCGTTCCAGTCGCCGCCGCAGTTCCAGTTGTCAATGCGCCCAGACCGACCACAAATTTGCGTCGTTCCATAGGTTGTCTACCTCGATTACCGCACGCGACCCGCGTTCGGGGACACGAGACATCCCGCCTCACCCCGGGTCGCTCTA
>JBNJEE010000129.1:0-7180 GCA_051745525.1 Methanobacteriota archaeon | reverse complement strand
CGACGTCGACGTCGACGACCTGATCCACGCGACCGAGGTCGCCGAGACGTACGCGAAGGACGTGTTCTTCGGCTACGACGCCAACAACGCGGCCGCCGCACTCCGCCGGAAGGACGCCGACTCGCGTGACGGCGAGGTCCATCGGCCGGACTGACGAGCGTCAATCCCGCGCGACGACGTGAACGAGGGTTTATATACGGCCGCGGCTGACGCCTATTCGACCGGCCGCCGGCGTGCGACATAACCGGTCGTCTCGCGTTCGCGCGAGGCGGTCGCCTTTCAACGTCCGCGCCGTAGCGGCGGTCGCCCTACACCGTTGAGCCGCCGGCTCGTCGATGGCTTCGGATCTGTCGGAATCAGTACAGCGACAGCGATGCGTGATTTAAACAGAGTGAGTAACGGAGTAAATTATTTATAAATACTGGCGGTGGCGCGCGCCTCCGAGCGCCCGACAGGGCGCGAGGAGCGCGTGCGAGGGAGTCGGCCGGTCGGAGCGAAGCGGAGACCGGCCGACGAGGCTGGGGGGGTGTGGGGTGCGGTTGCTGTGCGGGGCGGGACTCAAAGGGGCAGCCGGGAGGGCGAAGCACGACGACGCAAGGACCGCAGGGAGCGAACGAAGTGAGCGACTGAGGACCGCAGCGAGTCGCGCGAGTCCTCCCGGCTGGGGCTTTGGAGGTGTTCGCGGCCAACCGCTGATCAAACACGCTGGAAACTGTCGATCCCGATCAGTGAACAGTTCGGTCGTCGCTCGTGTCGATGTCTTCGATCGGGTCGGCGTTGCCGAACTCGGGGGTCGGACTGTCGCCCGGCGTCGCCCAGTCGACCGCGTTCCGGAGGACCTGCTGGACGTCCTCGTCGTAGTAGATCGGATACGTCTCATGGCCCGGGCGGAAGTAGAACACCTTCCCGCCGCCGCGGCGGTAACAACAGCCGGAACGGAACGTCTCCCCGCCCTCGAACCAGGAGGTGAACACGAGCGTGTCGGGCGCGGGGATATCGAACCGCTCGCCGTACATCTCGGTCTCGTCCAGCTCGATCCGCTCGCCGATCCCGTCCGCGATCGGGTGGCTCGGCTCGACCGTCCAAAGCCGCTCGCGCTCGGCGGCTTCGCGCCACTTCAGCGAGCAGGTGGTGCCCATCAATCTCTTAAAAATCTTCGAGTAGTGCGCGGAGTGGAGCGCGATGAGGCCCATCCCGTCGAGGACGCACTCGTGGACGCGGTCGACGACCGCGTCGCGCACCTCGTCGTGGGCGGCGTGGCCCCACCAGACGAGCACGTCGGTGTCCTCCAAGACGGACTCTGTGAGCCCGTGGTCCGGCCCTTCCTCGAGGGTCGCGGTGCGGACCTCGTGGCCGCCTTCCTCCAGCGCGTCCGCGACGACGGCGTGGATGCCGTCGGGATAGACGTCGGCGACGACGTCGCTCTCGCGCTCGTGTCGGTACTCGTTCCAGACCGTGACGCGTGCCATACGCCGGGTGGACACCGGACCGACTTGAGCGCTCGGCCTCGACGCTCGCGGTCGGCGTTGTTCTCCGTGAGTCGACGACGGTCTACGCGGTCGCGATGGGCGTGACGATGGCACTTCTCTACTACGCCGGCGACGTGAACGCGGACGACGACTGAGAGGCGAGAGAAAATCGAGTCAGGCTGTCGCTTCGACGTCGGCGAGCCGGTCCGCCAGGTACTCTGCGATGGAGACCGCCTCCTCTTCGACGAACCGCGCGAGCTCCTCGCCGTCGGGCGACTTGACGACGACGGTGGGGATCAGTTCGATGTCGTACTTCTCGACCAGCTCTCCCTCCTTGCCGTTCGGACCCTTCGTCACCGGGTACGCCTCGATCCGGTCGTCCGGGACGCCAGCGGCCGCGAGCGCGGCGCCGAACTCGGGCAGCTGTCGCTGGCAGTCGCCGCACCAGTCGCCGCCCCATACTTTGAAGACGTACTCGTCCGTGGCGAGCGCTTCTACGACGGAATCGTCGAACGCGTCCGCGTCGACGTCGGCGGCGGGCGCGAGCGTTTCGAGCGTCATAGCGCCTAGTAGGTCGTCGAGCCACGTAAACGGCGCGTCGGTGGCAACCGCGGGGACGCACGACGGCCGCGGGAGGGTAGACGCCGTCAGCGGGTCCGAGCGCGCGCGTCCGCGACCCACGAATCCGCGCTCAGTCTGCCGCCGTCGCGGTCCCTCGGTCGGGCTCGGACGGCGTGTTGAGATAGAGGTAGACTAACACGAGGATCAGGGCGACCTGCGCCGCCTTGTCGACGTAGTCGACCACCCCGTATTCCGTCTTCGCCACGATCCAGATGGGGAATTGGACGGCGGTGTACGGAACGCCGATCAGATAGAGCAGTCGCCGCCGGTAGCCGCGGAAGAAGAGCACGAGCGCCCCGGCGTAACCGACGCCTGCGAGCGCGACGGGAGCTCGTCCCTCGACGACGCCGGCGTACAAGTGGAGAACGCCGGTGACGACGACCAACGCCACTGCGAGCCACTGGAGTTGACCGAGCGATCCGGCCTGCCTCGCTGAACTGTTTTGTGAATTAGACACAATAGCAGCATGTGTGTAACGACAAATAAGTGCTGTTATTACTGGTTTGGTGGCGTCGTAATACGGCTAATACGGGTCATTTCTGGTGTGTTTTGGTAGCGGCGGCCACCTGTCCAATACTTCTAAAATTGGGGTTTTTAGACACTAATGCTTCGCTCACTCGCGACCGACAGCGTCTCGCGCCGCCCGGTCACGACTTTCCCGGCTACCGACCTCGATTGCCGGAGTCCGCGGGGCCTTTGGGCCGCGGCCTTCTCGTATCGACTAATGGACGACGACATCCTGTCGACGCTCGGCTCGCCGCTGGTGCGAGTCGACGCGCCCGCGGGAACCGCGGTGGCGGCGAAGGTCGAGTCCCGGAACCCGGGCGGCTCGGCGAAGGACCGCCCCGCGCTGTACATGGTCGAGGCCGCCGAGGAGGCGGGCGAGATCGAGCCGGACGACCGCCTCGTCGAGCCGACCTCGGGCAACACCGGCATCGGGCTCGCGATGGTCGGCGCGGCGCGCGGCTACGAGGTCACGCTCGTCATCCCGGAGGGGAAGTCGATCGAGCGCCGCCGGCTGATGAAGGCGTACGGCGCGACTGTCGAGCTCGTCGACGGCGACATCTCGGCCGCGAAGGACCGCGCGGACGAACTGGAGGCGGAGCCCGATACCGTCCAGCTCCGCCAGTTCGAGAACCCCGCGAATCCCCGAGCGCACTACGAGACGACGGGCCCGGAGATCCTCGACCAGGTCGGCGACCGCACCGTCGACGCGTTCGTCGCGGGCGTCGGCACCGGCGGCACGCTCTCCGGGATCGGCCGCCGCCTGCGCGAGGCGTTCTCGGACGTCCGGATCGACGCGGTCGAGCCCGCGGACAACGCCGTCCTCTCCGGCGAGGAGCCGAGCGTCGACGAGTTCCAAGGGATGGGACCGGGGTTCGTCTCGCCCAACCTCGACGTCGACCTGATCGACGAGGTCCACACCGTCGAGCTCGAGGCCGCCGAAGCCGAGTGCCGCCGACTCGCCCGCGAGGAGGGAATCCTGGTCGGGCAGTCGTCGGGCGCCTCGAACCTCGCCGCGAAGGACGTGGCGGCCGAACTCCGCGAGAGCGGCGCGTTCGCCGGCGAGGAGCCGCTCGTCGTCACCGTCTTCTGGGACAGCGGCGAGCGCTACCTGACGGCGGGCACCTTCGACGGACCGGACGACGCGTGAACGCCGCGCTCCGCCGCCACCCGGGAGTTGATTAGTGTCCGGCGCGCAGATCAACCGTGAACACGCGCGCAGAATCGGCGGCGTCAGACCAGGGGTCGGAGGACCGATCGGACCCCCCGGACCGCCGCTTCGACGGGCCGTGGCTCGCCGCGCTCGCGTCGACCGTCGGAGCGTGGACGCTGCTGTACGCTCTCGACTGGGCGTTTCTGGCGCCCGAGACACCGCTCGGCGCGACCGTCGGCTTCGCGCACGGCTACCTGCTCGCGCCGCTGGCGACCGCGACGATCCTGCTCGACGCGCTCTCGCTCGCCGAGCGGCGCGTCGTCGACCTCGGCGTTTTCAAGTGGCTGTACGCGCTCGCCGCGCTTCCCGCGCCGCCAGTCGCCGCCGTCTACTACGTACACCGCGAGTGGCTAAAACCCGACGACGGGGCTCTCCTCGGGGGCCCGTGATGCCGGCTGACGACCCCTCCCCCCTCGGCGAGTCTGCCGACGAAGTCGGCTCGGCGACCGGCGCGGTCGACGCGCTCGTCACGGCGCCCGAGAGCGGCGCGCCGCCGGTCCGCCGCGACGCGGTCGATATTCGCCCCGACGGCGTGGCGGGCGACCGCTACCGGAGCGGCGACGGCCACTTCCAAGTCGACGCCTGCGCCGTCACCCTCGTCGCCGCGGAGGCGCTCGCCGCGGTCAGCGAGGAGACCGGTATTCACGTGACCGACGGCCGCCACCGCCGGAACGTCGTCGTCGACGGGTTCGGCGCCGAGATGGACGCGCTCCTCGACGCAACCGTTGCGGTCGGCGACGCCCTGCTGCGCCCGATCCGAAGGCGCCCACCCTGTGCGCACGTCGAGGACCTCGCCGGCGAGGACGGGCTCGCGTCGGCGCTGCGGAACCGCGGCGGGCTGTGTTGTGACGTGGTCGAACCCGGCCGCGTCGCCGTCGGCGACGCGGTGCGGATCCGCGAGGTCGACCCCCGGACCGCCGGCGCCGAGATCGCGGAACGGCTTGCGGACCGGGGACGAACCGCGGACCAGGAGTGAATCCTCTGCCCGCTCGCCGGGAGAGGACGGTTTATACGGGTCGCGCGCGACGGCGGAGACGAGACGTGAACCGCGCAGTTGACGCTGCGGACACTCGGACGCCGTTTTCGTCGAGTAGCAGGAGCCGAGCGTCGACGAGCCGACCGGACCCCGCCGAGCGGAGGCGGCGGTCCGCGTGAACTGGCGCTACCGCCACACGGTGTTGACGCTGTGTATGCTCGCCTTCTTCGTGACGTACTTCGCCCGGCTGGCGATCAGCCCGGTCGTCCCCCTGATCATCGACGACTTCGGGGTCTCGAACACGGCGGTCGGGGTTGCGCTCTCCGGGATGTGGTTCGCCTACGGGCTCTCGCAGTTCCCGAGCGGAATCTTAGCAGACCGGTTCGGCGAGCGCCGCGTCATCCTCGTCGCGGTCGGCGGGACGACCGCGATGAGTCTCTTGCTCGCGGTCGTGCCGGTCTTCCCTGCGTTCGTGCTGGCCGCGGTGCTGCTCGGGCTCGCCGCGGGGCTCCACTACGCGGTGGCGACCACGCTGCTCTCGCGGACGTTCGACGACCTCGGCACCGCGGTCGGGATCCACTCGCTCGGCGGCCCGCTGGCGGGACTCATCGCGCCTGTCGCCGCGACCTGGGTCGGGTTTCGCCTCGGCTGGCGCCCCGGGGTGGCGCTGGCCGCGCTCGTCGGCGTGCCCATCTTCGTCCTCTTCGCGCGGCTGATTCGGCCGACTGAGCCCCGTCGCCCGGACCAGTCGATGGCGGAGCGGCTCCGGCTCGGGCCGCTGCTCGAACTGATCGGGCGGCGCGAGATCCTCGTCCCGCTCGCGGTGGCGACGCTCGGCACGTACGTCGCGCAGGGCGTCATCTCCTTCCTCCCGACGTTCCTCGTCGAACTCCGGGGGTACTCGCCCGCGTTCGCCGGCGGCGTCTTCTCCGCGTTCTTCGTCGTCCGCGCCGGGGCGCAGGTCGGGCTCGGCCGGCTCTCTGACCGGTTCGGCCGCGACGCGAGCATCGCTGCGGCGCTTTCCGCCGGCGCGCTCGGCCTCGGCGGGTTGGTCGCGCTCCCCGACCTCGTCAAACTCCCGACTACGGTCGGGCTACCCGCGCTCCCGCAGATCGCGGGGCTCGGGGTCGCCGTGTTCCTCGCCGGCCTCGGCTCCTCGTTCTTCTCGGCCATCGACCCGCGCTTCATGGACGCTCTCGGCGACGCGGAGCGCGGCGCCGGATTCGGGCTTATCCGGACCGTATACACGGTGATCGGTTCTGCCGGTTCCGTCGGCGTCGGCCTCTTCGCGGACCTCTTCGGCTGGGCCGCGTCGTTCGCGGTCATCGCCGGTCTGTCGGGGCTCGCGTTCCTCGTCATCTCGGCGAACGCGCTCGTTGGGGAAGGGCGGTGACGCCTGATGCTCCGAGCGGTGACAGCACGAGGCGTGCGAGGTCCTCCCGCGCGACCCGAACCTTCGAGTCGCTTCGCGACGAAGAACCGCCGTGTACGACTATCACGCCCACACGAACTACTCGGACGGGGCGTTCCTGCGCTGGATGGTCGACGCGGCGGCCGACGCCGGACTCGACGGGATCGGGTTCGCCGACCACTGTAACGTCACGCCCGAGCCGAGCGCGCGGCGCTACAAGCGCGCGCTTGGGTTCAACCTGGACCTGACCTACGAGCGTCGCCGTGAAGCGATCACGGCGGTCCGCGAGGACGCCGACGTCGACGTGTTCGACGCCGTCGAGATGGACTACGACCCCGCCCACGAGGGGGCGATCGCCGCGTTCCTCGACGACGCCGGCTTCGACTACGCCGTCGGTAGCGTCCACGACCTCGACGGCGCGAACGTCCACACGCGCTCGCACTTCGCCGACAAGCCGGAGTCCGAGCGCCGGGACTTAGTCGACCGCTACTTCGAGAAGCTGGTCGCCCTGGTCGAGTCGGAGCTGTTCGCGATCGCTGCGCACCCGGACCTGATCGAGCGCAACCCGCACCTCCGCGGATTCGCGACCGAGGACCACTACGCTGCGGTCGCCGACGCGTTTCGGAACTCGCGGACCGTGCCGGAGATCAACGCCGGACGCCTGCTCGACGACTACGGGGAGTTCCACCCGTCGCCCGCGTTCCTCGACCGACTCGTCGACGCCGGGATCGACGTGACCGTCGGGACCGACGGCCACGACCCGGACGCGATCGCGCCCCGGATGCGGGAGATCGAGGCGGAACTCGACCGGCGGGGGCTGGAGGCAGTTCGGCTCGGCGAGACCGTTAAAACGGTCTGACGCGTTCGGCGACGCTAGTCGAACTGTAAGAATCGGAGATTCGCTTGCCCGACGAGGCCTACGCCTCGTCAAACAACGTCTCGCCCTCGACCATGTGCTCCTCGACGGTGTCCATGTCGAGCGTGAC
>JBNJEE010000128.1:0-7193 GCA_051745525.1 Methanobacteriota archaeon | reverse complement strand
GCCGTAGTTGACGAAGCCGCCGTCGACGGAGGCGTCGTCGCCCTCGCCGAAGTCGATGAGGCGCTTGTTGAGCTCGGTGCGCTGGTGGTAGCCGGTCTGGCCCTGCTGGGGCACGGTAGAGCGCACGCGGGAGGGGTTCCACGGACCGAGGTTGCCGATCCGGCGCCGCCATCCCTGGCGGGCGTGTTTGCCCTTCCGCTTTTGAACGCCCCAGCGCTTGACGGGGCCCTGTGTCCCCTTCCCCTTCGTGATGCCGGAGACGTCGGTGTACTGACCCGCGCGGAAGACGTCGCCGAACTCGTGGGCGCCGCCCTCGGCGACGAGGTCTAACGCGAAGTCGACGCGCTCCTCGAGGGAGCCGCCGCCGACGCGCGTCTCCATGACGTCGGGCTTCTTCTTGGGGACGTTCGAGAGGTCCGAGGGGGCCGTGTGCGTGATGACGCGCACGTCGTCGACGACGTCGTCGTCGAGCAGCGCGCGCAGCTCGTCGGCGTCTTCCTCGAATGTTTCCTCGGCCGGGAGGTCGAGCGCGCGGTCGAGCTCCTCGTGGAACTCGGTCGCCCAGACCTCTTCGACCGGCTTCTGTCCGTACGGCGTGTTCTCGTAGGCACGCACGGCGACGGCGTACATCTGCGGCGTCTCGACGACGGTGACGGGGACGGCCTCTTCCATCCCTTCACGCGGCGAGTTCGCCTCGTCGTTGACCATCATGACGTGGGTCATCCCGGCCTTGTAGCCGGCGAATCCCTGCAGCGCAGGGGCCCCGTCGTCTTCTGGCCACGAACGGATGCGCGGCACCTCGCTGTCTGCGCGGGTGCGCGGGCCGTAGCCCAGCGAGCCTTTTCGTGGTCGGCTTGGTTGTGGCATGTGTTTACTCCGTGAGTGTGAGCGAGCCGAGGGTCGCGAACAGAGCCTCCTCCGTCCGGACGACCTCGCTCGCCTGTGCCGGGATCGTGTTCAGCCAGAGGTCGAACCCCGGATCGGGTTCGACCGAGCGGCCGTCGGCGACGGCCGCCCGAATGCGGTCGGGCGAAAGCCCGAGCATCTCCGGAAGCCCCCGCTCGGGCGCGCCGAAGGCGACGGTGTAACCGCCGGCCTCGCGGGCGTCCGAGACGAGGTCGCCGAGCCGCGAGACGGAGAGTGATTCTCCGTGTCGCGACGTCGCGACGGCCAGTCCGTCGCCGGCGAGCGCTTCCGACAGGTCCGCGGCCACGACCTGAAAGCCGACCTCCGGCTTCCCGGTGATGCGGGCGCGGACCGGTTCTCTCGAAGAGACCCTGATGGTGACGCGCTCCCCCTGATCGACCTCCATTCCGGAGGGAACGAGCAGAGAGATTGGGTGTTCCCGCAGCGGGGAATTGACCCGGACGCGGCCTTCAGATCCGACCTCGGTCACGAGTCCCTGTGTTTTCGACTCTCCCCCGCTAGGGGTCGAGCCGGTCCGCCACGGCACGCGGAGCGGGGGGAGTACGCCGACGTACCGGAGTTCGTCGCGCTGCCCCCAGAGGTCCTTCCGGAGCTCCGGCGGCGTCGCGGCGTACCCCAGCACGGTGCGGACGTACTCTCCGCCCCGTCGGCCGTCGCCCTCCCGGTCTGGGAAGACGACGAGCCGATCCGCCCGGAACACCGCCGCCGCACGGGCGACGTAGCCGAGTTTGCGAGTCGCCTCGCGGTCGTCCTCGGCCTCCCGAACGAGCGAAGACGGAACACAGATCGTGAGCCCGTCTTCGGTACGCATCGTGGCGAGACTGTACCCCTCGATTCCGGACGCCACCGTAAAAGGATAGCGGTCCCGATTTTCGGCTGTGCCGCGTTCACACGGGGTTTGCCGCGGGATTTGCCCGCTCGATCATGGCAACCGTCACCGCGGGTAGCGGTGGCGGGTCGACCCAGAGATCGGCGGCGACACGGACCGGCCGGCCGACGGTCTCACTCGGGGACCAATCGCACGACCGGCGCGTCGCCGTCGTCGACCGCGACGTAGAGGTGGCCGGTGGTCGGTTCGACCGCGAGCGCTCGGACGCGCCACCCCCGGTCGGCGAGCAGCGGGTCGCGCTCGGTGACGGTCGCGTCCTCGACGCCCGCGCCGTCGACGGTGAACCGCCCGAGGTACTCGCCCGCGAGCGTGCCCGCGAAGAGGTCGCCGTCCCACTCCGGGAACGCGTCGCCCTCGTAGAAGACGGCGCCGCTGGGCGGGAACCCTCCGGAGCCGCAGGGCCAGTAGTGGACCGGCGCGATCACGCCGTCGCGCTCGTCGTGGCCCGGCGCGACGGGGTCGTCGGTTCCGTAGCGGCACGCCTCGCTGGCGATCGGCCACCCGTAGTCGCCGCCGCGCTCGATGGCGTTGATCTCGTCGCCGTCCTCCTCGCCGTGCTCGCACTGCCAGAGCGCGTCGGTCTCGGGGCGCACCGCCATCGCCTGCGGATTGCGGTGGCCGTAGCTGTAGAGCGCGTCGGCCGCGTCCGGATCGTCAAGGAAGGGGTTGTCCGGGTGCGCGTCGCCGTCGGGCGTCAGCCGCAGCGTCGCGCCCAGTTCGTTCGACCGGTCCTGCGAGACGTGATCGGGGCCGAAGTCGGTGTCGCGCCGGTCGCCGACCGTGACGAACAGCGCGTCGTCAGGGCCGAACGTCGCCCGCGAGCCGAAGTGGTTCGCGGAGTCGCGAAACGGCTCGGCGACGCGGATCGGTTCGAACCCTCGCAGGGCCGGCCCGTCGTCGCCGTCGAGTGAGAGCCCCCCCGCCCCGACGTGCGTCGTCGCCTCGCCCGCATCGTTCGCCGCCGCGTAGGTGAGGTAGACGCGCGGGTCGTCGGGGAAGTCGGGGTGGACCGCGACGTCGAGCAGGCCGCCCTGACCCTCGGCGAACACCTCGGGCGCGCCCGCGACTTCCTCGACCGTCCCGTCCGCGGGGTCGACGAGCGAGAGCCGCCCCGGGCGCTCGGTGACGAGCAGGCGGCCGTCGTCGGGCAGGAACGCGAGCCCCCACGGGTTCGCGAATCCCTCGGCGACGGTCTCGACGGCGTACGCGACGTCGGCGCCGTCGTCGGGTGGGGTGTCGTCGTCGGAGCCGCCACCGTCGCGCTCGTCGCCGAGGCAGCCGGAAAGTGCGGGGAGGGCGGTGCCCCCGGCGACGCCGGCGGCAGCGCGGAGGACGGTGCGTCGGTCGGCGGGGTCGGCGCGGTCGGTCATCGCTCACACGTGCGGACGCGGCACCGATGACCCTTCCGCCGACCCTCGTTCGGAACCCTTATATCTCCGACCCGGGCTACATTTGAATGCGAAGCACGCACCGGTAGTGTAGTGGTATCACGCAACCTTGCCATGGTTGCAACCCGAGTTCAAATCTCGGCCGGTGCATTTTCCGAGCGAAGCGAGGAAAATCGCCCAGAAGAATTTGTACGTAATCTGTCGTTTATAAGCGGGCAACGGCTCGGTGGAAGACACGCCAAATCCCGGCCGCTCGTTTATAAGTAATTGACTCGGATCGGCGGCGAATCCCTCCAAAGCCCCAGCCGCGAGGCGGGCGCACACTCGCTGCGCTCCTCGCTCAGTCACTCCGTTCCTTCGCTGCGGTGCTTGCGTCGCCTGCGCCCGCCTCGCCGACTGCCCCTTTGAGTCCCGACCCGCACCGCTCCGCACAGCACCTCACGCCTCCCCAGCCTCGTCAGTCGCCTCCGCTTCGCTCCGGCGACTGACTCCCTCGCACCGGCGGTTCGCGGCCCTACGGGCCGCTCACCGGGGCGCGCCACCGCGGATCGATTTATAAGCAATCGGGAAACGGCGCCTGTGGGTTAGATACCGCACTCGGCCGCCGCGAACCGCGACGGAGACGGGTTCCCCGACCGGTAGTTTCAATCGGCGATCCGGCGAACCACTCCGGTGTGACCGTACCAACGAAGGCGCTCCCGAGCGGCGCGGAGCTGCCGGGGCTCGGACTGGGCACGTACGACCTCAGCGACAGCGAGACGGCCGACAGCGTGCGCGCGGCGCTCGACGCCGGCTACGCGCACATCGACACGGCTGAGGGGTATCACAACGAGCGAGCGATCGGCGACGCCCTCGCGGCGAGCGGCGTCGACCGCGACGACGTCTTCCTCACCTCGAAGGTGCTCGCGAAGAACCTCAACTACGAGTCGGTGATCGCGTCGTGCGAGGCGTCGCTCGACCGGCTCGGCACCGACTACCTCGATTTATATCTCATTCACTGGCCGAACCCGGCCATCTCGCTGCGCGAGACGCTCCGCGCGATGGCGGAGCTGCGCGACCGGGGGCTCGTCCGCGACGTCGGCGTCTCGAACTTCAGCGCGTACCAGCTGAGCTGCGCGCACCACGTCTCGGAGGCCCCGATCGCGGTGAACCAGATCGAGTTCCACCCGTGGTTCCAGCGCCCCGACCTCGTCGACTACTGCCGCGAGACCGACACCGTCGTCGAGGCCGCGGCGCCGCTCGCGCGAACGGACGTGTTCGACGACGAGGTCGTCGCCGAGCTGGCCGAGACGTACGACAAGCATCCGGCACAGGTCGTGATCCGGTGGGCGATCGATCGCGGCGTCGTCCCCCTGCCGCGATCGTCGACCCCGGAACACGTCCGCGCCAACGCCGACCTCGACTGGGAGCTCGACGCGGCCGACCGGCGGCGGCTCGACGAGCGCGACCGCGACGCCCCCGTGTACGACGCCCCGGCCCGCGACTGGACGGACGACGTGTACGGGATAGAGCAGTAGCGACTCCGGGGTTACTCCGCGTCGCCGAACGCCACCGGCCGCCCCGTCTCGGCCGACTCGTAGATCCCGTCGAGCGCGCGCATGTCCGTGAGCGCGTGTTCTCCGTCCGGGTGGAACGGCTCGCCCGCTAGCAGCTGGTGGCCGAAGTACGCGAACTCCGCTTCGATCTGGTGGACCTGGTCGAAGTCGACGTCGACGCGTGTCCCGTCGCGGACGACAGCGAAGCCGCGGTCCTCGCGCTCATAGAACGCCGGGTCGAGAATCAGCCGCGCCTCGGTACCGGTGATCTCTAACCGGCTCGCGTGCTGGGCGTTCTGGCTCACCGTACACAGCGCGTCGACGTCGCCGGGGAACTCCAGCCGGAAGGTGGCGTGCTCGTCGACGTCGGCGAACGCCTCGTGCTCCGAACGAGTCCGCCCGGAGACGCGGACGGGATCCTCGCCGAGGACGAAGCGGGTCGTGTTGAGCGGGTAGACGCCCAAGTCCATGACCGCGCAGCCGCCGGACAGGGCCGGGTCGAGCCGCCACTGGTCCGCGTCGCCGCCAAGCTCGCCGAGCATCGTCTGCGACATCGTCGCGTGGACGTGAACCACGTCACCGGCGACGCCCGCGTCGAGGAGGTCGCGGAGCCGCCGGACGGCGGGGTCGGTCTGCATCCGGTAGCCGACCATCAGAGGCACGTCCGCGTCGCGGCACGCGCTCACGAGCCGACGGGCGCGGTCGGGGGTCGCCTCCAGCGGCTTCTCACAGAGGACGGCCTTCCCCTGCGCCGCGGCGGCCTCGACGTACTCGAGGTGGGTCGCGTTCGGCGTCGCGATATAGACTGCGTCGTACTCGTCGGCGACGGCGCCTGACCGGAACTCCTCGGGCGTCACGCCGGTCACGTCGCGCTCGACCGCGACCGCTTCGACCGCGGCGGCGTCGACGTCGGTGACGACGGTCGCCTCGGTGTACGCCGACCGCGCGATGCCGGGCAGCGCCCACTCGCAGGCGAACCAGCCGAGGCCGACGACGGCGACCCGAACGGGGTCGGTGACCTCGCCCGGATCGAGGGTCTCCCAGTCCCGGCGCGTGAACTCGTCGAGGTACTCCGCGAAGGCGGCTTCCATGTCGTCCACTCCGCGCGGCGGCGTCAAATAACCCCGGCGACGCGGCCGGACGGGCGGCCCGACCGGGTCGCCGACCTCGACGGCGTCACCGCTTCCACGCCCCGTCGTAGTCCACCCGCGGGCGGTCGACGTCGACGCCGACCTCCCGCAGCGCCTCGGTCGCGCGCTCGACGGGCGCGGGGTCGGCGCGGTCGAGCGGGTCGTCGGTCGCCGCCGCGAACCGGACCGTCCAGTCGCCGTCGATCACGAGCGTCGCGCGCCGCGGGATCTCTGAGTGCCCCTCCCACGAGTCGGCGAGCAGGTCGTACGACTCGGCGACGCGGCCGTGGAAGTCGGCGACGACGGGGAACGGGAGGTCGAACCGGTCGGCGTAGGCGAACCCGGCGTACAGCGAGTCGCCGGTGAGCGCGACGACGGCGAGGTCGTCGCGGTCGGCCCAGCCGGCGTCGCGGACCGCGGCGAACTCGGCCGTACACGCGGGCGCGAACGTCGCGGGCGCGAAACAGCAGGCGACCGCGTCGTGCGCCTCGACGAGCCGGAACAGCCCCAGTTCGGTCGCGGTCCCGCCGGCGACCGCGGGGGCGATGAAGTCGGGGGCCGTGACGCCGATATCTATCATGCGTGATAGGTTCGGGCGCGATAAATAAATACCCACACCCGGCGCCTCGGAGCTGTCAGATGCGCCAATTAAATCATATTATAGCCGCTAATAGTAGTTCTCACGGCCTAAGAGCTATACGAGTGGCCGACCGAGAGAGCGCGTGTTCAGCCCCGACGTCGCGACCGCGCTCGCCCTCGTAGAGAGCTACGGCGCGCTCGCGGTGTTCGCCGCGGCGGTGGTCGGCGCGATCCTCGGCCAGTCCGTCGTCTTCGCGGCCGTCCGTGGGTTCGACGTGGACCCGACGTCGCTCCCACTCGTCCCGGTCGGCGAGGCCCAGTTCGACGGCGCGGGCCGCTGGTTCGACCGGTGGGGGCTCCCCGCGGTGGCGGGCTCGAACGCGGTCCCGGGGACGCGCGGCTGGCTCGCGGTCCCGACCGCGAACGCTTCCTCCATCTCTGCCCCGCGGTTCGCCGCCGCGTCGCTGGTCGGGTCGGCCGCGTACGTCGGCGCGCTGCTGGCGGTCGGTGTCGCGGTGGCGCTCGGGGTCGGGAGCGCGGTCGAACTACTCGGCGCCGACTGGCTCGCCGCCGTATAGAATCGGACCGCCGGCGCGTCCGCGCTTCGCGCGCGTCGGTCAGCAGTTTTCGAGGCGGAGCCTCCGGGCTCAAGGAGCGAGGGGTTCCGACGCTCAGTCGGAAGCGCGACGCGAGTAGGCCGGAGAGGAAGCCGACACGAACTTTCGCAACCACTATGTTACACCAT
>JBNJEE010000127.1:0-7212 GCA_051745525.1 Methanobacteriota archaeon | reverse complement strand
GAGGACTTCGCGTACGCCCCGTTCCACACACCGTTCCCGGGGATGGTCCGGAAAGCGGCGCTGTTGGCGTACCGGCACGTTATCCGCGACACGGCCCACGAGGACGCGCTGGCCGACGAGATCGGGCGTCAACCCCGCGAGGACGAGTACGAGGACCGCGAGGCGTACGAGGAGGCGATCCGCGGCTACATGGACGACCTGAAGACGACCGAGCAGTACCAGACGTGGTACAACGCGGCCGTCGAGCCGACGCTCGGGCTCTCGCGAGAGGTCGGCAACTGGTACACCAGCTCCGTCCACATCGCTCGCGTGAGCGCCCTGCGCGACGCCCTGACCCGCGATCGGGAGTTCGTCGGCGAGACGCTGCTCGTCGCCTCCTACGGCTCCGGCGCGCAGGCCGAGATCCACGCCGAGACGATCCGCGAGGGGTGGCAGACCGAGATCGAGGGGCTCGACATCGACGATCAGCTCGACGCCCGCTACGACCTCACGTGGGACGAGTACGAGGACGTCCACGACGTCCACGAGTACGACGCCGACCTCGGCCGCGAGGTCGAGGAGTTCACCCAGCCCGACGGGGAGTTCGTCTTCACCGGCTGGGGCCGGATGAACGAGCGACAGTACGAGTACGTCGAGTAGCGTCGCACCCCCGCGCTCGGCCTCCCTCCGGATCCGCGAGTCGCCCGCAGCGGCCCGCAACCGCGTGAAAACGGCTCACACGGGTCGTACGCGATACGATGGTTTTAAACGACGCTGGCGTGAATCGACACGCAATGGTAACTATCTACGACGTGCCGGCCGACGACCTCATCGAGGCCGTCGCGGCGCGACTCGAGGACCGCATCGACGAGCCCGACTGGGTCGAGTTCACCAAAACCGGCGCCGGCAAGGAGCTCCCGCCGGAACAGGAGGACTTCTGGTACGTCCGCTCCGCGAGTCTCTTACGGAAGGTCGCCCAGAACGAGCCGATCGGCATCGAGCGGCTCGCGACCGAGTACGGCTCGAAGAAGCGCGGCTCGAACCGCTACATTGTCCGCCCCGGCGAACACGAGGGGGGCTCCCGCAAACTCATCCGCTCGTCGCTCCAGGCGCTCGAAGAGGACGGCCTCGTCACCACCGCCTCCGGCGAGGGCCGCCGCCTCTCCGACGAGGGTGAGGCGTTCCTCTCGGAGGTCGCGACCGAGGTTTTCGAGGACCTCGACCGCCCGGAACTCGAACGCTACGCGTAGACCGCTTCTTCTGTTCGTTTTTGCGATCCCCCACTAGCTGAAGATCCGCTGAGCGACCCTGAGACAGCCGTTCGGCGGCGTTTCGTCGGCTGCCCCCGTCACTCGGTAGTGCGCGCTGGTCTTCCGCAATAAATTGCTAACCGCTATACAGAATTGGTGCGGCGTCGCCGTCGGTCCCCTCCGGCCGAGCGGCGCGCCGTCGACTCTGGCGGTCGGATGAGCGAGAGCCAGCTACCGCGTCAATGTCGGCGAAACAAAAAGGGGCCGTGGGCGGCGTCCGCGCGGTTCGACTGACCCGGTCGCGCTACCCGGTGTTCTTCATCCCGGCGGCGATGCCGTTGACCGTGAGCCGCAGGGTGCGCTCCTCCTCGTCGGTGCGGTGGGTGCGCCCGAGCAGGTTCGCCTGGAGGAGATTCAGGGGATCGACGTAGGGGTTACGGCGGTCGAGGCTCTCCCCGAGCCACTCGCGGCGGAGCAGCTGGTCGCGGCCGCTGATTTCCAAGACCAGTTCGCGCCCGCGCTCGTACTCGCCAACGAGCTCGGGGAAGAAGCGCTCGCGGAGGTCGTCGTTGGCCAAGTCGGCGTACTCGGCGGCGATCTCCGGCTCGGTGCGCGCGAGCGCCAGCGAGGCGTTATCGAGCGTGGTCTGGAAGAACGGCCACTCGTCGAACATCTCGCGGAGCGTCTCTAACCCCCCCTCCTCGCCCACCTCGTCGAGGTAGGCGTCGATGCCGGAGGCGACCGCGTACCACCCGGGGAGGATGAGCCGGGTCTGGGTCCACGAGAACACCCACGGGATCGCCCGCAGGTCCTCAACGCTGCGCTCGCCCGAGCGGGAGGCGGGCCGCGAGCCGAGGTTGAGGTCCTCGACGACGGTGATCGGTGTCGCCTGCTCGAAGTAGGAGACGAAGCCATCCGTGTTCAGCAGGTCGCGGTACGTCTCGCGCGCCGCGGGCGCCATGACCTCCATCGCCTCGACCCAGCGGTCGGGCACGTCCTCGACGGGCTCCTCGTTCGCCTCTTTCCGGGCGCGGATCTGCGCGTCGAGCATCTGTTCGAGCTCGCGCTCGGCGATCTGCGGGTTGGCGTACTTCTCGGCGATCGCCTCGCCCTGCTCGGTGAACTTCACCTGCCCGGTGACGGTCTCGTTCGGGAGCGCGAGCAGCGCCTCGTTCATGGGGCCGCCGCCGCGCGAGATGGAGCCGCCGCGGCCGTGGAACAGCCGGAGGGTGACGTCCTCCTCGCGGCAGAACCGGGCGATTCGGCGCTGGTTCTCGTAGAGGTCCCAGTTCGCCGCGAGGAACCCGTTCTCCTTGTTGGAGTCGGAGTAGCCGAGCATGACCTCCTGGACCTCGTCGCGGGCCTCCAACGCTTTCGCGTACGCCTCGTTCTCGAAGAGCGTGCCGAGGATGCGCTCGGCGCCGTTGAGCGCGGACTCGGTCTCCAAGAGGGGGACGACATCCACCGCGCAGTGGTCCGGTAGGGAGACGACGCCAACCTGATCGGACAAGAAGAGCACCTCCAGCACGTGACTGGGCGCCTCCGTCATCGAGATGCAGTAGGTGTCTATCGCCTGCTGGCCGTACTCCGCCTGCCACTCCGCGAACGACTGGAACCGTTCGAGGACGCGCTCCGTTATCTCCGAAACGTCGCCCGGTTCGTCGACGTCGACGACCGGCTCTTCCTGGAGGATGGCCTCGGTGAGGAAGTCGACGCGCTCGGACTCGTCCATCCCTTCGTAGTCGACGCCCTCGACGGCGACCGCCTCGGCGACGGCCTCGGTGTGGTTCTCCCGGTGGTCGCGGAGGTCGAGCGACGCCAGCGTGAGCCCGAACGTGTCTACCTGCCGGCGGAACGGCTCGACGAAGGATTCGAGAACCGACTCCTGGCCGTCCTCGCGCAGCGACTCGGCGATGACGTCGAGGTCGTCGAGGAAGGCGTCGCCGTCGGGGTACTCGCCCGGGCGCACGTCGTTGACGCGGTCGAGCCGCTCGCGCATCAGCCGGAGCTTCTGGCGGTACGGCTCGTCGGGGTAGCGCTCGCGAGCCTCCTCAACGACGGTCGGGAACCGCTCGGCGTCGGCCGCGAGCGACCGCGCCAGCGCGTCGCCTTTTGCGTACCGGTCGCCGTCCTGGCTCAGCACCGCCGAGAGCCGCTTACACCGGTCGCGGTACTTCTCGACGGCGACCTCGCGCTGGCGTTCGAGCGTCTCGTCGGTCACCTCGGGGGTGACGAACGGGTTGCCGTCGCGGTCGGAGCCGGCCCACGAGCGGAACTCGAAGAGCTTGGGGCAGTCGACGTCGTTGTACTCCTTCGAGATGGTCTCCTCGAACTCCTCGTAGGCGTCCCCGACGACGTCGAACAGCGTGTTCTCAAGGTACCACTGGACGTTGCGCGCCTCGTCTTCCGGCTCGGGCGCCCGCTGGCGGACCTGGCGGGTGCCCCACAGGCTGGTCACCTCGGCGGTGACGTCGCGCCAGACGGCCCGTCGCTCCCGGTCGGTGAGGTTGCGCTCGTCGAGTTCGCCCAAGTGGTTCGCGATGGAACGGAGCTTGGACTTCACCGTCGACCGCCGGGCCTCGGTCGGGTGGGCGGTGAACGTCGGCTCGATGAGCACGTCGGCGAGCAGCTCCTCCAACTCGTCGGCGTCAACGCCGGTTTCGGCGAACTCGGCTATCGTCGCGTCGAAGGAGTCGTGGAGGGCGGTCCCGTCGTCGGCGTTCCGGACCGCGCGGACGCGTTCGCGCTCCTCGGCGAGGTTGATCAGCTCGAAGTAGGTCGTGAACGCGCGGGCGACGACCTCCTCGCGGGTCGTCGAGAGGTCGTCGACCGCCTCGTGGAGGGCCGCTCGGTCCTCGGCGTCGCCCCGCCGGTAGTCGATCGCCGCGTTCCGAAGCGTCTCGACCGTCTCGTACGCCTCGGTCGAGGCCTGCGCGGCCAGGACGTCCCCCACCAACGCCCCGAGTTCTCGAACGTCCGTCCGCACGTCCCGATTGTGCAACTTCATACCACACATACTGCGGGCGTGGTCGGTTAAAACCGCGGTCTGAACGAATGTTTGCCTCGCTTCCGAGTTAATCTATCACGAACGTTCTTGTGTGATCGGGGACGCGGCGAGACATCTGACGGTCCGCGGTGCGGTCCGATTCGAAACTGCCGGCGTCGTCGGCCGACGCCCCCGATTCCCGCACCGGTGGAGGGTTCGTCACCCTTTTTACCGATCCAACCGCAGGTGCGTGTATGAGTGCGTCCGACAAGTATCCGTCTGAGTCCGGGCGGCGACGCTTCGTGAAGGGCGTCGTCGGCGGCGCGGCCCTCGCCGGGGTCGGCGCGATGGGGTCGGCGACCGTGAACACGCTGACGACCGCCGGCGGCGTCGGCGGCGGGTCGACGATCGCGAAGACTATCGCGCACACCGGCGGTCCGGCGCCGCGCGGCCTGCCGCAGATCCCGGTCCGGGTCACCGACGAGGGGTACATCGAGGGCATCTGGCCTGAGACGACCACCGTCACCCAGGAGGGACAAGAGATCGAGGTCGCTCAAGAGCAGCTCGGCGGGGAGACCTACACCGGCGCGTGGTTCCAGTACTGCGGCGTCGAGTCCCAAGAGAACGTCCAGCCGAACTTCGAGTCCGACAACCTGTTCCGTGCCGCGAGCGGCCCGCCGTACGACTGGCAGACGGACACCTACTCGGGCGGCGACCAGATCCACATCGACGACTTCGCCGACTACGAGGAGTGGGGCAACGGGATCGGCAGCGACGGCGTCGGTAAGCCGGCGGCGGTAACGTGGCGCTCCGAGGACGCCGAGACCAACCTCAACGCGGTCGTCATCCGCTCGCCGGAGATCGAGGAGGCGGCCCAGAACAACGAGTGGCTCCAGGCCTCGACCGACCAAGGGTTCATGGCGTACCTCAACGTCTGTACCCACTTCTGCTGTATCCCGGGCTACAAGGTGTTAGACGAGTCCGCCCGCTACGACGCCGCCGACGGGACCTACTGCGTCTGTCACCAGTCGGTGTACGACCCGTTCACCATCGAGGACGCGCTGTTCATCGCCCGGCCTCGCCCGGACGAGTAAGTCCCTCCGTCTCGTTCCCGGTTCCTCGCTTCAGCTCTCTTCTCCTCCTCGCCTCTCGTTTCCGCGTTTCACGCGCCCGCCGCCGCGCTTTTCACGCCGCTCGCCCGAGGTATCAACATGAGCGACGACGACCCCGGTTCCGACGCGCCCGCGAGCGACGACTTCGAGACGGAACTCGCCCGCGCCCGCGACCTCCTCGACGGCGACGACATCGACGCGGTCCACGTCGGCGTCGTCCGCGACGGCGAGGTCGACACCACGTTCGCCCAGCGCACCGATAACAACCCCGACAGCGCCGGCCTCCGAGCGCTCGCGCTGCTCGCCGCGCACGTCAGGCTGGTCGCGGGCGAGGCCGGCGTCGAGCCCTCCACCGTCGCCGGCGACGCCGCGACGCTCGCGGGGCAAGTCGAACAGATTCCGGCCAGCACCGATCAGATCCCCGACGAGTAGTGCCGGGGTTCCGCTGGGGGCCGCCGGACTCCGTCGCTCATCGGTTGGTTCGCCACTCCGTCGCTTATCGGTCGGGGCCGCCGGACTCCGCCGCGCGGATCCGCCGGAGCTGGTGGGCGACGCCCGCGAGCGCGACGAGCAGGACCGCGAGGTTGAACACCGCGAGCGCCACGGGCTGGTAGGCCGGGTCGAACCACGTGCGGATCGCGTTCCCGGACTGGCTGTAGAACCCCCAACCGGCGACGACCGCGAGCAGCGACAGCGCGCCCAGCCCGACGCGGTCGAGCAGCCCGCGGAGGTCGTCGGTCGAGAGGCGGCCGAAGCCCGAGGAGTCGACCGGCTCCGTCCAGTCGTTCCCATCGGGGTCGGTTTCCGTGCTGTCGGTCGCGTCGGTCGCCGTGCGGTCGGCGTCGGTATCGTCTGTCATTGGCTGTGGTGGGTCACGGGTGTGGTCGCCGTCGTCAGTCGCGTCGCCGTCTGCCGGGTCGTCGCGCGACGGTCCGTCGCTCATCGTCGCCTCCGCGCGGTCAGCGCCGCGACGACAAGCGCGACGAGCGCGACGAGGGGGCCGAAGCCGGGCGTCGCGTCGTCGGTCGAACCGTCGCTCGGCGCGCGGTCGGCGCCGTCGTCGCCGGCGACTCCGTCTTCGCCGCGCTGGAAGTCCTCGACGGAGAACGCCACGTCGCGGACCGTCTCGTTCGCGGTGATGGTCTCCTGCGGATTCAGGTTCGCGACGCCCTGCGTCTCGTCGACGAGCACGTCGTCGTCGAACAGCGCGGCGTCGACGTAGTAGTTGTACCCCTCGGGGACCTCGACGGTCGCCGTCACGGTGTCAGTGCGGCCGGGGCGGACGGTGCCCACCGTCTCCGTCGCCTCCGCGGCGATCACGTTCGACTCCGCCTGCCGGAGGTAGAGCCGGAGGTCGACGTCGTCGGAGGGCTCGTCGCCGCGGTTCGTCACCGACACCGACGCGGACAGCGTCGCCGTCTCGTTGTTGGCCTCGACGACGCTCACCGCGACGGTCGGCCAGACGGCCCCGTCGGTGAAGCCGACCTGCGTGTCCGCGTAGTCGGGCGTGAGCGCGGCGACGCCGGCGACGCGAGTCGTCTGTTGCTCGCGGCGCTCGCCGTCCGCGAAGACGACCGTCTCGATGCGGTAGCCGCCCTCGCGCTCGACGGTGACGCTGCCGTTGACGGTGCGCTCGCCGTCGAAGTCGACGTCGCCGACGTCGACGGTGGCCTCGTCGACGAGGAGGCCGGACTCGCTGCCGATCGCGCGGTGCCGGACGGTGACGTTCTCGACCGCCGAGCCGCGGTGGCGGAGGTCGGTGCCGAGGCGGAGCTCGGCGGTCTCGCCGCGAACCTCGCCGGGCGCGACCGTCGCGCCGGCGACGTCGATCCGGCCGGGCGGCTCGTTCGCCTCGCGCGGGTCGCTGATGGCGTCGGGCGCGGCG
>JBNJEE010000020.1:0-22974 GCA_051745525.1 Methanobacteriota archaeon | reverse complement strand
TTTAGTTGTAGAGCCAAGTGGCCTCTCACAGGAAACAAAAGACGAATTAGGATATCAAGTTGAAGAATATCAACTATACGAATTAAACCGAGAAATTACGCGCGCGACCCCGCTGGGTCGGGGGAGGCCGCGGTCTGGTCGGCGGTCCGGGAGTCGTCCGGAATCGGCGACTCGCCGGCAAGTACGTCGAGCACCTCCGACTTGTTCGCGGTGATGCGCTCGACGAGGTCGTCGAACAGCCGGCGCTCCTCGGTCGTCATCCCCTCCTCGTCGACCGACATGTCGGCCGCGGCGAAGGAGGCGAGCTTGACGACCTTGCCGACCCGGCGCTCGTAGAGCGCCTCGGCGACCTCCTCGGCGGTCTCCACCTCGTCGGAGAGCCGGCGAACGTCGTCGTCCGCGAACGGGTTCTCGACCTGCTCGGCGCGGCGGTCGCGCGCGGCGCGTAAGTCCGCGACGTACGCGCCCACGTCGTCGTAAAACGAGTCCCGCAGGTGCTGGAGGCTGTCCTTCCGGCGCTCCTTCGCCTGCGCGGACCGGAGTTCGTCGAGGTTCATCTGGTGTCGGTCATCGTTCGGGGGCTTTTCGTGCCTCGCCGCGGGCCATCAGGAAGGCTCCCGCGAACTCGGGCACGGTGTTTCTACCGGATTCAACTCTGACGCGCTCGCCGTTTAATTCTACCGTCCGATCCGCGTCCGTCTCGATCCGGATCTCGCGGCCGACGAACCGGTCCGGGACCGCGTCCCGGAGGGGGTCGAAGTCGGCAATCTCGTCGCGGTCGAGCGGCGTGACAACCAACGCGGAGCCGCCGTGGAGCGTCCCCGGCAGCCGGATCAGCCGGCGCGTGTCGGTGGTGACGGGCTCGTCGATCGGCGCGGCGTCGGTGGCGGCGACGCGCGATGCGAGCGCGGAGACGAGCCGCCGCACGCCCGGGCCGCCGGCCTCCACGTTGCCCTCGCGCACCGCGGTCGGGTTCCGGTCGAACGCGCCGAGGATCGTCTCCGCGCGTCCCTCGCCGATGCCGTCGAGTTCCATCAGCCGCTCGCGCGCGTCGTCGTCGTCCATCTCGCGCAGGTCGTCGGCGTACTCGATCAGGGCCTCGTGGACGCGCGCGCCCCACCCGCCCTCGGTGCGGAGAACGCGCTTCGTCGTCCCGCGGTCGGAGACAGTGTGGATCAGGCCGTCCGTGTCGAGGTCGATCGCGCGAACGTAGTCGACGATTTCGCGGCGCGCGTCGCTGTCCAACTCCCGGACGCTCTCGTCGCGGACGTGGACGTGGTAGCCCCGCCCGCCCGAGAAGACGACGGTCACGTCGTCGAACGACAAGTCGTTGTCGATGAAGTCCAAGAGCCGCAGGAGGGCGTCCTTACACGTCGCCAGCATCTCCGGGTACGAGGTGGTCTCCGGGTCGACTCCGGGGAGGTGGTCAGCGTCTAAATCGAAGACGAGGTCGGCGTTCCGCCACCCCTTCTGCCCCATCGTCGCCGCGCCCGGGTTATCGTAGCGTGCGGTCGAGAAGTAGGCGTGGCGGGGCGCGTTGTCCGCGAAGAACGTGTCGACGTCGCCGAGGTCGAACAGCGACTGGTGGCGGACCATCGTCGTCCCGGACCCCGAGGTCCACGGGATGTGTCCCCACTCGCGGAGGTTCGCGTCGGGTGGGAGCGACAGCGAGACCGACCGGTAGTAGTCGCCGAACCGCCCCCGGAGATACTCGCGGGTCCGGTCGTCCATGCCTCCTCTCGTACCCGCGGTCAACGTATCAACGTTACCGTTCGCGCGCGACCGCGACGCCGATCGCTAACGATTGATATCCTCCCCGCCCTGAAGGCGAGGATTCCCGACCGCAGTTGGGATAAACGAGGCGATGGCGTCGCCGGCGGCGACACCGCAAGAAGCGAACGGAACGACTGAAGAGCGTGGTTCCAGAGAGCGAAGCTCCCTCGTCATCGCCGGAACTCGGCGAGTGCTGGCTAGCAGTCAGAATCCAAAGGATTCTGACGACATCCCGAAAATTGGAGCTTTTCGGGCGACAGCGAGCGTGCGTCCGCGTCGGGGCTGGGGGCTTTGGTGCTGTCCGCCGTCGATCCGTCACCGAAGATGTACGAACGAGCGGCTTGGATATTGGTGCCGCTCCCCGTTGACCCGTGCTACGTCGATCATAACAGAACGACTGCGTACTACGCGGTCGCGCCGACGTGCGGCTTGACCGCGCGGACGATGGCGTCGACGTCGTACTCGTCTTCCGTCTTGTCGAAGACGACCTCGTCGCCGACGCGGACGACGAACACGCCGTCGTCGCCGGTCACGAGGGCTACCTCGTCGACGCTCTCGCCGAACTGTTTGAGGATCGCCTCGGAGACGTCCTGCGCGCGGTTCAACATGCCACAGGGGACGCAGTACTCGACTTCGACGCGTGTCATATTCTGTCGTAGAACGCGGACCGGATTAAAAGGGGCGGTCGCGGAGGAGTCCGACTCCGACCGCCTCAGAACACCAGCGCGTCGAAGACGACGGCGAACAGCAGCAGGCCGAGGTAGGCGTTCGAGGCGTGGAACGCGCGGAACGCCGCGCGCTCGGTCTGCTCGTAGTGGAGCCGGACGACCGCCCAGAGGAAGACCGCGCCGACGCCGACGCCGACGACGGCGTACAGCGCGCCGAGCGGATCGGCGGCCGCGGCCAGCGCGACCGCGGCGACCAGCGTCGCGCCGAGGTACCAGAGGATGTGCCGGCGCGTCGCGGTCTCGCCGCGGACGACGGGCATCATCGGGAAGCCGCCGCGCTCGTAGTCGTCCTTGTACGCTAACGCGAGGTTGTAGAAGTGCGCGGGCGTCCACAGGAAGATGACGAGGGCGAGCAGCAGCCCGCCGCCGCCGACCTCGCCGGTCACCGCGGCCCAGCCGATGAGCGCCGGCAGCGCGCCGGCAGCGCCGCCGATGACGGTGTTCTGGACCGTGTTCGGCTTGAGGACGAGCGTGTACACGACGCTGTAAAAAAGTATCGCGACCAGCCCGAGCGCGGCCGTCAACGGGTTCACTGTCCAGAACAGCGCGAGGGAGACGAGCGTCAGGGCGCCGCCGAACGCGAGCGCGTGCGAGACGGGTACGAGGTCGGTCGCGAGCGGACGGTCGCTCGTGCGTTGCATCCGCTTGTCCACGTCGCGTTCGAGGACGTGGTTGAACGTGCCGGAGGCACCGATCGAGAGCGCGCCGCCGGCCAGCGTGGCGGCCACGACGCCGGGCGTGAACCCGGCTCCGCCCGCGAGCGCCATCGCCGCGGCGGCGACGAGACAGAGCAGCCACATCAGCCGCGGTTTCATCAGCCGGAAGTACGCGGCCGCGGTCGCCTTCAGGCGCGGGAGCGTCGCGGACGGAATGTCCGGCTCCGGCGCCTCCTCGACCGGCGGCAGGTCGTCGGTTCCGGGCTCGAAGTCGTCGGGTGCGTCGTCCGGGGTCCCCGTCTCGGCCTCCAGCCACCACGCGAGCGCCGCGAGGACGGCGCCGAAGATGCCGATGCCGAGGAGGAGGTGGGCGGAGCCGAGCGCGGCCGGCAGGTCGCCGAGCGCGACGAGCGCGCCGACGCCGGCCTGGGCGGGGTAGACGACGAGCGCGGCCGCGAGCGCGATCCGAACCCGGCGGTCGGCGCCGTCGCGCCACGCGAGCGCGGCGGAGAGGGCGACGAGGAGGCCGACGAGGACCGCGAGGACGCGGTGGCCGAGGGCGATCCACCCGGCGGTCTCCGAGGGGAGGGCGGCACCGCTCCCGCAGGCGGGCCAGCCGCCGCAGGCGGTCGCCGCCTCCGTGAGGGAGGTGGTTGCGCCGACGACGACGAGCAGGTACACGCCCATCGCGGCCGCGGCCAACACCGCGGGGAATCTGTCTGGGAGCGTCACGTGGCCTCGATTACGGAGCCGACCCATATATGTTCCGCGCTTCGGAAAAACGACTGCAAGGAGGGGCCACAACGTGGACCGCGAGCGGTCGACCCCCACCCGCGGTCAGTTCCGGTTTGCGTCCGCCTCCCCGCCGCGCTCGCGCAGGATCCGGTCGACGATGTCGCCGCTGGAGAGCAGCTCGTCCTCGTAGTTCGGCTTTCGGCCCGACGCGCGCTCGACCCGGCAGTCGATGCCGCGAGCGTCGAGGGCGGCCGCGATGTCGGCCTCGTCGTGGTGCTGGTCGAACCCCAACACGATCACGTCTGGGCCGAGCCGCTCGATGGGGACGAACACGTCCTCCGGGTCGCCGAGGTGCGCCTCGTCGACCGCATCGAGCGCCTCAACCATGTCCCGCCGCTGGCGGGCACAGAGCACCGGCGCGGGCTTGTGCGTGACGTTGGTTCGGCGGGCGACGATGGCGTGGAGCTCGTCGCCGTACGTCGCCGCGTCCTCCAAGTAATGCACGTGGCCGGGGTGGAGCAGGTCGAACGTCCCCTGCGCGACGACACGGGTCATTTGAACCACGAGAGGAAGCCGCCGGCGTCGCGGTCGTCGAGCTCGCGGTCGATGTCCTCCTGGGTGAAATCGAAGAAGTGCTCGTCGGGCACCTCGACGTCGAGGACGTCGAGCGTGGTCTGTTCGCCGTCGTTGTCGAACGCCTTCCAGTTGCCCCAGCCGTAGGGGGCACCGACGATGATGTGCACCTTCCCCTGTCCGAACGTCGCGAGGTCGGCGTCGCTCGGGCGCAGCGCGCCGTTCGGATGCGAGTGGACCGACCCGACCGCGCGCATGTCGTTCGGCTTCATGTGCGTGCGGACGCTGGCGCTCGTCGGGCTCGACTCCGTGCCCGGGATGACGAGCACGTCGGTGATAACCTGGCCGTCCCGGTCGAGGTCCAGCTTCCGGGCGTCGTCCGCGCGGAGGAACCCCATGTACTCGTTGGGGTGGGTCTCCTCGCTCGCCTCGAGCACGAACTCCAGCGTCTCTCGGGCGATGCCGAGGAGCTCGTCCGAGCGGAACAGTCGCATGAGCGGAACAAGTCGCCGTCGCCTCATAGGGGTTCCGGACCGCGGGACGCGGGGCGGTCTCTCGGCGGGCGGCAGGCAGAGTCCGGCGCCGTGAGCCCGAGAGAACAGGCTTAACCCCGGCCGTTCCCGAGACGTGCCCATGAGCGAAAACACCGCCGGGGATTCCGGCACGCGGGGCGATTCGAGCCCCGAACCTGACGCCGACGCGGCGGAGGGGACGGTCGAGGACCGGTCGAAGCACGCGACCGACGACCGCCCGACCGTCTACGACCTGGCACCGGACTGTACCCTCGAAGACGCCGCTGTCGATGATTTATACCACGCGGAGGTCAACGGCGTCGTCGATTACGGTGTGTTCGTCGACCTCTCCGACGCCCTCTCGGGGCTCGTCCACGACTCAAACCTCGGCGGCGACTACGCCGTCGGCGACCGGCTGATCGTCCGGCTCACCGAGGTGAAGGAGAACGGCGACATCGCGTTCGACGACGTCGACCCCGACGACTACCGCACCGAGACCGTCGCCCACGAGCCGACGGTGTCGTGGGTGCGCGGCCTCACCCCGGGCGACGAGGTGACCGTCGAGGGCGAGATCGTCCAGGCGAAACAGACAGGCGGTCCCACCATCTTCGCCGTCGCGGACGCCTCCGGCGTCCTCTCCTGTGCCGCCTTCGAGTCCGCCGGCGTCCGGGCGTACCCCGAGGTCGGGGTCGGCGACATGGTCCACGTCGCGGGGACGATCGAGAGCCGTGAGAACGCGCTCCAGCTCGAGGTCGACTCGCTGAAGCGGCTGCCCGACGAGCGCGCCGCCGAGGCCCGCGAGCGCTTCGAGACGGCCCTCGACGAGCGCGCCGAGCCCGCCGACGTCGACCCCCTCGTCGAGTGGGAGGCGTTCGAGCCGATCCACGAGGACCTCCGCGACCTCGCGCGGCTCCTCCGCCGGACCGTCCTCTCCGGGCGCCCGATCCGCGTCCGCCACCACGCCGACGGCGACGGGATGTGCGCCGCGATCCCGGTCCAGCTCGCCGTCGAGAACCTGATCGAGGGCGTCCACGGCGACCCCGACGCGCCGCGGCACCTGTTCAAGCGGCTCCCGAGCAAGGCGCCCTACTACGAGATGGAGGACGTCACCCGCGACCTCAACTTCGCCTTAGAGGGCCGGGCCCGCCACGGCCAGAAGCTCCCCTTCCTCCTAATGCTCGACAACGGGTCGACCGAGGAGGACGTGCCCGCCTACGAGAACCTCGCGCACTACGACATCCCCATCGCGGCCGTCGACCACCACCACCCGGACCCCGAGGCGGTCGAGCCCCTGCTCGACGCCCACGTCAACCCCTACCTCCACGGCGAGGATTACCGGATCACTACCGGGATGATGTGCGTCGAGCTCGCGCGGCTCGTCGACCCGTCGCTCACCGAGGAGCTCGAACACGTTCCCGCGGTCGCCGGCCTCTCCGACCGCTCGAAGGCCGAGGCGATGGACGACTACGTCGCGCTCGCCGAGGGAGCGGGCTACGACGAGTCCGACCTCCTCGACATCGGTGAGGCGCTCGACTACGCCGCCCATTGGCTCCGCTACTCGGAGGGGAAGACGCTCGTCAATGACGCCTTGAACGTCGGCTGCGACGACGAGGCGCGCCACGAGGAGCTCGTCGAGTTCCTCTCCGAGCGCGCCGAGCGCGACGTGGAACGCCAACTTAACGCCGTCGACGACCACGTCGAACACGAGCGGCTCGCCTCCGGCGCGCATCTCTACCGGATCGACTTAGACGAGTACGCACACCGCTTCACCTACCCCGCGCCGGGCAAGACCACCGGCGAGCTCCACGACGCGAAGGTAAAAGAGACCGGCGACCCCGTCATCACCATCGGCTACGGCCCCGACTTCTGCGTCCTCCGTTCGGACGGGGTCCGACTCGACATCCCGAACATGGTGACCGAGCTGAACGAGGAGCTGCCCGAGGCCGGCGTCTCCGGCGGCGGCCACCTCGTCGTCGGTTCCATCAAGTTCGTGAAGGGACGCCGGGGCGAGGTGATCGAGGCGCTCGTCGAGAAGATGGCGAGCGCCGAGATCGACGAGGCGCTCTCGTCGACGATCGCGCTCGACGACTGACCGCGACGGCGACGGCCCGCACGGCACCGATTTTCAGCCGTACTCGATCTCTCGTCGAGCGACGGCGCCGGCTCCCGCGAGCGCGACGCCGAAGCCGCCGACGAAGGCGATCGGGAGCTGGATCCCGCCGCCGCGCCAGTCGGCCGCGTACGCCCGGGCGTAGAAGTCCGCGACCGACTCGTTTTCGATCGCCAGCAACACCTCGCGGTTGTTCGTCGCCGCGCTCGGGTTCCAGTTGAGGCTGCCGACGACCGCCGCGTCGTCGACGACGAGTCCCTTCGCGTGGACCTTCCCGAACCGGCCGCGCGGCTCCGCGAGGTCGACGGCGATGGGCTCGTCCGCGAGCCGCTTCGAGAGGTTCCGGTTCGCCTCCCGGTCGTACCACGCGTCCGAGAGCAACAGGTGAACGTCGACGCCGCGGTCGTCCGCGCGCCGGAGCGCGCGGACGATGCGGTCGTCCGGACCGCCGACGCGCGGCACGACAGCGAGGATCCGCTCGTCGGCGGCGTCGATCCGGGCGACGATCCGGTCTGCGGCGTTGCCGGGCGCGGTCAGGACCGTCACGTTCGCCGCCGCCGGCTTGGCCCGAGATTCGAACCGCGTCGGGTAGGTGCCGTTCGCGCGCCCGCCCTCGTGGAACTCGGCGTCCGCGCGGAAGGCCGACCACGGGCGCGCGTCGCGGGCCTCGAAGTCCTCGCGGAACAGCGCCGCGAGGTCGTCCGCGACGGCCGCGTCGCGCTCAGTCCCCGTACCGCCCTCGGTCCCCGTACCGCCCTCTGTGCCGGCCTCGCCCCCGACGACGACGCCCCACCCGCGGTTGCTCTGCCCCCCGGTCCCCGACGGCTTCCAGTTCTCCGTGAGGACGACGGCGCGGTCGTCCGCAACCGCGTACTTGGGGTGGTGAAAGCGGAAGCGTTCGACCTCACCGTCGAGGATCCGGACCTCGACGCCGGCGGCCGTCAGCCGGTCGAGCAGCGCCGCGCTCCGCGTCGAGAACCCGCCGACCGGCGACCCCTCCAGCAACACGCGGACGCGCACGCCGCGGTCGGCGGCCGCGAGGAGGGCGTCGGCGACCCGCTCCGAGGTCAGCGTATAGCCGGCGACGAACAGCCGCTCGTCGGCGGTCCGGAGGGGCGCCACCGGCACGCCGGGACTGTCGGGGAGGACGAAGGGAGTCACGGCCGCGTCCGCGGTCCGACGCGGCGAGCGCGGCTCGTACCCGCGCGGCCGCCACTCGCCCCAGTCGGCGCGCCACCGGTGCCCCTCGGGCGCGCGGTCGTAGTCGACCACGGCGACGGCCGTCCCGTTTCGGCGGAGTTCGACCCGGTCGCCAGACGCCGACAGCGGGAAGTGGTCGTCGAGCGCGCGGAGCGTCGGGTCGCCGGTGCCGCCGGTGCCCGCGACCGCGGTCTCGTCGTCGAGCAGGGGCGTCGCGTTCGCGGGGTCCGTCGAGAGGGCGACGACCCCCCTGGCGTCCGCCGGTATCTCGGCCTCGTGGTAGCCGTCGGAGAGCGACCAGTTCCCGCGCTCCGGGATCCGGACGACGAGGTACTCCCCGCGGTTCTCGTCGGCCGTCGGGTTCGGGAACAGCTCCAGGATCCGCGGTTCCGTCGCCACGAGCCTCGGTTTCTCCGCGCTCTCGTTCGACTGTGCGGCGGCTCCCGGATCGACGCCGGCGACCTCCGAGCCGGTCACGGGGTCGCTCGCGGTCGCGGCCGGGACGACGCTCGTCAGGACGAGCAGCCCGAGCGCGACAGCGGCGACGCTCGCGGTCGAGCTGCCCCCGGAACGAAACTGAACTGGAGACACGAGGGAGCTACCCTCGGTATCAGATAAGAAGAGTCGGGCGAACGGCGGTCCACGTCAGGCGGTCGGCGCCGCCTCGTTGAGCGCGTCGCGCGCCTTCTCTCCCTCGGTCGAGACGACGAACGAGCGCTCGTCGGCGTACTCGGCGACCGCTTCGAGCGCCTCGCGGGTCCCGATCTGGCGGAGCGCCCAGCCGGCGGCCGCGCGGACGTCGTCGGACGGGTGCGCTTCGAGCGCGTCGGCGAGCGGCTTGACGGCGCGGGTGTCGCCGATCAGCCCGAGCGCGCGGGCGGCGTGGGGGCGGACCAGCTCGTCGGTGTCGCCGTCGGGGTCGAGCCGGTTCGCGAGCGGCTGAACGGCCGCCGACGTGCCGATTTCGCCGAGCGCCTTGAACACGGCCTTCTGGAGCTGCGGGTTCGAGTCCTCGTCGACGTACTCGACGAGGGTGTCGGTCGCCTCCTCGGCCGCCATCTTGCCGAGGATCCGGATTGCGGGCCGGTCGCGCTTCTCGGCGCGGCCGAGGACCTCCTCGACGGACGCCTCGGTCTTGCCGCGCTTGCCCATCCGCTCGAACGCCTCCAGGCAGTGACGCTCCATGAAATCGGATTGGAGGGAGTCGAGCGCGAGCAGAATCATGTCGACGTTGCCGCGCGCCTCGTGTTCCTTCAGTGCGGACCACTCGACCGGGAAGTCCTTGTAGTGGCCGAGCACGTCGTAGTACCCCTGCGCGCGGAGCTGCTCGTGGGTCTCGAGGTCGTCCCACTCCTCGGCGTCGTCGAAGTCGGCGTCCAAGCCGTCCGTCGCCTCCAGCAGCGAGGCGATCACGTCAGCGTCGTCGTCCGCGTCGAAGTCGGCGGCGGCGACGGCGGCGGCGACGGCGTCGAGCGCCGCGACGAGCTGATCGACGGATATCGGCTCCGCGGCGCCGTTCTCCTCGTCGTCCGCGGCCTCGGCTAAGAGCGCCTCGGGGTCCTCGTCGGCCTCGTCGAGAGCGTCGGGAGCCGCGTCGTCGATCGCGTCGGCCGTCTCGCCGACGAACGACGTCACGGCGGTCGCGACGTCGTCGTGGCCGTCAGCCGTCCACTCGGTCTCCTCGACCCTCCCGGCAGCGGTCTCGACCGCGTCGACGACGTCCTCGCCGTAGGGGCCGCGGGCGTCCTCGACGACGTCGCGGAGCTCCGCGACGCGGTCCTGGAGGTCGGCGCGGGGGTCCTCGGCGTCCTCGGCGTCCTCGTCCGGCTCGGGGAGGTCAGCCTCCTCGATGCCGGCCTCCGCGTCGTCTAAGAGCGCCTCGACATCGTCGAGGTCAGCCTCCGTCTCAGCGGCGTCGAGGCGGTCGGCGATCTCGTCGAAGTACTCGTTCAGCGACTCCTCGGTCGCGTCGTCGGGGAGCGTCGGAGCGGCCGTGTCCGTCGACTCGCCGGCGTCTCCGCCGTCGTCCGCGGCGTCCGCCTCCTCGGAAGCGTCGGCCGGGTCGTCGTCGCCGTTGCTCATATACCACGAACTCCGCGCGTAGCGCATTAAGAGGTTTCCCTTCGCGGCGGCCCGGGGCCGTCCAGGGCGGTCGGATCCGGCCACTGTCCACACGGGCGACGAGGACGACGCCGGCGCCGGTCGGGCAGCGGCCGGTGGGTCAACTCCCACGCGAACCGGCCGGTGGGTCAGCGTGGCGAGCGTTTCAGTACCAGTATACTTTTAATTTCTCAACACTACATCGAAACGATTCGATGCTGGACGTCGATCGCGAGGCGATAACGGACGGGCCCGTCGGACGAGTGCTGCTCGTCCTCGCCGCGCCGCTCGTCGCGCAGAACCTCGTCTACGTCGCCAACGCGCTGGTCGACACCTTCTGGCTCGGGCGGGTCGGCGAGGACGCCGTCGCCGCCGTCGGGCTCAGCCTCCCGGTCCAGTCGCTGCTCGGCGCGACGGTAGTGATCGGCGCGGTCGGCACCCAGATCCTCGTCTCGCAGCGCGCCGGCGATGGAGCCGACGCGGGCGCGCGCCGCGTCGCGGTCAACGGCGCGCTCGTCGCGCTGGCGGTCACCGCGGCGGTCGCGATCCCGGTGGTCGTCTACGCCGAGGAGGTTGTGGCGCTGCTCGGCGCGGATCCGGCGCTCGCCGGGACGACCGCCACGTACCTCGCGATCGTGATCGCCGTTCTTCCGGTCGGCGCGGTCGGCGACACCGTCGAGAACTGCTTCACGGCGTACGGCGACACCCGCGCGGTGTTCCACGTGAGCCTCGTCGGCGTCCTCGTCAACCTCGTGGCCGCGCCGGTGCTCATCTTCGGGGTCGGCCCGGTTCCGGAGCTCGGCGTCGCCGGCGCCGCGCTCGGTACCGCGCTCGCGGGCGTCGCCGGGCTCGTGTGGATCCTCGGGTACGCCGCGGGGATCGGCCGCGACACCTTCCGGCTCACCCGCGAGGCGTTCGCGGTCGACCCCGCGACCGTCCGCGAGATCGTCGCGGTCGGCCTCCCGCTCGGCGGTCAGCGCGGCGTGAGCGAGCTGGTCCGCGTCCTCGTCGTCGGCCTCGTCGCGGTCGCCGGCGGCGCCGGCGGCGTGGCGGCGTACACGGTCGGCGCGCGGGTCGCGACGCTCGCAATCGTCCCGGCGCTCGGGATGCAGCAGGCCGCCCAGTCGATGATCGGCCAGAACCTCGGCGCGGCCGCCCCCGCGCGCGCTCGGCGAACGACGACCGTCGGAACCGGGATCGTCGTCGCCGGGTTCCTCGCGCTCGGCGCGGTCCAGTTCCTCTTCGCCGGCGGAATCGCGGACCTGCTCGCGCCCGACCTCACCCCGGCGGGGCGCGACCTCGCGGTGACGTACCTCCGGATCCTCGGCGCCTCCTACTGGGCGCTCGGCGGTACGTACACCCTCTTGGCCGGATTCAACGGCGCGTCCCGCACCCGGACCTCCTTCGTCGCCGACCTGGTCAAGTACTGGGCGGTCCGGTTCCCGATCGCGGTCGCTGCCGTCCCCGTCGCGACGACGTTCGGCGCGTTCGGCGTCACGGTGACGCCGGGGCTGGGCTGGGGCGTCGAGGCCGTCTTCTGGGCGGTCGCGGCCTCGAACGTCGTCGGCTTCCTCGGGCTCGGCGCCTACTTCCTCTACACGACGCGGCGCGGCATGTTCGCGAACGCCGCAGAGCGCGCGAGCGGCGGAAGCGCGGAGGCCGCGGACGCCGCCGACGACTGAGCGGGGAGACCGGCGCCGGAGGACTGGTCGGCTTCCGTCACTCCGCGAGCAAGTCGGCGCTCTCGACGACGGTCGCGAACTCGCCGTTCAGGTGCGCGAGCGCGACGCGGTGGGAGGTCTCCGGGTCGATCCGCTCGCCGTCGGGCGTCTCGCGGGCGTGCGTCGCGGTCGCGTCTGCGACGACGCGCACGTCGTACCCGCGGTTCTCGGCCTCGCGCGTCGTCGTCGAGACGCAGTGATCCGTAGTGAGTCCGCAGACGACGAGCGACTCGTACCCCGCCTCGCGGAGCCACTCGTCGAGCCCGGAGTCGAGGAACGCGCCGTTGACCGACTTCTCGAAGGTCGCCTCCCCGTCGGCGGGCGCCGTCTCCGGCTTCCACGCGAAGCCGGGGGCGTCTGGACGCAGCGGCGAGTCCGGCTCCGTCGAGGCGTGGCGCACGTGCGCGACCGGGCGGTCGAGCGCGCGCCACCGGCCGAGGAGCGCGGCGGCGGCGGCCTCGGCGTCGGGGTTGTTGCGCTCGCCGTAGCCCGGCTCGTCGAAGCCGGTTTGGAAGTCGACGAGGAGGAGGACGGCGTCGACCGGGAGGTCCGTCGCCTCAGTCATCCGCGCGCCCCGCGACCGCCGGGTCGGTCGGGTCTCCGTCCGCGAACCGCCGCCACGCGCCGGGTTCGAGCAGTGACTCGGGCGCCTTCGGGTGCTCGCGGGACGGTTCCAGAGGGCAGGCGTCGGGGCTCGCGTCGTCGTCCTCGCGGAAGAGGTACTGCGTCCACTCGCGGTCGCCCTCGACGCCCCAGTCGCCGAGGTCGGCGTGGGGGCAGACCCCGTCGTAGTCGCCCATCCGGTCGCGAATGGTCTTGCGGGCGCGCTCGCCCGCCTCGGTGTCGGCCGTGATCCCCTCGAAGACGGTGCGGGGCTGGAAGGTGATCTCCAGGCCGACCGGCGAGAACCGGCTCTTCCGCTCCTCGTAAAAGGGCGCCCGAGAGGTCGGGAACAGCGCCTCGCCGCCGAAGCAGAACTCCCAGCGCGGCGTGTCCGGGTCGGTCGGGATGTCGTCGGGCCACGGCTCGGGGTCGTGGACGTGGAGGAACTCCAGCACGTGCCAGAGCCGCTCGTGGTAGTGCGCCTCGCCGCGGTCGTCGTCCGGCGGTCTGAAGAACACCGCGAGCGGCGCGCGGTCGGCGTGGTCCGCGTAGCTGTCGAGGTACTCCAAGAGGACGTCGCGGAACCGCAGCAGCGCGGCCGGGTCGGTGGTGGATTCGCAGGCGGCGTACAGAAGGTCTCCCTCGCGCTCGACCTCGATGCCGAAATAGCAGGGGAACGGCGACCCGTCGCGCTCGCCGAGCATCGACTCCCGGAAGGTGCGGTAGTGCTCGCGGAGCCAGGGCGGCGCGTCGTCCAACCGGTCGTGGAGCGTCTCCTGGTCCAACAACACGCCCTCGGTACCGGGCTCGTTCATACGCGTTGTCGGGGCGAGACAGTCTTTTGGCTTTCGCCGGCTTCGGCGCGGTGGGAACGGTTCGGCGACGCTATTTGTCCCCGACCGGTGCGGTGGCGCGCGCCTCCGAGTGGCCGCCGAAGGCGGCCGCGAGGAGTGTGAGATGCGGTTGCGGTGCTGTGCGGGGGTGGGACACAAAGGGGCAGTCGCGAGGACGAAG
Source organism: Methanobacteriota archaeon (assembly GCA_051745525.1). GTDB lineage: Archaea > Halobacteriota > Halobacteria > Halobacteriales > Haloferacaceae > Halorubrum. The sequence continues at coordinate 9,249 of JBNJEE010000020.1, read as the reverse complement.
CACGGCGCAGTAAGCACCGCAGCGAAGGAGCGAAAGCGACTGAGCGAGGAGCACAGCAAGCCACGCGAGTCCTCGCGGCTGGGGCTTTGGAGGTGTTCGTCACCTATCTGTTATCAACTATTTATAAGCGTGCGACTGGGGCTTTGGCGGTGGTCGCCGCCGATGCGTGATCAACTATTTATATACAAGTGGCTGGGGCTTTGGCGGTGTTCGCCGCCGATCTGTGATCAACCACTTATATATGGGTGGCTGGGGCTTTGAGCGGGTTCACCACCACTCCGCCGGCGAGGAGACACGAACCGCGAGACGACAACGCCCCGACCCAGAGGCGATCAGTCGCTTACGACCGCGAACCGCGAGGCGTCGCTCTCCTCGGTCGGGGCGGTGAGCAGCGAGACGCCCACGGTGAGCGCGCCCGACAGGACCATCAGCCCGAGCGCGACGTCCCAGCCGCCGAGGACGGTCCGCGGGAGCGTCGGGACGGCGCCGACGACCGCCGACAGCACCACCGCGAGGTACGCGACCTGCGGGACCGCGATGCCGGCGATCATCCCCGTGCGCGTCGTCCGCGGCCAGTAGAGCGCGCAGATCACGGGGAGCGCGAGCAGCGCGAACCCGGAGAAAGCGGTGTCACCCACCTCGATCAGGGTCCCCGGGCGGAACAGGCTCGCAACGAACGCGAGCGTCGCGAACGCCGCCACGCCGATCCGCGCGATCCACGCCTCGCGCCGCTCGGAGGCGTCCGCGTCGATCAGCGGTCGGTAGAGGTCGCGGGTGAAGTACGACGAGCCGGAGAGCAGCATCGAGTCAGAGGAGGACATCATCGCGGCCATCGCGCCCGCGACGACGAGTGCGGCGAACCACGCTGGCGCGTACTCGTTCAACACGACCGGCAGCACGTTCGCGCCCTCGGGCACCTCTATCGGCATCCCGGCCGCCCACGCGCCGAGCATGAACGCGGGGAGGAACAACAGGAGGACGAGCACGGGCCACAGCGCGAACGACCGCTTCAGCGTCGCGGCCGACTTCGCGACGAAAAAGCGCTGGTTGATCTGCGGGAACATCGTCACCCCGAACGCGATGGTGATCGCCGTGGAGACAATGAACCCGGGCGTGTACGTCCCGCCGCCGAAGCCCCCGAACTCGGGGCGGGCCGCGAGCATCCCCTCGGTCGCGGCGCCGACGCCGCCGACAGCCGAGACGATCCACGCCGCTGCGATCCAGACGATAGAGAGCATGAACAGCCCCTGAAGCGTGTCCGTCCACGCCACGCCCCGGAGCCCCGCGACGGCGACGTAGAGGATCATGAACCCCGTGATGAGCGCCGCGCCGCCCCAGTAGGGGACCGCGCCGTCGGTGAGCCCCACGAGCGCCTCGCCGGCGCCCATCTGCTGGAGCATGACGTACGGGAACAGCCAGAGGAGGCTCACCCCGGCGACCAGCGCGCGCAGCCCGGTCGAGCCGAACCGGTCGCCGAGCATCTCGCCGAGCGTCACGTACCCGTTGCGGGCGCCGATCAGCCACTGCTTGTAGCCGATGACGTACCACAGCACGGCAAATAAGACGCCGTCCAGCGTCCCCATCACGACCAGCCACTCGGGACCCGCGGCGTACGCGAGGTTCGGCCCGCCGAAGAAGGTGAACGCCGAGAGCAGGGTGGCGAACGTCGTGAACAGCAGGACGAGCGTCCCGATGGACCGGCTCGCGAGGTAGTAGTCCTCCGCGGTCGTCTCCGAGACGCGGTACGCGACGAGGCCGAGCGCGAGCGCGACGACGAGGTAGCCGACGACGACGCCGAGCGAGACGCCGAGCGTCACGGGCGGTCACCCCCGGGCGTCATCGGCGGTCACCCCCCGGCGCGGGGCCGCCGTTCCGACCGTCGCTCGATTCTGGCCGCCGTCCCATCCCGCGCTCCCACGCGCCGCTCCGGACGAACAGCGCGAACAGGACCGCGCACAGCCCGAGCCACGCCACGTGCCACCAGATCCACACCGGCAGCCCCGCGACGACGCGGTCGACGCCCCACAGCGGCCACGGCACCGCGAACGCCACGAGTATTGCGAACGTCGGTATCCACACGAGATCGCTCCGTAAGCGCACCATGTATGATAATTCTGCGTCTATGAACACTAAGAACTATCGAATAAGTTCGAACTTGCGTTTTGGAGAGATATTCTCTTCAATAGCCAGCGCCGGAGGAGCGTGGCGATAGCTATTTTCCGCGAGGAGCGCAACTATACACGGACGGGCGCTCCCGCCCGACATCACCATTCACCCATCATGAAAGACACAGAGAAATACCTGATACACGCCACTATCGCAGCAGACGGCGTCGTCGAGCGGAGCGACGTCGTCGGCGCGGTGTTCGGCCAGACGGAGGGGTTGCTCGGCGACGAGTTGGACCTCCGGGACCTCCAGGAGTCCTCGCGCGTCGGTCGGATCGACGTCTCCGTCGAGTCCGAGAACGGCCAGTCGTTCGGGGAGGTCACCGTCGCGTCGAGCCTGGACAAAGTCGAGACCGCGATCCTCGCGGCCGCGCTGGAGACGATTGACCGCATCGGCCCCTGTCACGCCTCCGTGGAAGTGACGAGCATCGAGGACGTGCGGGCGGCCAAGCGGCGCGAGGTTGTCGAGCGCGCCAAAGAGCTGATCGCCGGCGGCTTCGAGGAGACGAGCCTCGGGAGCAGCGACGTGTTAGACGAGGTCCGCGACGCCGCCCGCGTCGAGGGTATCGTCGACTACGAGGGGCTCCCCGCCGGGCCGCGCGTCGGCGACTCCGACGCCGTCATCGTCGTCGAGGGGCGCGCGGACGTGCTCACGCTGCTCGACTGCGGGATCAAGAACGCCGTCGCGGTCGAGGGGACGAACGTCCCCGAGGCGGTCGCCGAGCTGACCGCCGACCGGACCGTCACCGCGTTCCTCGACGGCGACCGGGGCGGCGAGCTCATCCTCCGCGAGCTCGCGCAGGTGGGCGACGTCGACTACGTCGCGTTCGCGCCGCCCGGCGAGTCCGTCGAGGACCTCGGCCGGGACGCCGTCTTCGAGGCGCTCCGCGGGAAGGTCCCCTACGCGAGCCTCGCGGACGCCGCCGACCCCCGAGCGGCCGCCAGCGACGACGAGGTGACCGACGGCGACGAACCCGGGTCGGTCGCCCGCGTCGGCGACGGCGGCGCGGTACGGAGCGATTCGCCGGGCGGCGACTCGACCGGGAAGTCGACCCGGACGCCCGCCTCGCCAGAACTCGGTTCGGAGGCGGAGGACCGGGACAATCCGGATAGCACCGACGCGGCGGCCGAGACCGGCGCGGCGGCGAGCGTCGAGCCCGACACCGGCGACGGCCGCGACTCACAGACCGACAAGCCCGATTCCGCGACTGACGCGCCCGATTCCGCGACTGACGAACCCGATCAGGCGTCGGGGCCGACCGACGAGTCGGACGCCGATTCGACCGCGGCTTCGAAGGCGGAATCGGCCGTCGATACGGAACCCGAAGCTGGCGGCGAAGTCAAGCCCGACGAGGCCGCCAGCGACGACGGAACCGTCGAAATCGACGAAACCGACGAGGCTGACGAAACCGATGCGGCCGACGAGACCGACGAACCGCGGGCGATCGCGGCGCACGTCAGCGAGGTCGTCGACGAGGGGACCGGCCGCGCGCGGCTCCTCGGCGACGAGTTCGACGTCTTGAGCGAGGTCGACGCGGCGGACGCGTTCGACGCGGTCGAGGGCGCCGAGCCCGCGCCGCACGCCATCGTCGTCGACGGGACCGTCGACCAGCGGCTGCTCGACGTGGCGGCCCAGCGCGGTGTCGGCGACGTGGTCGGCCGCGACCTCGGCGAGTTCGTGAAGCGCCCTGTCGGGACGCGGGTCCTCGCCGCGGACGACGTCTGGGCCGAAAACTGACGAGACGCCGCGGTCGTCGTCGTTTATTTATAAGTAGTTGACAGCAGAGCGGCGGCGAACACCTCCGAAGCCCAAGCCGTTCGCTTATAAATAGGTGATCGTGGATCGGTGGTGAGCGCCTCCAAAGCCCCAGCCGCGAGGGCTCGCGCGACTCGCTGCGGTCCTCGTCGCTCGCTTCGCTCGCTCCTGCGGTCCTAGCGTCGTCGTGCTTCGCCCTCGCGACTGCCCCTTTGAGTCCCACCCCGCACAGCACCGCAACCACACCTCACGCCTCCCCAGCCTCGCGGTTCGCGCTCTTCGAGCGCTCACCGCGTCCCTCGCGCGTGCTGCTCGGCCGCAGAGCGGCCTCGCAGGCACGCGCCGCCGCACCGCCTCGCTTGTTTATAAATAACGTCATCGGTAGCGGCTCACACCAGCCCGACCGCGCCGAGCACCGCGAACAGCGCGTCGCCGAATGTCAGCGAGACGACGAGCCCCACCGCCATCGGGACGACGAACGGCATGCCGGGCGAGACCAGCACGCGGTCCTCGCGGGCGACGACGTCGAGGCCGTCGCGGAGCGTCGCGGCGTCGGTGCCGTAGGCGCCGTGGTCGATGTCGTCGAGGAAGCGCTCGGCCGCCCAGGGGTCGTCGAGGTCGCCGTGGGAACCGGGGGTTTTCGCCGCGTCGACGCCTTCCGCCGCGTCCGTGTCGATCTCGGCGTCGACCACGCGCCCCCCGTCGGTCCGCGGCCCGACGTGGATCCCGCCGTCTGTCGGGTCGAACGTCTCGCCGACCGAGTCGGGGTCGCGCAGCTCGTCGGAGTCGCGCCGCAGGGCCGCAAGCGTGAGACCGCGCCACCGGAGATACATCCGGAGCGCGTCTAAGTCGAGCCCGCCTCGCGTCGGGCCGTCCGGGTTCTCGAACAGCCGGCCGTGCCGGTCGGGGAGCGAGTCGGTCGCGACCGGGCGCGCGAGGAACATACTCGACGAGACCTCGCCGCGGACGAGGTTGAGGGCGGCGAGCCCGACCGGATACGCGAGGCCGAGCAGCACAGTGTTCGTGAGGATCGTCAGCGAGAACACCCCGACGTCGGTGTCGATGAGCGGGACAACGAGCCCCGCGGCCTCGTAGGCCGGGAACGTCGGGAAGATCACCGCGAGCGCGATCATCGCCTTGGCGTCGGCGCCGCCGAACGCGCCGAGGTACCAGAAGGCGTAGCCGAGCGGCGCGACGAACAGCAGGCTGATCGCGGCCCGAAGGAGGAACACCCGCCCGTCAAACCCCGTGAACGGCCACAGCGAGACCGCCTCCCAGAGTAAAAGCAGCGCGCCGAACAGGTACAGCGGCGGCCACAGCCGGTTCGGGAGGCGTCGAGTCCGGACGTCCCGGATCGCCGCCCACGCGAACACGGGGACGACGAGCAGTCGGAGGAGGTCCGGCAGCGTCGCAAACATGTCTCCACGGGCGAGGGGGGACCAATTAGGCGTTCGGGTTCAACTATCGCGATCGATATCGCCCCGCGGTCCGGTGGGGTCCCGCCCTGCGGTTCGCTGACGTCCCGCCCTGCGATTCGCTGACGTCCCGCCCTGCGATTCGCTGACGTCTCACCCGCCGATCCGCCGGGGCTTTGTGAGTCGGCCGGCTGACCCGGTCGCAATGCGTCGTCGCCTCGGCACGAGCCTCTATGCGGGGCTGCTGTTCACCGTCCTCGGCCTCGTCGCGTGGGCGACCGGCTAGCCGTTCGTCTTCCCGAGCCATGGTCCGTCCGCGTTCGTCCTCGCCTTCGACCGGCGGAGCGAGCGGGAGCGCGCCGTCCGCGTGGTCGGAAGCCACCTGATCGGCGGCGTTGCCGAGCTCGCGGCGTGGACGGCGATCGCCGACGGCACCGCGCTCACGGCGATGCCCCCCGCGTTCTCCCCAGAGGGGTTCCGGTTGACCGCGAGCGCGGTCGCCTCGCTCGTCGCGACCAGCTGGGCGATGATCGCGACCGACTGGGTCCACCCGCCGGCGTGCGCGACGACGCTCATGGTCTCGCTCGGGCTCCTCTCGACGCCGCCCGAGGTGGCGATCATCGTCGCGAGCGTGACCGTCATCGTCGCCTTCCACGGCGCCGTCGTCCTGCTCTTCGAGCGCTCGTCGGCGACACGTTTCCCCTGTACGGGCGGGACGAGGCGGACGAGGCGAGAGAGGGGAGTGGTTCGAGCTAACCGTCCGGCCGGTCGGCTCGCCTGTCGAAGACGTCGAGGATCGGCTCGGGGTCCGCGAGCCCGGGGAGCCGGTACTCGTCGTCGCGGAGTTCGATCACGACAGTCTCCGTTCCCAGCCGCCGGTCGAGCCGTCCACGCTCCACCCGGAGGTCCGTCTCGTCCCACGGTTCAACGCGCCACAGAGCGGTGTCGAACAGCCGGTCATAGGCGACGAGCGCGTCGTCGCCGGCGCGGTACGCGACGAGCCCGTGCCGGAGCTCGTGGTCGAGCGCGGCGAGCGCCAGCGGGACCGCGACCGCGGCCGCACCGAGAGCCGTGGCGGTCGGCCGGTCGCCGCCGATCGCGAACGCGAGAGCGACGAGCGCGAGGATCCCGGCGATGTACCAGAGCCCCGGATGACCCAGGGGCGTCGTCAGCGCCCCCGCGATGCGAGCGCGTCGGGGCTGGCGAACCGTCTCGACCGGCGCCGCGAGCGATCCGTCGGCGAGTTCGGGGGCAGGCGGGTCGTCGGAGAGGCCCAACTCGAGCGCCGACGACTCGTCGAAGGCGGCCAGCCGGTCGCCGTAGAGCCCCGCGAGGTCGAAGGCGAACTTCACCGCGACGACCCCGAGCAGGAGGGGGAACCCGATCGTGGCGGGGTCGAGCGCGGCGATCGGCACGTCGTTCTCCAAGGTCCCCGCGGCGACGACGACGACGGTGAATAGCGCGCCGAGGAAGATCGCCGCGCCGCGGGCGAACACGCCCCGAATCGCGGTCTGTGCGCTGTGGTCGCGGTACTCGCCGCGGCCAAAGTACTCGAGGAGCGTCGTCATCCCCTCGCCGACGAAGACGGCGAGGACCGCGAGCGTGACGGTATCGAGCGCCTCCGACGACAGCCCGCCGTCGGCGACGACCCCGACCGTGAGCGTGCCGACGAACAGCCAGACGACGGCGAGGACCGGCGCCGCGATGGGGAGCACGAGCAGCGACGAGAGCCGAATCCGGACGTCGGTCCGCGGGATCGACAGCCCGACCCGGCGCTGCGCGAGCGGCCCGGAGATCAGCACATCGCGCTCGATCTCGGACGGCCGGCCGGCGAACAGCGCGCGGACGACGGCCCAGAGCGACGCGATCCCGAGCTCGAACCAGTACAGCGTCATCAGCGCAGCCGCGTTCCAGCCGAGCGCGACGACGCCGACGAGCGGGAGCAGGTTGGCGAACGCGACCGAGAGCGCGCGGGGGCGACGGCCGCGACCGAGCGCGCGAATCCGGTCGGTCAGGGGGAGGGAGGGCATCCGTCGGTCGTTTCGAGTCGTCTCACATAAGCGGCTGGGGGCGTTGCTGATCGCCCCGTGGCGGTCGCCTACCGCGCCGGGCCGGCGTCGCGGTGGAGGTACATGTAGACGACCACCGGGACGATAGTGAAGACGAGCGTCGAGAGCGCCCAGACGGCCGCGTAGCGGCTCCCTCGCGCCCTCGCGTCGCGGTAGATCCACGCTGCGGCGGCGACGACGACGCCGTAGATCACGAGCGTGAGCGGGAGCGACCACGGGAGAGCGGTACCGAAGAGCGTCATGGCTCCCCTGTGAGGTCCGCGCACATCACGAAGTCGGGTTCGCCCGCGACCGCGACGCGGTTGGCGCCGGTGTCGCTCACGTGTTCGACCGTCTCCGGGATCAGTACACGGGCGTCGTCGGCCTCGGCCGCGGCGGCGTCGGCGGCGATAGCGTCGTACAGGACGCCCGCGGCGCCGACGTCACGCCACGCGGCGACGCCGTACGTCGCGATGCGGGAGGTCTCGCCGTCGACCTCGCGTTCCGTCACGCGGGTCCGGACCGCGAAGCCGGCGAGGGCGGCCGCGTCGGTGACCGCGATCAGTCGGTCCTCGGCGGCCGCGGTCGCGAGCCGGTCGCGGGTGAGCTGCGAACAGGCCCACGACTCGTCTGGGTCGAGGGCGAGACCGCGCAGGTGGTCGCGGGCGTCGCTGTCGCTCCAGAACGCCCACGCCGCGTCCGGGTCGGGATCGGTGAAGGGTTCGACGTCGACCGCCTCGGCGTCGAGCGCGTCCGGGTCCGGCTCCGGCTCGGCGAACCGGAACTCCGTCTCGGGCTCGAAGCCGACCGCGCGCGACTGGCCGAGCCCCATGACGTTCCAAGAGAACACCATGTTGCGGCAGACCGCCGCGCCGCGCTCGCGCGCCCAGTCGAGCGCGGCTGCCGAGAGCGCGGAGCCGACGCCGTGGCCGCGCGCCGCGGGGTCGACGCGGATCCCCTGTCCCCACGCCTCCCAGTCGGAGAGCAGCACGGACTGGATACAGCCGACGACGGCCTCGGGCTCGCCCGCCTCGGCGGCGCCGTCGCCCTCGCCCGCGACGCGCGTGTCGCCCGCCCCTCGGCCGTCGAGGACGCCGGCGTCGGCGGCCTCCGGCGGAAGCGTCGCGACGAAGGTGCCGCGGTCCGGGTCGTCGGAGTCGGCCCAGTCGGGGAACACCCGCGGGATGTAGTCGTCGTGGCGTTCGCCCCACGTGTCCCGCGTGAACGCCGCGACCGCGTCGGCGTCCGCGGGGCGAGCCTCGCGGACGACGACCGGCGGGTCGCCGGCGTCGACGTCGGACGCCGGCTCCCCCTCCGATCCCGTCATCGCCAAGGCTGCGACTCCTCGGTCAGCTCGCCGGCGAGGTCGCGGCCCATCGCGTCGGCGGGGTCGGAGCGGTTCGCGAGCGCCCACATCAGCTTCACCTTCGCGGTGCCCGGGAGGGTGTCGCCGGCCTCGACGACGCCGGCGTCGAGCAGGTCGCGGCCGGTGTCGTACACGCGGTCGCAGACGCGGCCGGCGAGACACTGGCTCGTCATCGCGACGACCGTCCCGCCCTCGACGAGCGCCTCGATCCGGGGGATGAGGTCGGTGTGGACGTGGCCGAGCCCGGTCCCCTCGATCACGACGCCGTCCTTGTCGTCGAGGTAGTCCCAGGCGGCCGGGTCCATCCCGGGGGTGAACTTGACGAGTTCGACGTCGCCGTCGAGGTCGGGCGCGAGATCGACGCCGATGTCGTTCCCGTTTCCGTCCCCGCCGTCGCCGCGCGGGAGCGGCTCGCGGTTCCACTCGATCGCGGCGTCGGCCGCGTCGCCGTCGGCACCGGCCTCCGCCGCGGCCTCGTAGTCGATCAGCCCGAGGGGCT
>JBNJEE010000126.1:0-7352 GCA_051745525.1 Methanobacteriota archaeon | reverse complement strand
CCGTTCGCTCCGGGCTCCCTTCGGTCGCCCGTCGCTCACGGCGTCCCTCGCGCGTGCGGTTCGCGCCGCGGTGCGGCGCTCACCGGCACGCGCCACCGCACTGCCTCGTCTATTTATAAGTAATCGCCCAGCAGCGGCTCGACGCGCTCCTGCGTTTCCTCCGGAATCGCCTCGGTCGGCGTGTTGACGGTGCCTTCGAGCGCGGTGTGCGCCTCGCACGCTAAGTCCTCGGGGAGCGTCTGCACGGCCACCTCGACGGCGGCCTTGATCGCCGCCTGATTCTTTTCGGCGTTCTCGAGCACCTCTTCGAGCGTCACCTCGCTGTTTTCCTTCCAGACGTCGTAGTCCGTGACGCCGGCGATCGTCGCGTACGCGATCTCGGCCTCCCGGGCCAGCTTCGCCTCGGGGATCGCGGTCATGCCGACCAGGTCCCAGCCTTGGCTCTTGTAGAACTCCGACTCAGCGCGCGTCGAGTACTGGGGCCCCTCGATACAGACGTAGGTGCCGCCCTTCACGACCTTCGTGTCCTCGGGCGCGGCCGCCTCGGCCGCCTCGGTGAGGTGGTCAACGAGTTCGGGGCTGTACGGGTCCGCGAACGGCTGGTGGACGACGACGCCGTCGCCGTAGAAGGAGAGGTCGCGGCCCTTCGTCCGGTCGTAGATCTGGTCCGGGACGACGAGTGTCCCGGGCTCCAGCTCCTCCTTCAGGCTGCCGACCGCGTTCGACGCGAAGATGTGGGTGACGCCCGCCTTTTTTAAGGCGTACATGTTGGCGCGGTACGGCAGGTCAGTCGGGGAGACGCCGTGGTCCGAGCCGTGCCGCGGGAGGAACGCCACCTCGCGGCCCGTGTCGCCGAACTCGCCGATCGTCACCGCGTCGCTCGGCTCGCCGTACGGCGTGTCGAACTCGACTTCCCGCACGTCGTTGAGGGGGAGCGCCTCGTAGATGCCGCTGCCGCCGATGAATCCGATGGTTCCCATACCCGGAGTGCGCCCGCTCGCTACTTATATGGCGTGAAGCGGCGTCGCCACTCGGGGAGGCGGCGCGCGGTCGAAGGGTCTCAGAGCAGCCAGCGTACCGCCGCGAGCGCGACCGCGCTCACGACGAGCAGGTGGACTAACACCGCGCCGACCGGCGCGGCGCCGACCGCGCGCATGTCGTCGACCCGGATCGAGAGGCCGAGGCCGACGAACGCCAGCGCGAACAGCGCGTCCGAGACGCGGCCGATCGACGCCAGCGCGGCCGGCGAGAGCAGCCCGGTGTTGGCGACGGCCGCGACGAGGAGGAACCCGAGCAGGAACTTCGGGAACTCCGCCCAGAGCCGCCTGACGCCCGGGTCCGCGGCCGACCGCGCCGTGTACGCCAGCGAGTACGCCACCGCGACGCCGCCCAGAAGCGAGTTGCGCGCCAGCTTCGTCACGGTCGCCCACTGGCCCGCCTCGGGCGAGTGCGCGAACCCCGCGGCCGCGACGGGCCCGGTCGAGAACATGCTTACCCCCGCCCAGACGCCGAACTGCCGACCGGTGAGGCCGAGCCACTCGCCCGCGAGCGGGAACGCGACGAGCGTCGCGGCGTCGAACAGCAGAATCGTCGCGGCCGCGAAGGTGATCGCGGCCCCGCGCGCGTCCAGCACCCTGCCGATCGCGACGACCGCCGAGACGCCGCAGATGCTCGCCCCCGCGGCCAAAAGCGAGGAGGTGGGCGACTCGATCCGGAAGAGGAGACGCGCGACGACCTCCGCGAACAGGAGTCCGCCGGCGACGAACGCCACGACGAGGCCGAGGACGGTCGGGCCGGCGGCGAGGAACTCCTCGACGGCGACCGCGGCGCCGAGCAGCACGATCCCGGTCTCCAGGAACAGTTTGTCGGCGCCGACGCCCGGCTCCGCTATCTCGGGGATCCCGACGGTGTTCCCGACGCCGACCCCGATCGCGACGGCGACGACGAGCGGCTGGAGGCCGGGGACCGTGCCCGCGACGAGCGTCGCGGCGACCGCGCCGCCCGCGAGCAGCGCGAGCCCGGGGAGATACGCCCGGACCGCCTCGGCGATCCCCGTCACAGCGCCTGCCCGACGAGGTGCGCGGCGACGACCCCGAGCCCCAGCGCGAGCGCCTGCCAGCCGCGGTCGAGCGCGGTCCAGCGGTCGACGAGCGAGGGGTCCGTCGCGTCGGCGCCCATCTGCGCGCCCGTCTCGCCGTCGGCGTCCGCCTGCGCGTCGGTCCCGTCGGCGGCGTCCGATACCATACGCGTGACTCGCCGCGCTCCCATTTATACGGTGTGAATCGGGCGTTCCCGGGGGCCGGGGGAGCGCACGGTGGTCGGCGACGACCGAAAGAGGCAGGACGCGGGCGGGTGTGGTGCCCACAATCGATGCCCACCACTCAGATCAAAGACGCCGTTCACGGCTACATCGAGCTGCCGGACGCGCTCGTCGAGGGCGTCGTCGACACGCGGCCGTTCCAGCGGCTGCGGTACGTCCGCCAGCTCTCGGCGACCCACCTCGTCTACCCGGGCGCGAACCACACCCGGTTCGAGCACTCGCTCGGGGTCTACCACCTCGGGCGGACCGTCTTCGAGAACCTCCGTCGGCAGTCGTACTTCACGCGGGACGCGGCCGTCGACGAACTCGAAGAGATCCAACGCACGCTGGAGTGCGCCTGCCTGCTCCACGACGTGGGACACCCGCCCTTCTCGCACCTCTCCGAGGGGTTCCTCGACGAGGGCGTCCTCCGGGAACGCCTCGCGCAGACCGGGCTGGTCGACGCGTTCGACGCGGCCGGCGTCGGCGGCGCGCCGCTCCGCTCGGCGAACCCGCACGAGCTGCTCGGCTGCGTGATCATCGTCGAGGAGTACGGCGACGCCCTCCGCGATTTCGACGTGGACCCGTTCGAGGTGTGCGCCTACGTGCTGGGGTACAGCCTCGCGTACGAGCGCGGCGAGCCGTGGCAGTACGGCGTCGGCGCCCAGCTGCTCCACTCCCCCATCGACGTCGACCGGCTGGACTACATCACCCGCGACAACGAGATGACGGGCGCGGGCGTGTTGAGCTTCGACGTCGAGCGCATGGTCGACGCGTACACCGCCCACCCCGAGGCGGGCCTCGCGCTCTCGGAGAAGGCGCTCTCGACCATCGGCAACTACCTCGAAGGGAGAATCGCGCTGTACATGTGGGTCACCCAGCACCACAAGTCGGTGTACGCGAACCGGCTGCTTCAGGCGCTCCTGGGCGAGTACGCCGCCGAGACCGGGGAGAGCCCCGTCACGGTGGACGGCATCCTGGACCGCGAACTCGACGACAACGCGGTGCTCGAACGGCTCCGGACCGCCGCCCGCGAGAACCCCGACTCGACGCTCGCGTCGATGTACGACCGCTTCCGCGGGCGGCGATTCCCCGCCACCTGCTGGAAACATCGGATCGCGCTCGCCGACCGAATCGGCGGCGACCTCGACGACGACCTGGGCGTGGAGGGCGACCCCCTCGACGAGTTCACCGCGTGGCTCACCGCCGGTGACGACCGCTTGGAGCGGCTCCTCGCCGACGCGCTCGACGTGCCGGTCCACGAGGTGTGGATCGACCGCTCGTACGTCCCCGCCTACGACCCCGACGAGCTGGAGGACATCCCCATCGCGTACGGCGGCACGACGCGGTCGGTCGCCGACTGGGGACTGTACGGCGACCGCGCGTTCGACGTGCCGATCCCCTTCGTGTTCGTCCCCGACGGGACGAAGCGACGGGCGATCCGCGTGCTCCGGGAGGCGTTCGAGCGGGAGATCACGGGAAAAGCGAGCGCATAGTTCGGCGTTTGACGCGGTCCGAGGGGGAAATGGCCGTCGACCGGATCAGTCGTCGGCCTCGGCCGCGACTTCCTCGTCGTCCGCGTCGGGTTCGGCCTCTTCGTCCGCCTCGTCGTCCGCCTCCGTCTCGTCGTCGAGCCGCGGGAAGTTCTCGATGGTCGCGTCGCGGAAGGCCGCCTCGTCGAACTCGTAGTCCTCCTCGAAGAAGTCGAGGACGGTCTCGACGTCCGTCATCGCGTTCTTCAGCGCGGTCGACGCGCCGGGCGAGGGCGTGATGTTGAACAGAACCCCGTCCTCGACGATCTTCGCTTCGCCCATGTCGAGATCCTTGTTCTCGGTGTCGACGATCTGGGGGCGCACGCCGCCGTACCCCTTCGCGCGGTCGATGTCGTCGACGTCGACGCTCGGCACGACCTTCTGGACGTTCGGGAGGAACGCGCGCTTCCCGACCGCCGGGAGGTCGTACACGAGGTTGCGCACGACGTACGGGAAGAGGATCTTGTCCGAGAGGATGTTGACGTAGCTCAGCACGGAGTCGGGGTTGAAGCCGAACACGTCGACGAAGTCGCTCACCGTCGAGAGGTGGCCGCGCTCCAGCGCGGGCACGAGCTTCGCCGTCGGCCCGAAGCGGGTGACGCTCCCGTCGTGGACGTCGGCGTCGCCGTGGACCGCCGCGAACGGGAGCTTCTTCATCTGGAGCGTGTACACCTTCCCGTTCAGCAGGTCGTCCGCGAGGAAGAAGCTCCCCGCGACCGGCAGAAGCGACATCCCCTCGCCGTACCCCATCTCCTTGGCGAACTGGAGGCTGTGCGAGCCGGCCGCGACGACGACCGCCTCGGCGTCGAAGTCGCCGTCGTCGCTCTCGACGACGAACCCGTCGCCTCGGTCGTCGATGCCAGTCACCGTGGTCCCGAGGTGGACGGAGACCCCATCCTCCTCGCGGGCGGCGTCGACGAACGACTCCGCGACCGCGCCGTAGTCGACGACGTAGCCGTCGGGCGTCTGGAGCGCCTTGAGCTCGGTGCCGGCGTCGCGCCCCTCGACGACCTTCGGCTCCAGCTCGGCGATCTCCTCGCGGCCGATCTCGCGCAGCTTCGGGAACAGGTCGCCGAACCCGTTCTCGCGGTAGCGCTCCTCCAGCTTGGCGACCTCCTCGTCGCCGACGCCGAGGACCATCTTGCTCCGCTTGCTGTGCATCTCGCGGTCGGGGTCAGAGCCCTCGAGGTAGCCCGCGAGCAGCTCGGCGCCCTCCTTGACCTCCTCGGCCTTTTCGAGGGTGTAGTTCGTCTCGATGTCCCCGAAGTGGAGCGTCTGAGAGTTGTTCGTGCGATGGGAGTTGATCGCGGCGATCCCCCGTTCCTTCTCGATCAGCGTGACGTCGTCGACGTCGGTGAACTTCGCGACCGTGTACAAAAGCGACGCCCCGCTTATCCCCCCGCCGATGATTACGAGATCGGTGTCAGACATGCGTGGTGAAAGCTCACCTCACGAGACACGCTCCCCCGTTAACCATTTTACCATCCGCTCGCGAAATCGAGCGGTAGAGCGCCTACAAACGTCGATTATATGTTCGACGATCGTCGATTTTTACTTGTCCCGCGCGGCCCGATACCGCTCGCGGATCGCCGCGAACAGCTCCGTCCCGGTCCCGGTCCGGAGCCGCGGCTCGGTCGTCGCGAAGAACTCGTCTAAGTCGTCGTACTCGCGGAACGCGCCGGGGTCGCCGCGCTCCGGGTCGTACCGGTCGTCCCGCTCGTATACCACTGCCTGGAAGCAGGTGTCGAGCAGGTCACACTCCTTGACGAGGACCGCCTCCGGCGAGTCGCGGGCCTCGTACGCCTCCCACGCGTCTCGGACGCGCTCGGGGAGCGGGCCGGCGAGGGCCGCCATCGCCTTGCGCTCCGCCGCGACCTTTGCCTCGCGGTCCACCGCGTCCGCGGTCGAGTCGGCCCGCGTCGCCACGTCGCCGGTCTCGGCCTCGGCCACGTCGTGGACGACCGCGAGCCGCAGGGCGCGGTCGAGGTCGACGCCCGGGAGGTCCTCGCGGAAGCGGTCGCCGAGCGTCACGACGAGGTACGCGACCCCCCACGAGTGGGCGGCGACGGACTCGGGTTCGTCGACCCCGCGGAGCTGCCAGCCGGTGCGCCGCTCGTCTTTCAGGTCGTAGGCGGCGAGGACGGCGCCGAGCGCGGCCTCGCAGTCGTCTTCGAGGACTTCGGCGACGTCGTCCGCGTCGCACGGTTCCTCCGTCATCGCTCCGGCCCGCTACTCGGCGAGCGCCCAGGCGCCCTCGCCGACGGGCTCCGCCACGTCCCGGCGGACCATCTCGTCGATGACCTCGTCGAGGCGGTCGGGCTGGGCCACCTCCATCTCGATGCGCCCGATGCCGTGGAACTCCTCTAAGTAGTGGCGCAGGTCCTCCCGGGAGAACGCGGACTCGTCGGCGCGCTCCATCGCGCCCTCCGTGAGGTCGACCATGTCCTCGAGGAAGTTCCACGGGTAGACGACCCACGTCCACTGTTCGAGCCGCTCGCCCACGAAGTCGGGCTGGAACTCGGAGGTGCCCAGAAGCTGGAGCGTCGCGGTGCGGACCTCGGCGGCGTTCCGCTCGTCGACGTACTCCTCGGCCCGGCGGATCGAGCCGCCGGTGTCGGCGATGTCGTCGATGATGAGGACGTTCTTCCCCTCCACGCTCCCCTCCGGCATCGGGTAGCGGATCTGGGGCTCGTCGCTCTTCTCGGCGGCGCCGACGTAGTGTTCCATCTTGAGGCTGGTGAGGTCGTTGAGCCCGAGGAAGTCGCAGACGCAGCGCCCCGCGAACCAGCCGCCGCGGGCTAAGGCGACGACCACGTCCGGCTCGAAGTCGGCCCGCTTCACCGCGTCGGAGACGTTGCGGCAGAGCCCGTAGATGTACTCCCAGTTGGTGAGCGTGCAGTCGAAGTCGTCCGGGAGGTCGCTCATACGACCGTACCTGCCACCCGCGCGCTGATAAGGGTTTAGCTCCGGCGTCGCGGGGCGTTCGCGTCCTCCCGATCGACGTCGCGTCACTCGTCTTGCCGTCTCGCCGGTCCCGCCGTCACCGCAGCGCCGAGACGAGCGCGATGCCGCCGGCCAGGAGCAGCGCGAGCGCGGCCACCGGCTGCCCGCCGCCGACCGCGAGTGAGACGCCGTAGACGAGGCCGGCCGCGAGCGCGCCGACGAGCAGGCTCGCGCCCGCGTGGACCGCGACGTTGCGCCGGACGCGGGCGCCCCGCCCCACCTGCTCGCCGAGGCCGACGCTGTGGTCGGCGACGTCCCACGCGACCGCGAGCCCGACGGCGGCGACGAGCAGCGCCTCGGCGGGCGCGCCGCGGTACCCCGCGAGCGCGAGGCCGACCACGCCGACGGCCGCCCCCCACCCCAATACCCGCGTCGAGCCCCGGAGCAACCCGCCGAGGAGCCCGACCGCGGCGACACCGAGCAGCGCGCCGCCGGCCGGGCTCGCGACCAGCGCGGCGGTCGCCGCGGTTGCCAGCTGCAATAAGATGCTCGGCAAATAATGGACCAGCCAATCCAAA
>JBNJEE010000125.1:0-7354 GCA_051745525.1 Methanobacteriota archaeon | reverse complement strand
ATTGGTCGTTATCTTTATTATCATCCAAAAACCGGAATGAATATAATACAGACTCCAACTGCCAGATGAGGTTTCTCTTTTCGGGCTTTTCAGGAGCACGCCGCCGATCCCCAGTCAGATACGTATCGCCGAGCGGCTGGGGCTTTGGAGGTGGTCGCCGCCGATCCCCAGTCGACCACATATAAAAGAACAACTCAGACGAGAGAAGTCGACACCGCACCGACACCGATCACTTATAAGCGATTCTCACGTCCGGGGTCGACGTCGATAGCGTCCACGGGGCAGACGTCCACACAGAGCATACAGTCGATACACTGGTCCTCGTCGGCGGGGTTCGCCTTGCGCTCGGACTCGGGGTGGCCGGGGGTTTCGACCCACTCGAACACGTCGACCGGGCAGTCCTCCAGACACGCGCCGTCCGCGAGACAGATGTCGAAATCGACCGCGACGTGGGTGCCGCGGATCCCCTGCTTCTCCGGCGGTTCGACGGGGCCCCAGACAGCGACGCCGTCCTCCTCGCCGGCTCGCTCGCGGTTCACTTCGAAGTTCGAGTCGATGGCCATCGTTGCCCTCGCTTCGCCGCTCGGGGGTTTAAACTCCGCGACGAACAGATTCGGCCGATCGAGTTGACCGAGTTCGGTTCACGGGTGCGCGTAGTACGCCAGCAGGTCCTCGGCGCCGTTCGGGCCGTCCTCCTCGTCGGTCGCCGCGGGGTCGAACGCGTCGATCCGGGCGAAGCCGACGCGGACGAACTGGACGACCGTGTCGGGATCCACTTCCGCGAGCGCGGGCTCGGCGATCCCGCGCACGTCGCCGGAGACGGTCCGAAGGAGCGTGTCGAGCCCCTCCTCGGCCGGCGCCCAGTGGACCACGTCCACGTCGCCCTCGCGGACGATCTCGATGTCGGCGTCGAGGAAGGCCAGCCGGTTGCCCACGTAGCGCACGGGGCCGTACCCCTTGAGCCAGACGCGCTCGCCCTCGGGCGGGAGGTCGCCCGACTCGACGACGACGCGGCCGGCGGGCACCTCGCGCTCGCCGCGGTCCGGGTGTTCGGGGTGGAATCGCGGATGGCCCGCCTCGGGCGCGGGCGCGTCGCCGTCGACGACCGGCAGCTCGACAGCGGGGTCGTCCTCGCGGTCGCGGACGAAGAAGTAGCGGTTCGCGTCCTCGTCGACCAGGTCGCGGTTGTTGGCGTAGACGGTGGACATTGCGAGGTCCACGTCAGAGGTGGACATCCCGAGCTCCGTCATCGAGTCGACCAAGGCCTGCCCCTGAATCCCGCGGCGGCGCATCGACTGGATGGTCGGGGCGCGCGGGTCGTCCCAACCGGTCAGCTCGCCGTCCTTGATGAGGCCCTTGATCGTCGAGGTGGACAGCTTCACGTCGTACTCGTCGACCTGGACGTGACCCCAGTGGAGCGTTTCGGGGTACTCCCAGCCGAAGTAGTCGTAGACGAACCGCTGGCGCTTCGCGGAGTCCTGGAGGTCGATGCCGCGGATGATGTGGGTGACGCCCGTGAGGTGGTCGTCGACGCCCGACTGGAAGTCGAGCATGGGCCAGCAGCGGTAGTCGGCGGCCTCCTCACGTGGGTGCGGCGTGTCGATCATCCGGAAGGCGACCCAGTCGCGTAACGCGGGGTTCTTGTGCTCGATGTCGGTCTTCACGCGGAGGACCATCTCGCCGGCCGAGTACTCGCCGTCGACCATCGCCGCGAACTCCTCGCGGACCGTCTCGCTGTCCTTCTCGCGGTGGGGACACGCCTCGCCGGCGTTCTTCAGCTCGGAGAAGTCCTCGCCGGAACACGAGCAGGTGTACGCGCCGCCGAGGTCGATCAGCTCGCGGGCGTGGTCGTAGTACGTCTCCAGCCGGTCCGAGGCCTTCAGCACGCGGTCCGGCTCGAAGCCGAGGTACTCGATGTCCTCTAAGATTGCGTCGTACGCGTCGAGGTCGGGGCGCTTCGTCTCCGGGTCGGTGTCGTCGAACCGGCAGATGAACTCGCCGTCGTAGCGCTCCTTGTACGTCCCGATGACCGCGGGCATACGCGCGTGACCGACGTGCCACGGGCCATTCGGGTTCGGCGCGGCGCGCATCACGACCTCGCCGTCCTCGGCGTTCGGGAGGTGGGGGAGGACGTACTCGTCGGCCTCGTCGTCGGCCTCCAGATCCGCGAGCCTCTCGGGCGCGAGCTCGCCGAGCCGCTCCCGCCGCTCGGGCTCGTCCATCTCGCCGACCTCCTCGACGACCGGCGCGAGGACGCCCGGAATATCGTCGCCGTGCGGGCGGAACTCGGGGTTTTCGCCCATGATGGGGCCCATGATCGCGCCCACGTCCGGGTCGCTGCCGTGCTTGAGCGCGTTGAATAGCGCCGCGGCCTCGCCGGCCGCCGCGACGCGCTCGCGGAGTTCGTCGTCCATGGCCATGGCTAGTCGGGGTCGGGTCAAAAACGCCGCGAAACGGCGGGGAGGGGCGGGTCCCGGAGCGACGCGGGCGACGCGAGCGGCTTGGGCAGCACGAGCGGCGCGGACGACGACCGCCGCGACGTCCGTCACTCCGGGACGGCGGGTAGGGGCACTCGACACGAGCGGTCGGACGGGCTTAAACGACCCAGACAGTTCACGGCGGTACGGGCTCGCTACCGGCGTGAACGGTCGAGACGCTTTTCAACGCGGGGAACGCAGTGAGTCGATCGGTCGTCGCACGGTGGCCGTCATCGCGCGGAGGTGATGGTCTCGAGCCGACCCTCGACGCCGGACGAACTGGTTCGGTTCGTCGCCTTGATAGTCGCCGGGCCCGTGGTCGAGGCATGAGCGTCGCGCCGGTAGCCGTCGGAACGCGGGGGGAATCGCGGTGGTAGGACCTATCTCCGAGGCGGAGCGGGAGGCCGGAAACCGGAAGATCAAGCTCGTGTTACTCGCGATCGTCACGGTCTCGCCGCCGCTTATCGCCCTTCAGTTGGACCCGACGCCGGTACAGCTCCTGGCCGCGGCCGGGGCCGGGTTCGGGCTCGGCCTCGTGGTCGTGTGGTACCTCGGCCGTCTCGCGGCGGAGTTCGCCGGCAGCGGACCCCGGCGCCCGCGGCGGCGCTGAGTTCGGTCGGCGTTCGCATCGCCGCGCCGGCGCTAAAATCGGCCGTCCCCGCTCCTCCTGCCGGCGACGCGGCGCCCCGCTAATCGGCGCCCGTCTCGGCGCTTCGAACCGACTCGACGAGGTCGCCCGCCCGCTCGCCCGCGACGGACCGGGAACTCGACAGCGGCGAGATGCTTACCTCGCCCTCGACGGCCGCTCGGCGGTCCGAGCCGGGGTCGTCCGGGACGTCGCCGCGCAGGAACTCCCGCCAGAAGCGGTCGCGTAGCTCCATCCCCATCTCGCCGCGCCGCTCGCCGAACTCCCAGCCCTCGGGGACGTTCTCCTCGTCCGGCCCCTCCTCGCCCGGGCGGAACTCGATCACGTCGAAGCCGCGCGCGGGCTCGGTCAGCCGGTAGGTCGGGTTCTCCGCCGCTTCGTCGTCCGCGGCCGGCACGTTGACGTTTAGCACGTCGGCGCCGAACGGGAGGGGCGAGCCGTCCGCGTCGCGCTCGCCGTCGCCGAGGCCGGCGCGGTCGATCAGGTCGGCGACGACCTCGCCGGCGACGGCGAAGTCGCCGTTGTCGAGCGTCGGCGGCACGGGGAGGTTCCCGCGGTCGTACAGCGAGACCGCGATCGCGGGTGTGCCGAGGAACGAGGCTTCCATCGCGGCGCCGACGGTCCCGGACTGCCCGAGGATGTGCGCGCCGATGTTCGGCCCGTGGTTGCAGCCGGAGACGACGACGTCGGGGTCGAGGTCGAGCGCCACGTCCGCGACCGCGACGCAGTCCGCGGGGGTGCCCTCGACCGCGTAGCCGCGGTCCGTCTCGGTGTAGTCGACCGTGGTCTCCCACCACGAGCGCGCGCCGCCGACGCCGGACTGGTTACTTGCGGGCGCGACGACCGTCACGTCGTGGTCGCGCGAGAGCGCGTCCGCGAGCGCCCGGATCCCGACGGCGTCGATCCCGTCGTCGTTGGTGAGCAGGATCTCGGTTGGCATGCGTCACCGTGCGAGGTGACGGGAGAAAACGTCGCCGGTCCGGGGCGACAGCTGAGAGATGGTCGGAACGTCGGGCGCGTCGACCGGGTGGTACTCCGAGTGGTCAGTCGGAGGGCGCGGGAACGGGAAAAGCGGGGACTCGGTTGGCCGGACGGTCAGTCGGCCGTCACTCGCCGCGACGAGGTCGCCAGGTCGAGCACCTCGTCGAAGAAGCCGAGCGAGTCGTGCGGGCCGGGGTTCGCCTCGGGGTGGTACTGGCGGGTGATGACGTCCAGCTCCTCGCTGTCGAGCCCCTCGACGGTGTCGTCGTTGACGTTCACCTGCGTCACCTCGAGCGGGCCGGTGTCGGCGACCGTGTAGCCGTGGTTCTGGGTGGTCATCACGACCCTGTCGGTGCGGAGGTCCTTGACCGGCTGGTTGACGCCGCGGTGGCCGAACGCCATCTTCTCGGTCGAGCCGCCGAGCGCGCTGGTGATCACCTGCTGGCCGAGGCAGATGCCGGCCAGCGGCAGGTCGCCCGCGAACTCGTCGACGACCCCTTGCGCGGCGACGAAGTTCTCCGGGTCGCCCGGGCCGTTCGAGACGAAGAGCACGTCGGGGTCGACGGCGGCGACGTCCTCGGGGGTCGCGTCGTACGGGAGGACGTGGACGTCCGCGCCGCGCTCGGTGAGCGAGGAGATGATCGAGCCCTTCGCGCCGCAGTCGAGCAGCGCGACGTCGACGTCGCCGCCGCCCTCGTGGACGGTCGGCTCCGTCACGGACACCTGTGCGCCGATGTCGACGTGGTCGCTCATCGGTTTGCACGCCTCCATCTCCGCGACCGCGTCCTCGGGGGTCGCGTCCGGGCCGGCGGCGATCCCACAGGCCATTGCGCCCTCTTCGCGGACGCTCGTGACGATCTCGCGGGTGTCGAGGTGGTCGACGGCCGGCACGCCCTCCCCGGCGAGCCAGTCGGCGACGTCGTCGGTCATCTCGCGGGCGACCGCCGCGCGGGGCTGGACCGACTCGGACTCGAACCGCTCGGTTCGGACGCCGTAGTTCCCGATGAGGGGGTACGAGAAGGTGAGAACCTGTTCGGCGTAGGAGGGGTCGGTGAGCGACTCCTCGTAGCCGGTGTACGCGGTCGTGAACACCAGTTCGCCGCGGGTCCGCCCCGGCGCACGGGCGCGCGCTTCGAGCACGCGTCCGTCGGCCAGCGCGATGTAGGCGTCCGACATTACGAGAAACGTACGCACAAAGGGATATAAATGCGTCGTTCGAAGGTTCGTTACGATATTCGTAACGAGTAAGGCGAGGGACCGAGACGGATCGGTATGGACGACCTCGACCGACGAATCCTCTCGATTCTGCGACGGGACGCGCGGACCCCGTACACGGAGATCGCAGACCGGGTGGGGACCTCTGAGGGGACCGTGCGCAACCGCGTCGACCGGATGACCGACGAGGGCGTGATCGAGCGGTTCACGGTCACGACCCGCACCGGCAACGTGAAGGCGATGATCGAGATCTCGGTGGAGATGAACGTCAACACCGATGCGGTCGGCCAGCGGATGGTAGAGTGGGAGGAGGTCGACTTCGTCTGGCAGGTGTCCGGCGAGGAGGACATCGTCCTCGTCGTCGACGCCGTCGACACGCGCGCGGTCAACGAACTGATCACGCAGGCCCGCGAGATGGACGAGGTCAAGTCGACGAAGACGCGGCTCATCCTCGACGAGCGACTGGGGTAGGCGGAAGCCGCTTCGTCCGTAGCGACGCGGGCGTCGGCCCGCGGCGATCGCATACATACCAAAAATTACATATCAAGAGAAACGGAATTCGTCAGACACGTTCGACCCTCTCAGATGGATTTTGCGACGGAAGCCCACGTCGACGAATACGTTGTTAACAGCGAACGGACCGTTTCGTTCACCGCGACCGACGGCGAGATCGCGTACGCTCCGCCCTCGGAGGACGCCGCCGTGTCGATCTCGGTTGGGGACGTGGCCGGCGTCGAATTCGAACGGAACACGAGCTTCCTCCGGCACACGTTCCTCGGGCTGTTCTTCCTCGCCCTCTCGCTGGTCCTCACCGCGGGAACGGCGGCCGCCGTCTACGTCGGGCAAGTCGAGACGCGGACCGAGATCGCGTTCGCGGCGTTCTTCGCCCTCTTCGCGGTCGGGAGCTGTAACGCGACCCACGACTTTCTCCCCGGGCCGGACCGGGAGGTTATCGACGTGTACGTCGCCACCGAGGCTCGGACCCACGTCCTCTGTGGAGAGCTGTCCGACGCCGAGCTCGTCGACGCGTGCGCGGAACTCGTCGACTCCGATATCCCCACGACGAACCGCAACCCGAAGCTCGAGGCCGCACTCGAGTAGATCCTGTCGCCGTCGTCACCGGCCCCAAAAGCCGCTCCGGCTTCGATACCGCCCCTCCGCGCCGCTGGCTACTTCTCGGCCACGCTCGTCTGCATCCCGTCCGTGTTGAACGCGCTCCCGGCGCCCTCGCCGCCGAGGACGATCACGCCGGCGCCCGACCCCGTGATGTCCTCGAACTCGTCTATCGCCCGGTCCGCCGCGGCCTGCGCGTCGAGGCCGTCGTCGAGGTGGTCGACGGCGCGCCGCGAGAGCGTGACGCGGGCGATATCCTCGCCGGCGCCCGTCGCGCTCGCGCCGCCGGCCTCGGTACAGAAGAACCCCGACCCGACCTGCGGCACGTCCCCGACGCGCCCGGCGAGTGCGAACGACCGGCCGCCCGTTGAGGTCACCGCCGCGAACGACTCGCCGTCCGTCGCGACCGCGCCGACCGTGTCGTGATCGGGCGCGCCGTTTTTCTCGCGTTCGTTCCCTTCGGCGTCCCCGCCCGCCTGGTCGTCGCCCGAGCCGAACCGCGTCGCGAGCCAGTCGAGGTGCTCGCGCGGGCCGCCCCGGGGCGGGTCCTCCGTCTCGTAGCGCTCCCGTTTCTCGTCGGTGAGCAGGTCGACGCCAGTCTCGACGCCGAACTCAGCCGCGAGGTCGACCGCGTGCTCGCCCGAGACGAAAATATGGGGCGTCTCCGAGCGGACGACGCGGGCGACGCTCGCCGCGTGCTCCACGCCCGGCATCGAGCAGGCCGCGCCGACCTCGCGGTCTGAGGTCATCACGCCGGCGTCGGTGCGGACGACCCCGTCCGACTGGACCGCGCCGCCGACGCCCGCGTTGAACCGGGGGTCCGATTCGAGGACGCCGACCGCTGACTCGACCGCGTCGAGCGGCGAGGCGGCGTCGGCGCCGCGCGCGGGCGCCTCGTCGAGGAACGCCTGCCTGGGCTCCG
>JBNJEE010000124.1:0-7357 GCA_051745525.1 Methanobacteriota archaeon | reverse complement strand
TCTACAGCTTCCCGGCTCGGCGCCCGCGAACACGGTGCGCGCGTCATCGGATAGGTGTCGTCGCAGTCGGTCGTGACGACGACCGGGCGGTCGGGGGTCAAGACCGCCTCGCGGACGGCGACGCCGTACCCCTGCGGCTCCTGTTCGATGACGCGCGCACCGTGTTCGCGGGCGATTTCGGGGGTCCGGTCCGCGGAGCCGTCGACGCAGACGACCTCCGCCCTCCCGTTGGTCACCTCGTCGATGTCCTCCAGCACCGTCGCGATGGCCGCCTCCTCGTTGTACGTCCCCATCACGACGCTGAGGTCGTCGAAGGTGTACGGTTCGCCGGCGGCGGCGGTGTCCGCGTCGCCCGTGGCGCCCGTCTCCTCGCGTTCGGCCGTCGCGTCGATATCGTCCATCGCGGCCGCCTCGGTGCCGTTCTCGACTGCGGCCGCCGAGCCGTTCGTCGCGTGCGCTGAGTCGCTCATTACCCGCATCTCAGTCCGCACCCACTTGAGTTTTTAGGTTTACCTAAAACAGTGACAATCGGTCGTCAGGTCTTCTCCGAGAGCCAGCCGGCCACGTCGTCGCCGACGCGGAGCGCGAGCGCGGCGATGGTGAGCGTCGGGTTCATCGCGCCGCTCGTGGGGAAGACGGAGCTGGAGGCGATCCAGCAGTTGTCGAGATCGTGGGTCCGGCAGTCGGCGTCGACGACGCCCGCCCCCGGGTCGTCGCTCATCCGCGTCGTCCCCATGTGGTGGTATGCGGGGCCGGTGGCGTCCGGACCGGCGACCCACTCGACGTCGGCGCCGAGCTCCTCTAAGATTTCCACCTGGATCTCGTTGGCGCGTTCGATCGTGTCGAGCGCGCGGTCGTCGACGCTCCACTCGATCTGCGGCACCGGGTTCCCGCGGTCGTCGGTGCGGTCGTCGGCGAGCGTCACGCGGCTGTCGGCGTCGGGGAGCTGCTCGACGAGCCCGCCCATCGCGACGTGGTTGCCGTACTCGCTCCGTAGCCGGCCTAAGAGCGCGTCCCCCCAGTCGTCGCCCGTGAGCGCCGATTCAACCGGCGAGGGGCCGGCGTAGTTGAAAAACTCCAGCTTGAACGGGGCCTGTTCCTCGTCCGCCTCGTCGTAGAACTGGTCGCAGGCGCTGGTGTAGAAGCCGACGTGGTTCTGTCTGGTCGGCTCGTCGAGCGTGCCGCCCGCGCCCGCGAACAGGTGGTCCATGAAGAACTCGCCGACGTGGCCGCTCCCGTTCGCGAGCCCGTCGGGGTAGCGGTCGGAGGCGGACAACAGCAGGAGCCGCGGCGTCTCCACTCCCCCCGCGGCGACGACGAAGGCGTCCGCCTTCTGCCGGTGTCGCTCCCCGTCCGGCGTCGCGTAGACGGCGGCGGTCACCCGGTCGTCGCCGTCGTGTTCGAGCCGCTCGACCGGCGCCCGGTCGATCACGGTCGCGCCCTCCTCCTCGGCGCGCTCGACGTGGACTGTCGCGTCGTACTTCGCGCCGCTCGGGCAGACGGGCTGGCAGGTGCCGTAGCCGACGCAGGGCGAGCGCCCCTCGTACGGCTCGGAGTTGCGCGCGTTCGGCACGGAGTGCATGTCGATTCCCAGCGACTCGCAGGCCTCGGCGAAAAGCGAGTCGCTGTAGGAGGGCTCGAACGCCGGCATCGGGTGGGGTTCCTCGCGCGGCGGCGCGTAGGGGTTGTCCGACGCGCCGGCGACGCCCAGTTCCTTCTCCGCCTCGGCGTAGTACGGCCGCAGGTCCGCGTAGTTGACGGGCCAGTCGGGGCCGACGCCGCGCGCCGTCCCAGAGTCGAAGTCGTCCTCGTGGAGGCGCATCACCATCCCCTGCCAGTGGAGCGTCGAGCCGCCGATCCCCTTCACGCGCGCGTGGTTGAGGGGGTACGAGCGGTCGCCGGCGCTCTCGTGGGCGTCGCGCGCGCCGCCGACGTCCCACACGTCAGGTCTGTCGTAGAACGGTCGAATCGCCCGCTCCTGTCTCGCGAGCCTGTCGGCCGGGTCAAACCGCGGGCCGGTGTCGAGGACCACCACGTCGCGGTCGCCTGCGAGCCGGTCGGCGACGAGCGCTCCCGCCGGGCCGGCGCCGACGACGCAGACGTCCGCGTCGGGGACCGGGCTGCGGTCGATCTCCCCGTCGGCGCCACCGTCGACCGCTGACCGCTCGCCGCCGGCGCTCTCTGCGCCGCTCATCGCGGCCCCCGCTGGTAGCTCTCGGCGCCGCCAGCGTGTCCCTGCGGGTTCTCGATGCCGACCAACTCCCCGCCGGTCGGGGAGGCGTACAGCGCCAACAGGAGCTCGTTGACGACGTAGTAGCGGACGCGTTCGGCCGTCGTTCCGTCGGGGTCCTCGTCGGCGATGTCGGCGCCGACCTCCCGGAGGAGGCGGTCGCGGTCGGCGGCGTCGAGGTCGGCGACCGGTGCGCCGTGCCACGTGTTCGCGAGGTGGTTCAGCTCCGCGACGGTCTTGCGGAGGCCCGCCGCGTGCGCGGAGCCGTCCAGCCGGCCGGCGAGGAATCCGTCGACGAACTCCTCGACGCCGGCGACGTCGGCGGGGTAGACGACCGACGCGACGGCGGTCAGCGTCTCCCGGACCGCCTCGTCGTCGGTTGAGGCGTCGTCCCCCGTCTCGCCCGCTTCCGGGTCGCCGCCCGGATCGTCCTCGCGGCCGCGGTCCGCGGCGACCCGCGCGCCGAGCGCGACGCCGCCGCTCGCGCCGAGCGCGGCCAGCGCCGCCGCCGCGTCGCGCCGCGTCAGTTCCATGAAGTTTTTAGGCAACCCTAAACTAATATATCCGTCGGAGCGCGGTCGGAGACGTTCGGTGGTGTGGCGACGACGCGCCGCCGCGACCGGATCGGAACCCCTAACGGCGGTTGCGTCCACCGTCCGACCAAGCGACCGCTTCCCGGACCATGAGCCCGATATCCCGGATCCGCGACCGGCTGACCGACGGGGAGGACCGACTACCGCTGGGGCTGACGCTGCTGTGTGCCGGCATCGCGGCGATGCTGGTCTTCCCGCTCGCGTGGCTCGTGATCGAGGCGGTCACGGTCGATCCGGCGCGCGCGGTCGACCTCACGCTTAGCGTCCGCACCGCGGAGACGGTCCTCAACAGCCTCCTGTTGATGGCCGGCGTCACGACGTTCTCGATCGCGATCGGCGTCCCGCTCGCGTACCTCACCGCCCGGACGGACCTCCCGTTCCGGCGGTTCTGGGCGGTCACGGCCGCGCTCCCGCTCGTCGTCCCCAGCTACGTCGGCGCCTTCTCGTTTGTCTCCGCGTTCGGGCCGCGCGGCGAGTTCCACGACGTCCTCTCGCCGCTCGGCATCGAGCGCGTCCCGGAGATATACGGCCTCTCCGGGTCCATCCTCGTCATCACGCTGTACACGTACCCGTACGTCTACCTGACGACGCGGGCGGCGCTCCTGTCGTTCGATACCACGCTGCTGGAGGCGGCGCGCACGCTGAACCACGGGCGGCTGGCGTCGTTCCGCCGCGTGACGCTGCCCGCCATCCGGCCCGCGGTCGCCGCCGGGTCGTTGCTCGCGGCGCTGTACGCGGTCTCGGACTTCGGCACGCCGTCGATCATGCGGCTGTCGGTGTTCACCCGACAGATCTACGTCGAGTACAACTCCTTCGGGAGCGACTACGCCGCCCTGCTCTCCTTGCAGCTGCTCGTCGTCGTGCTGTTCGTGCTCGCGTTGGAGTGGCTCGTGCGTTCCGACGCGTCCTCGTACGGCGACGACGCGGGCCGCACCGACGACCGGGTGTCGCTGGGGCGGCTCCGGTGGCCGGCGACGCTGCTGCCGGCGAGCGTCTCCGCGGTGGCGCTGCTCGTGCCGCTGTGGATCCTCGGCCTGTGGCTGGTCCGCTCGGAGGCGGGTCGGCGCCCGTCGATGGCCTTCGACCCCATCCAGGTACTCAACTCCGTCTCCGTCTCCGCGGCCGCGGCGGTCGTCGCCGCGCTGGCGGCGATCCCTATCGCGTACTTCGCGGCGAATCACGACTCTTGGCTCGCGACCCTGTTCGAGCGCGCGACGTACGTCGGCTTCGCGGTGCCCGGCATCGTGCTGGCGCTGGCGCTCGTCTACTTCGGCTCCGGCTACGCCCCGGCGATTTACCAGACGCTGCCGCTGCTGGTGTTCGCGTACGTCGTGCGCTTCCTCCCGCAGGCGGTCGGGTCGAGCCGGACGTCGATCCTTCAGGTCGACCCGCGCCTCGTCGAGGCGGGCCGCACCCTCGGCGAGTCCTCGCTGGGGACGTTCCGGCGGGTCACGTTCCCGCTCACGCGGTCCGGGATCGTCGCCGGCGCGGCGCTCGTGTTTCTCACGACGATGAAGGAGTTGCCCGTCACGCTGATCCTCCGCCCCTCCGGGTTCGAGACGATCGTCACCCAGATCTGGCGCGCCCAGGAGTCGGCGCTGTACCAGTACGCCGTGGTGCCGACGCTCATCCTCCTCCTCATCTCCGGGCTCTCGATGGTCGTTCTCCTCGCGCAGGAGGGCGGCCAAGAAGGACTGTGAGGTCGGAGACGACAGGCCTCACCGCCACCTCACCGCCACGTGCCGCGTCGGCGGCCGGCGGCACACGGCGGACCGACCACTCTCGCTTGTCAACTGTTCTGAACGAAGCACACAAGACCGCGATCGCGGAACCGACGGCGGAACGCGGGTCAGTCGGCGGTCGACGTCTGCTGTTGCCGCGTCACGCGGAGCGAGGTGACCGTCGTGTAGAGGACCGCGAACGCGACGACGACCGCCGCGCCGATGACGAGCACCAGTCCGACCAGCTCCAGCGTCGGGTTGCCGAGGTAGGAGCCGACCTCGCCGATGCCGACGGCGATGGAGCCGATCAGTAACATCCCGCCGAAGTACACCTTGATGCCGTCGGCGTCGACGACGGCGGTTGCCGCGGAGCCGACGCGCGCGCCGAGGGCGCTCCCGAACAGCAGCGGCGCGACGATGCCGAGGTTCACGCCGCCGCCCTGGCCGTAGAGGTAGCTCCCGAGCCCGCCGGAGAAGACGATCTCGAAGAGGTCCGTCCCGACCGCGACGGGCACCGGGACGCCGATCGCGTAGATCATCGCGGGCATCCGGATGAAGCCGCCACCGACGCCGAGGAACCCGGACAGGACGCCGGTCGCGAAGGCGACGGCCGTGATGACCCACGCGGAGACGCGGACGTCGCCGCGGAGCGTGACCATCGGCGGGATCCGAACGGTCCGTTGGATCGTCTTCGCTATCTCCGGAATCTCGTATTCGTCGAGGTCCTTGTTGGCCGCCTCGTGGTCGATCCCGCCGCCGCCGCCCCCTTTTAGGGCGTCGCGGGTGACCATCGCGCCGACGCCGCCGAGCAGAACGACGTAGGCGACGCTGATGACGCCGCCGGCGAGCCCCATCGACTCGAGGTAGTAGACGCTGGCGCGGCCGACCTCGATACCGATGGTCGTCCCGGTGATCATGATCACGCCGAGCTTGTAGTCGACCTGCCCGAGGTCGTGGTGTTTCAGCGTCGCGATGACGGCCGTCCCGAAGACGAACGCCATCCCGCTCCCGACCGCGACGGGCGCCGGGTAGTCTAACATTAGCAGGGCCGGGGTGACGAGGAACGACCCGCCCATGCCGAAGAACCCGAACAGGACGCCGACGACGAGGCCGAACCCGGCGAACAGGACGAGCATCTCGGGGCTCGTCCCCAGGAAGCCGGGCCCGCCGAAGAGGCTACTGAGCACTCGCGTCACCCCCGACGATGAGTCTCATGAGATAGGGGCCGACGAGTCGTTCGAGCCCCCCGTAGCCGACGTACAGCACGAACGCTTCGAGGAGGATCGCACCGATAAGCAGGGCCGTCTCCGGGTCCCAGCTCGGGATTTCTAATCCTGCCATCGACTTACCCTCCGACTTCCGTCCGCGGAAATTCGCTTCTGGCACATTTCTGCTCACTCTCCCCTACCTGCTTCGTGCCTATAACGGTTTTGGGCTAAACGCACAATACTATATTCCGGTAACCTCGGTCGGAGTACCGATAACTTACGGCGAAGTTTTTGGGGCCGCACGTCCGCCGAACCGAGCGCAACCGTGTAGTCGTCGCTCGTCTTAGGTGTCTTATGAAGGCCCTGTGTGCGACCGACCTGTCGGCCGCCAGCGAGGCGACGATCGAGAACGAGACCTGCCTCGACTGCCTGGGCCGTATCGGCGTCCGGACGGTCCACCTCGTCACGGTCGTCCCGGCGAACGTCCACGCCGGGACCCCCGGTGTCGACTTCGAGGCGCGCCGGCGGCGGGGGCTCGACAGGTACCGTGCGGTGATCGAGGGCGCGGGGTTCGACGTCGAGACGCACGTCGTCCGTGGGACGCCGCACCGCCGCCTCAACGACATCGCCGAGACCGTCCACGCCGACCTCTCGGTCGTCGGGTCGCGGGGACAGAGCCCGCTGGAGAACCGCGTCATCGGCTCGACCGCGCGCAACCTCGCGCGGACCACTGTCGTCCCGCTTTTAGTCAACCGCGTCGAGCGCACGGCCACCGACCCCGACGTCCGCCGCGAGCACCTCTTTCGGCGGGTCCTCTTCGCAACGGACTTCTCCGAGCACGCCGCCCGGGCGTTCGACGCCTTCTCGTACCTCCGTCACGCGACCGAGGAGGCGACGCTCGTCCACGTCCGATCGCCGAAAGACGCCGGTGCCGACGACGGCGTCGGCCCGGCGGAGCGGCTGGCCGAGCGGGCGCGCACGCTGGAGGAGTGGGGGATCGAGACGCGGACCGAGGTCCGCCGCGGCGACCCCGCTGAGGAGATCCTCGACGTCGAGGCGGCGGTCACGCCGTCGACGGTCCTCGTCGGGTCGAAGGGACGGAGCCGCATCCGGCGGCTCCTCTTAGGCAGCGTCTCCGAGGATATCGTCGCGCGGGCGACGGGGAACGTCTTCCTCGTCCCACCGCCCCGCGCAGTTTAAACGAAAGCAGGTGTCTCGATACGTAGACCCTCGTGTCGCGGTGACGCGATCGCTGCCGTGGCGGCTACTTCAGCAGCACCTCCCGCTTGTTTATAAATCGTTGACTGTGGATCGACGGGGAACACCTCCGAAGCCCCGGTCGCGAGGACAGCGCAGGCGTTCACGAGAGCTCTGCTCTCGTGAGCCAATCAGAACGCGGAGCGTTCTGATGACGACGTAAGCACCGCAGCGAGGGAGCGAACGCAGTGAGCGACCGAGTGAGGCGCACAGCGAGCGTGCGCTGTCCTCGCGACTGCCCCCTTTGAGTCCCGCCCCGCTCCGCACAGCGACCGCACCTCACGCCTCCCCAGCCTCGTCGGTCGCCCGTCGCTCCGCTCCGGGCGACCGACTCCCTCGCACGTGCGA
>JBNJEE010000123.1:0-7422 GCA_051745525.1 Methanobacteriota archaeon | reverse complement strand
CCCGCCGGAGTCGACGAGCATCTTGTCCATCCCTTTCGGGCCGAGCGTGGTGCGGACGGACTCCGCGACCGCCTTGCCGGCCGTGATGTTCATGTTCTGCGCGTCCTTTCCGGATGTTCGCTGCGACTCCTCAGAAAGTACGATCATGGGCTGATTGCCCATCCGCTGGCGCTGTGACATTACAGCCATTGATTGATTGTGATTCTATATAAACCCTTCGCTCGGTGCGTGCGAAACCGCAACACGGTGGGGAGTATCGACCGGTGTGCGGTGCGTTCACACGGCTCTTTATATAGAACGCTAGATCGACCGCTGGACACAAATTGCTTATAAACGGACCGCGGTGGTGCGTGCCTGCGAGGCCGCCTCGCGGCCGAGCAGCACCGCGCGAGGGAGTCGCTGGCTCCCGGAGCGAAGCGGAGGGTGCCAGCGACGAGGTTGGGGAGGCGTGAGGCTGCGGTGCTGTGGGGGGCGGGACTCAAAGGGGCAGCCGTGAGGTGGGCGCAGGCGACGCAAGTACCGCAGGGAGCGAGCAGCAGGAGCGACCGAGGGACACAGCGAGCGTGCGCCCACCTCACGGCTGCCCCTTTGGAGGTGTTCGCCGCCGGTCCGGGCTTGGCTGTTTATAAATGAGCGGCTGGGGCTGTGGCAGTAGTCACGACACCGCTGGTACACGTTTTATAAGCAAACAACGACGGCGACGCCGAAAGTAAGAGCAGATCCTGCTTACTGAGGAGCGTTGAAGCTCACGTCGTCGTCGAGCTCGTTCGACATGCGCTCTAAGTAGGAGTACACCGCGCCGTGCGGGGCGCCGTCGAGCAGCATCCCGACCGCCCGCCGAACCACTTCGAGCTCCTCGGGCTGGCCCACGGCGCCCACGGTCGAGCCGTAGACGACGACGTTGGCGCCCGACAGCTCCTCGATGAGCTCCCGCGTGCGCCCGTTCTCGCCGATGATCCGGCCCTTCTTGCGCTGGAGGTCGTTGTCGTTTCGGGTGTGCTCGGAGAGGTCGATCAGGTCGAGCGTCCGGAGGTCGTGGTCGAGGATCGACAGCGCGGTCTCCGGCTTGAAGCCGCGGCCGATCGCCTTGATCACGTCCGGGGCCACCATCGCCGCCACGGGGTCGTCGCGCTCCTCGATGGCGACGCTTCCCGATTCCGAGTCGATGTCGAGCCGCACGTTCGCCCGCTCCTCTATCTCCCGCATCGTCTCGCCGCCGGCGCCGATGACGACGCCGATCCGGTCCTGCGGAACCGTCACGTGTTGCATACCACGGAGTATCCGTCGGAGCCTTTTAAGCGTGTTCCGGCGCGGGCGGTGTGTGGCGGTATAACGGTTCTCGCCGGTGATCTCGCTCGCTGCCACCGAAGTCGGCACGGAGTGTCACACCGACGGTGGCGTTTTGTCACCACCCGCCGATCCCGGACTATGGAGATCCGCCCTCCCGAGACCGACGCGGAGATGCGGGAACTGATCCGGGCGCGCGGCCTGTCGTGGCGCGAGGCGTACGACGACATCCTCCCCGAGCCGGTGCTCGACGCGATGACGGTCGACCCGACGCCGGAGGAGGTCGAGGGGTGGGTGGATGGGTTCGGCGACGACGACAGCGCCGTCTTCGTTGCCGTCGTCGACGGAACGGTCAGGGGGTTCGTCGACGTCCGCTGGGGCGAGGAGAACACGAAGCCGTTCGTCGGTCCGGACGAGGCCGACGTGAAGGCGATCTACGTCCATCCCGACTGGTGGGGCAAGGGAGTCGGAACGGCGCTGCTCGACCGCGCCCTCGACGCGCTCCCGGACCGGGTGGAGGCGGTCCGGCTCGAAGCGTTCGCCGACAACGACGTCGGCGCCCGCTTCTACGAGGCGCGAGGGTTCGAACG
This sequence comes from Methanobacteriota archaeon, assembly GCA_051745525.1. Lineage (GTDB taxonomy): Archaea > Halobacteriota > Halobacteria > Halobacteriales > Haloferacaceae > Halorubrum. The sequence goes on along the minus strand of JBNJEE010000123.1, from coordinate 5,545 downwards.
GGTAGAGACGGACGAGACCGAGATCGCCGACGAGACGTATCCGACCGCGATCTACGCCCGGAACTGCTGAGTCAGAGGTCGTACCGGAGCGTCAACCAGTTACTCCTCGTCGGCTCCCGAATCCGACCCCGCGCCCGACTCCGGCTCCGGTTCGCCGCTCGGGTCCGGCTCCGGCTCCGTCACGTACGCGCGGAGGTCGTCGGGGTCGACGTCGATCCCCTGTCGGGTGAAGAAGGTCGTCACGTTCTCGCAGTCGCGCGCTAAGAACTCGCCGGCGTTGGGGTGGTGGACCGTCACCGCCTGCCCGAGGTCGATGATAACCAGTTCGCCCTCGTGGATGATCATGTTGTACTCCGAAAGGTCACCGTGGATCAGTCCGGCGCCGTACAGCCGACGCATGTACTCGCGGACGACCTCGTAGGCGGTCTCGGGGTTCTCGACGTCGACCTCGCTCAGCCGCCGGGCGCGCTCCTCGGCGTGGCCGACCAGCTCCATCACGAGGACGTTCCGCTGGACCGCGATCGGTTCGGGCACGCGCACCCCGGCCTTGCGCGCGCGTTCGAGGTTCGCGAACTCCTTGCGGGTCCACGCCAGCACGACCGCTTTCTTGTCGCTCGCGATTCCCTCGAACCGCGGGTCTCCCTCCAGGTACTCGCGCATCTGCCGGAAGTTCGAGGAGTTGATCCGGTACACCTTCACCGCGACCTCGCGCTCGGGCGTGACGCCCTCGGGCCCGCCGCCCGCGGCCTCCGACCCCGGCTCCGGCCGCTCGCCCGCCTGCCCGCCGAGCGCCTCGAAGACGCTCGCCTCCTTTCCGGTCGACACCGGCCCGCCGAACGCATCGACGTAGCCGTCCTGGACGAGCTTGTAGACGGCCGCGAGCGTCGCGTCGTCGAACACCGACTCCTGCAGTTTGAACTGTTCGGTGTCTTTGATCCGCTTGCGGAACTCGTCGAACTCGCGGTCCTGCCGCCGGGCGATCCGGTCGGCCTCGGTGTCGGAGACGTCGAGCTGCTCCCACTCGTCGCCGGGCTGGGCCGCGGGTTCGAGCAGGCCGAAGTCCTCGCTCATTCGTGGCAGGGTTCGGCGCCGCAAGGGATAAGCGAGGGGGTCCGCGGGCGGTCGAGGCGGTCTCGAAACGCGGGCGCACGGCACGGCGGGGCGACGCCCCGCCGACTACAGCACGTCGAGCGCGTCCTCGACCGGCATGTGGCCGTCGCGGACGGCCTCTAAGATCGCCCGGCGTTCCTCCGTTTTCGGGTCGATCGCGTCCGCGTCGGCGCCGCCGTCGCCGACCTCCGCGAGCGTCACCTTCTCACTCTCGCCGACGAACTCGGGGAAGTCGGTGCCGTCGGCCAGCGCTTTTTCTTTTTTAACGCGGTACGAGCCCGCGTCCGTCGTGTACAGATCGCCCGGGTGGAAGAAGAACCAGTCCTCGCGGTCGAACCGCACCGCGATCCGCGCCTTCGCGCCGAAGTTCCGCGCGAAGAACAAAAGCGCCTCCACCTCCTCGCCGGTGAGGTAGATGGGGTCGCCCGCGCTCGACTTCGCCTCGATGGCGTAGAACGTCTCGCCGTCGCCCGCGAGCACGTCGGGCAGCTCCCGCTCCGTGGCGGAGCCGCTGGCCGGCGCGCGCATCACGGCGAACCCCGCCTCGTCCAAGGCGTTCACCAGCTCGCGCTCGCGGCGGTCCCCCTTCCGGTTAGCGGACACGGTCGTCCTCACCCGGTTCGGTCATACGCGTCGTAGACGGGAGCCAGGCAAAAGCCCGGCGGGTCGGCGGTCCCCCGGCCGCGGAGCGATTGCATGCGCGCGGCGCCGTCGCGTTCTCGCGGCGCCGTCGCGTTCTCGCGGCGCCGTCGCGCCTCGCGTCACCCGCGCAGCCGCCACCACAGCGACCGGACCCGGTAGCCGAGCGACCCGCGCTCGTACCCGTTCCAACCGCTCATTCCGCCGGCGAGCGTCGACGCCTCGTAACCCGCCTCGTCGAGCACCCGGGTCGCGCGCTTGGCAACGATCCCCATCTTACAGACGGTGACAACCTGGCGGTCGTCGGGTACCTCGTCGAGCCGTCGACGGAGCGCGGCCTCGTCGCCGCCCCGGAGGTCGTCGTACACGGGGACGTTCCGGCTCCCTTCGATCGCGCCGCCCTCGTAGTCCGACGCGGGGCGGATGTCCAACAGGAACGGCTCGTCGTCGGTGCCGAGGCGCTCGTCCAGTTCGTCCGGGCGGATGCGACTCATCGACGAACGGTTAGCCTCGCGTCGGAAATCCCTGCCGCCTGCGGCCGCGATCGGTGCTCGGCGGTCGCCGCCGCCCTCACTCCCGCAGACGCTCGGCGTGTTCGAGGACCACTCGGCCCAGTCGCTCCGTGCGGCGGCGGAGGTCGTCGTCGGTGATTCGGGGGCCGGCGTCGGGCGCGGCCGCGCCCGTTGCCGCACCCGGGGCTCCGCCCGTCTCGATCTTCGAGGAGGCGCCTTGGATCCCGACCTCGTGGGGCACCGTCCACGCGTGGACGTTCCGGAACGTCGACCGGAGGTGTTCGAGCGTCCCGCCGTAGGAGCCGCCGCCCGCGGTCGCGAGCAGCCCCACGGCCGTGTTCGCGTACTCGTCGGAGCCGCAGAAGTCGTGGAAGTTCTTAAACGTCGACGAGTAGGAGCCGCGGTAGACGGGCGTGCCCGCGAGGACGCCGTCGGACTCGCGGACGCGGCGCTTCAGTTCTTCGCTGTCGCCCTGCGCGTCCTCGTCCGGGTGATACAGCGGGAGGTCGACGGCGGCCAGGTCGATCAGGTCGGTCTCCGCGCCGGCGTCGGCCGCGGCGTCGAGCGCGACGCGGAGCGCGGCCCGCGTGGTGCTGTCCGCGCTCCGACTGCCGGAGACGGCCGCGATTCGGGTCATAATCCAGATTTGGGAGCCGCTCATTTATAAATAGCCAACTGTCGAACGGCGGTGAACACCGCCAAAGCCCCAGCCGCTCGCTTATAAATAACTGACCGTGAATCGGCGGTGAACACCTCCAAAGCCCCAGCCGCGAGGACCCGGGGGCCTTACTGTCGTTCGAGACGCCGAAGGCGTCTCGTGATGACGAGAGAGCTTTGCTCTCTCGAACCACGCTCCTCGCTCGCGTTGCTCGCTGCGGTGCTTGCTGCGGCCGCCTTCGCCTTCGCGACTGCTCCTTTGAGTCCCACCCTACCGCACAGCAACCGCAGCCTCACGCCTCCCCAGCCTCGTCGGCCGGCCTCCGCTTCGCTCCGGCCGCCCGACTCCCTCGCGCGTGCGACTCGCGGCCTTCGGCCGCTCGTCGGCACGCGCCACCGCGATTCTTTTATAAATGGCAGCCGACGGCTTGCTCGCACAAGCCTCGCGACCGACACCGGGCATTATTGTCCCCGCCGCCGACGTAGGCGATATGGATCAGATTGCCTTCGGCACGGACGGCTGGCGCGCGACGCTCGACACCTTCACCGACGAGCGCGTGCGGATCGTCGGCCAGGCGGTCGCCGACCACCTCGACGCGGCAGGTCACGACGAGCCGGTCGCCGTGGGATACGACGCCCGCGAGACCTCGGAGGGATTCGCCGAGAGCCTCGCCGAGGTGCTCGCCGGCAACGGGTTCGACGTCCTCCTCCCGGAGCGCGACGCCCCGACGCCCGTGATCGCGTACGCCATCGTCGACCGCGGGCTCGCCGGCGCGTGCATGGTCACCGCCTCCCACAACCCGCCCGAGTACAACGGCGTGAAGTTCATCCCGCACGACGGCGCGCCCGCGCTCCCGGACGTCACCGAGGACGTGGTCGACCGGCTCGCCGAGCCCGATCTCCTCCCCGAGGACGAGCGCGGCGAGATCTCGCGGGTCGACCTCGTGAGCGACCACGCCGAGGCGGCCCACGAGACCGTCGGGCGCGTCGCCGGGAGCGGGGGCGGGAGCGACGCGGTCGACCTCTCCGGCCTCACGGTCGCGTACGACGCGATGCACGGGAGCGGGCGCGGCGTCACCGACGCCCTCCTCGAATCGGCCGGCGCGGAGGTCGTCCGCCTGCGCTGCGACCGCGACGTGACCTTCGGCGGTGACTCCCCCGAGCCCTCGGCCGAACACCTCGAGGCGCTGGCCGACCGCGTCACCGACCCCGACAGCGACGTGGATCTGGGGATCGCAAACGACGGCGACGCCGACCGGATCGCGGTCGTCACCCCCGAGCGCGGCGTCCTCGACGCCAACCTCTTTTATGCCGCCTGCTACGACCGCCTCTTAGAGACCGACTCGGGGCCCGCGGTTCGCACCGTCTCGACGACGTTCCTCGTCGACCGCATCGCGGAGGCGCACGGCGAGGAGGTGTACGAGACGCCGGTCGGTTTCAAGTGGGTCGCTGAGGCGATGGGCGAACACGACGCGCTGTTCGGCGGCGAGGAGTCGGGCGGGTTCACCCTCCGCGGCCACGTCCGCGAGAAGGACGGCGTGCTGATGGCCCTGCTCGCTGCCGCGACCCACGCCGCGGAGCCGTTCGACGCGCGCGTCGACCGCCTGCTCGATGAGCACGGGCGCATCGCGGCCGGGAAGGTGTCGCTCGACTGTCCCGACGACCGGAAGCCGGGCGTCCTCGACGAACTCGAAGACCACATCCCGGAGTCCGTCTGTGGCTCCCCCGTCGCGAAGGTCGTCACCCTCGACGGGTTCAAGCTCCTCTTGGAGAACGGCTCGTGGCTGCTCGTCCGCCCCTCGGGCACCGAGCCGAAGCTGCGGGTGTACGCGGAGTCCGACAGCGACGAGACGGTCGACGAACTCCTCGTCGAGGGGCGCGACCTCGTCGAACCCGTGATCTGAGGGCATGGGGAACCGATCGGCGGTGACCCGTCGGGGAATCTGCCGTCCGGACGAGTTTCAGTTCCACCTTGCGTTCGGCTCGTTTATTTATAAATTAACCTCGTATCGTCGCGTACGGCCGACACCGGCCGAGAGACGACATGACCGACGAGCCACTGCCAGCAGCCGAGCGTGACCCGCGGGAAGAACCAGACCGGGCCGCGCGCCCGCCGCCCGACCGCTCCGACCGCGACGCGGCCTGCGAGTGCGACCGCGAACCGGACGGTGAGGGCGACGAGGCGGACGAACCCGACGCGCGCGAATACCGGCTCGAACGGCTCCGACTGTGGCGGACCGTCGTGACGTTCGCGGTCGTTGTCGCCCGCCTCATCCGGTCGCTTTGAGCGTTTCCGTGCCGGCCCGATCGGGTGTCTTTTTAGGGGATACCGCCCTAGCCGAACGTATATGTTCAAGGCCATCGTGGGCGCGTCGACGTTTCAGGACGCGCTCGATTCGGTGAGCGTGTTGGTCGACGAGTGTAAGATCCGCCTGAACGAGGAGGAGCTCTCCATCCGCGCCGTCGACCCCGCAAACGTGGGCATGGTCGACCTCACACTGGAGGCCGCCGCGTTCGAGTCCTACAACGCCGACGGCGGCGTCATCGGCGTCAACCTCGCCCGCCTGGAGGACATCGCCGGCATGGCCAACTCCGGCGACCTGATCCACCTCGAACTCGACGAGGAG
>JBNJEE010000122.1:0-7448 GCA_051745525.1 Methanobacteriota archaeon | reverse complement strand
TTTCCCGCCTCCCCCCCCCCCACCCCCTCCCCCGCCCCTTTGAGTCCCACCCCGCACGGCACCGCAACCGCACCTCACGCCTCCCCAGCCTCGTCAGTCGGCCTCCGCTCCGCTCCGGCCGACTGACTCCCTCGCGCGTGCGGTTCGTGGCCCTTCGGGCCACTCACCGGCGCACGCCGACCGCATTGCTACTTATAAACGATTGTCGCCGCTGCTCACAGATATTTAAATATCATATCGCTACCGCCGATCCGATACACCCACTCCCGCTATCACTCGACGAACGATCTTCGGTGTCCGGACCTCTCGGTCTGTCCGCCGTTCGGTCAAAACGCGGAGTTTGGACGGTGTGCGTCCCCCGCTTCCCTCAGTCGTCGTCGGCCACGGCGGGCTTCCGGCGGTCGTCGCGGGGGCCGTCGAGGTCGACCTTCGGGAGCATGTCCCGGAGGTAGCGACCCGTGTGCGAGGCGTCCTCGCGGGCAATCGCCTCGGGGGTACCGCCCGCGACGAGCTCGCCGCCGCCGTCGCCGCCCTCCGGGCCGAGGTCGATCACGTGGTCGGCGTTCTTCACCAGGTCGAGTTCGTGTTCGATGACGACGACGGTGTTGCCGGCGTCGACGAGCCGGTGGAGCACGTCGATCAGCTTGCGCTCGTCCTCCTTGTGGAGGCCCGTCGTCGGCTCGTCGAGCAGGTAGAGCGTGTCGCCGGTCGCGCGCTTGCCCAGCTCCTCGGCGAGCTTCACACGCTGCGCCTCGCCCCCCGAGAGCGTGGTCGAGGGCTGGCCCAGCTCCATGTAGCCGAGCCCCACGTCCTTCAGGAGCTTGAGGCGGCGCTCGAGCCCGCGGTGGCTCTCGAAGAAGTCGTGGGCCTCCTCGACGCTCATGTCGAGCACGTCGGCGATGGTCTCCCCCTTGTACTCCACGTCGAGCGTCTCGTCGTTGTAGCGGGCGCCGCCGCACTCCTCGCAGGGGACGTACACGTCAGAGAGGAAGTTCATCTCGATTTTCACGGTTCCCTGGCCGCCGCACTCCTCGCAGCGCCCGCCCTTCACGTTGAACGAGAAGCGCCCTTTCTCGTAACCGCGGCGCTTCGAGAGCTTGGTTTCCGCGAACAGCTCCCGGACGTGGTCGAACACGTCCGTGTACGTCGCGGGGTTCGAGCGCGGCGTCCGTCCGATCGGCGACTGGTCGATGAGCCGCACCGTCTCCACCTCGTCGAGCCCCTCGATCGCGTCGTGTGTGCCGGGGTCGACCGAGGTGTTGTCGTTCATCTCGCGGGCGAGACCCTTATAAAGAATATCGTTGACGAGCGTCGACTTTCCGGAGCCGGAGACGCCGGTGACGGTCGTCAGCGTGCCGAGCGGGATCGGGACGTCGAGGTCCTTCAGGTTGTGCTGGCGGGCACCGCAAACGACGAGTTCGCCCTCGGCCTCGCGGCGCTCGTCTGGCACCGGGATCTCCTCCCGGCCCGCGAGGTAGTCCGCGGTGATCGAGTCGTCCGTCGCGACCACCTCGTCGAAGTCGCCCTGCGCGACCACCTCGCCGCCGCGCTTGCCGGGGCCGGGGCCCATGTCGATGATCTCGTCGGCGCGCCGCATCGTCTCCTCGTCGTGCTCGACGACGATGAGCGTGTTTCCGAGGTCTCGGAGCCCTTCGAGGGTGTCGAGCAGCCGGTCGTTGTCGCGCTGGTGGAGCCCGATGGAGGGCTCGTCTAAGACGTAGAGGACGCCCACCAGCCCGGAGCCGACCTGCGTCGCGAGCCGGATGCGCTGGCTCTCGCCGCCCGACAGCGTCGACGCCTCGCGGTCGAGCGTGAGGTACTCTAAGCCGACCTCCTCCATGAAGCCGAGCCGCGCGCGGATCTCCTTTAATATCTCCTCGGCGATCGTCGTCTCGCGCTCGTTCAGCTCGTCTTCCATCCCCTCGAAGTGCTCGCGCGCCTCGGCGATCGACAGCTCGTTCACGTCGGTGATCGACGTGCCCGCGACGAGGACGTGCCGCGACTGCTCTTTGAGACGGGTCCCTTCGCACTCGGGGCAGGTCGTCACGGCCATGTACTCCTCGATGTGGTCGCGGGCGCGCTCGGAGTCGGTCTCGACGTGGCGGCGCTCTAAGTTCGGGATGACCCCCTCGAACCGCTCGGTCTTCTCGCGGGTGCCGTTTTTCGTGGTCCACTCGAAGTGAACCATCTCGTCGGTGCCGTAGAGGAACTGCCGCTGAATCTCCTCGTCCAGTTCCTCGAAGGGCGCGTCGAGGTCGACGCCGAAGTGGTCGGCGACGTTGTCGAGCTGGCGGGAGTAGTAGGTGCGGTCGTAGCTCCACGGCTCAAACACGTGCTTGAGGGGTTTCGAGGGGTCCTCGACCACGAGCTCCTCGTCGACCTCCTTCGTCGAGCCGATCCCCTCGCACTCGGGACACGCGCCGTACGGGCTGTTGAAGGAGAACGAGCGCGTCTCGATCGCGGAGAACTGCACGTCGGAGTTGGGGTTGCCGAGCTCCTCCGAGAACTCCACGACGAGGCGGTCGTCGCCGTCGGCGTCCGCCGCGAGCGACCCCGTCGAGCGCGCGTTCGACGCGAACGGGACGTCCTCGGGCGGGTCGGGGACGATCAGCTTGAGGGCGCCGCCGGCCTCCTCGAGGGCCGTCTCGACGGAGTCGGTGATCCGCGAGCGCGCGTCCGGCGCCACCCGCACGCGGTCGACGATTACGTCGATCGTGTGGTCGTAGTTCTCGTCGAGGTCGGGGTCGTCCAAGGTCAGGTCGACCGGCTCGCCGTCGACCTCGACGCGGCTGTACCCGTCGCTCACCAGCTCCTCGAAGCGGTCCTCGAAGGCGCCCTTCTGGTCACGGACGACCGGCGCCGCGACCTTCGCGCGGGTGCCCTCCGGCAGCTCCAGGATCTGGTTCACCATGTCCTGGGCGGACTGCTCGCCGACCTCCTCGCCGGTGACCGGGTCGTACTGCGTGCCGATCCGGGCGTACAGCAGGCGGAGGTAGTCGTGGAGCTCGGTGACCGTCCCCACCGTCGACCGGGGGTTGTTCGCGGCGTTCTTCTGGTCGATGGAGATCGCCGGCGAGAGCCCCTCGACGGACTCCACCTGCGGTTTGTCCATCTGTCCGAGGAAGTTGCGGGCGTACGCCGACAGCGATTCGATGTAGCGGCGCTGCCCCTCTGCGTAGACGGTGTCGAACGCGAGCGACGACTTCCCCGACCCGGAGAGGCCGGTGACGACGGTGAACTCCTCGCGCGGGATCCGGACGTCGAGGTCCTTGAGGTTGTGTTCCTCGGCGCCGCGGACCTCGATGTAGTCCTTACTCATTGCTACTCGCCCGTTGCGGGCGCGCGCGGGAATAGTCGTCGGTCGCAGGGGTCGGTCGCGGTCTCCCGCGGGGGTCGGTCGCGGTCTCCCGCGGGGGTTGGTTCAGCGGGGAGACCGCCGAACGTCGGCGCCTTAGCGCGTGACGAACTCCGCGGGCGGCGAGAGGTCCCGCCGGCCCCCGAAGGTGACGAGGAAGAGGACGCCGATGCCGACGCCGTACGCCGCCATCAGCGGGAGCGTCGCGAGGAACATCGTGATCACGTCGGCGGGGGTGAACACGGCCGCGACGAGCAGGATGCCGATCGTCACCTCGCGCCAGCGCTCGCGGAACACGCGGTACGGGACGCCCGCGTTGTTCAGGAGGACCATCGCGATCGGAATGTCCGCGAGGAAGCCGATCCCGATCGTGGTGTAGATGACGAGCCAGAGGAAGTCGCTCACCTGGTAGGTGATGACCATGTCGGCGAGGCGCGCGTCGGTGACGAGCCAGCCGATGAGCCCGGGCGCGATGTACGCGTAGCCGAGCGCGAAGCCGCCGACCATGCCGCCGCCGAGCGCGCCCGCCCAGAGGTACACCTGGGAGATCCGCCCGGCGACGAAGCCGCGCTCGCGGAGCGCGGGCCACGCGTAGTAGAGGACCACGGGGAACGCGGCGAGGATCCCGAGCAGCACCGAGAATTTCACCATGAAGATAAGCGCCTCGACGGGGTGGAGCGTGATGATGTTGATCCCGCCCTCTATCTCCGCGGGGACGCGCGCTTCGAGGTCGCCGCGGACGGTGCCGAGGCCGCCGAGGTACAGCCACGTGAACGCGGCCGCCATCACGGCGCCGAAGACGGCGACGATCCGGAACGACCGCGAGCGCAGCGAGTCGAAGATGAACTTGAGGTCCGTATAGTACCCGCCGATGTCGTCTTCGGCCGACTCCTCGTCGCCGTCGGTTAGCTCGGCGAGGAACGTCGACCCAGCGCGGGAGGTCCGGTTCTGGACGGAGCCGACGAGGCCGTCCTCGCCGCCGCTGCCCCCGCCTCCGCTGTCCGTGCCCTCCGCGGCGCCCGCGCCCTCGGTGTCGGCCGCGTCGGCGTCGTCGTCTCCCCCGCTTCCCTCGTTCACCTCGTCGTAGCGGTCGAGGATCGCCTGCGCCTTCTCCGGGTCGTCGTCGTCGATCGCGGCCTGCGCGAGCGCGAGCGACTCGCCCTCCTCCATCTGGGCGAACGCGTCCGCGGGGGCCGCCCGCACGCCCGCGGCGTCGAGTTCGTTCACGTCGATGGCGGTCGGGTCGCCGTACTGGTAGCCCGCGCTCGCGGTGTCGAGGTCGGTGTACACCGCCCACAGCGTCGCGACGGCGGCGAATGCGAGCGCCCACGCGGCGGCGTAGACCCCGAGCGACGTCGCAGGGTCGACGCCGAGTCCGACGCCCGGTTCGAGGAAGCGTCGTGTGCTCCCCGCGAGCCGCAGGAGGTCGTTGAACGCGGTCCGGCCGCCGTACTCGTAGAAGGCGTACACGAGCCCGCCGCCGAGGACAGTCGCGCCCCCGACGACGTTCCAGTGGTTCCGGACCGCGCCGGGGACGTCGATCCGGTCGGAGCTCCGCTTGGCCGTGACGACGAGCTTCGCGAGGTAGAGGCTGAAGCCGTATAAGGCGACCAGCGGGAACGCCCACAAAAGCTGGGTGAACGGGTCCGGCGGGGAGAAGACCGCCCCGAACACGAAGATGGCGACGACCGCGTAGCGCCACTTGTCGCGGAACGTCTCGTACGGGACGATCTCGGCGTACGACAGGCCGGTGATGACCATCGGCATCTGCCCGGCGAGGCCGAACGACAGTGAGAGGAAGACGATGAACTCCGTCCACATCACGATCCCGTAGGTGGGCTGGATGTCGGCCTCCAGGCCGAACTCCGCGAGAAAGCCGAACATCAGCGGGAAGAAGGCGAAGACGCCGTAGGCGACGCCGGCGGCGAACAGCCCGGCCGCGAGCAGCCCGAGGAGCGCGAGCTTCCACCGGGCGATCGGCGACTGCGGCCACATGCCGCGGGCGCGGAGCTCGTCGCGGGTGACGTAGATAAGCGGCGGGATCGCGACGATCGCGCCCAAGACCAGCCCGATCTTCGCCTGGAGGAGGATCACCTCGAACGGGGTCGTCGCGATGACGTCCGCCTCCGCGGCGACTTCGGGGCTCATGTTCGACTCGGTAACCTCCCTGAGGCGGTCCCAGATGTACGTGCGCAGCGCCCAGAACGTCGCGAGGAAGCCAATGAGGAAGACGACGAACACCTTCTGAAGGTCCTTCTGGATCGACCGGAGGAACGCCTTCGCCGTCTCCTGGCCCTCTGCGATCGACCGTTGGGTGTCCTCGTCGAGGGCGCTCGCCATACGGAGGGCGAAGGCCGTCGCCGTTATCAACCTTTTCGACCGCGGGCGCTCCCGCCCGCGACGCTCCGGGGGAGTCCGAGGGGTTCCGGCGATCGGGCCTGACCGACGCCGCGCGGCGCCGCTATCCGAAAAGGTTGATAACCGCCCGGTTGCGTACAGCAACTGAATGGACGACTCGGACCGGTCGCGCGACGACGACTCGGCCGCCGCCGATGGGTCGATCGACGAGGCCGACACCGACGGCGCCGTCGACGAGGGGTCCGAGCCTGGCGCGTCCGACGAGACAGCCCCCGATGCCGCCGATCCGGACCCGGACGCCGACGAGTCCGGCGAGGGGACCGACCCGAGTTTGGACTCCGACGAGAGCCTCGACCCGGACGAGGTCGTGGCCGCCGAGGACGCCGCGCGCGCCGAGGCCGTCGGCGACGCAGACGACGAAGCCGACGAAGCGGACGCGGACGGCGAGGGCGGTGACGACGAGGATGGCGAGGGCGGTGACGACGCGAACGACGCGGACGACGAGGCCGTCGACGACGCGGACGACGAGGGCGACAAAGCGGACGGCGAAGCCGACGACGACAGCGAAGCGGACGCCGCGGACGGTGGCGACGAGCACCCGGAGATGGACGTCGAGAGCGGGCGGGTGGACATCGAGGACGACGCCTCGGCCGACGACGCCGAGAGCCTCGGCGACGGCGGCACGCCGGCGACGACCGCCGACGCCGCGACGGTGGTCGACGACGACGACCCGTTCGGCGGGATCGAGGGGCCGGAGACGGACGAGGAGATGCCGCTCGCAGCCCACATCGAGGAGATGATGCGCCGGTTGGCGGTCGTGTTCCTCATCGGTGGGCTCGCCACGCTCGTCGTTGTCACCGAGTCGACGGAGCTCATCAACTACTTCTGGAGCTACCACATCCCGGCGCCGCTGGAGAACCGCCCCCGGCTGTACGGCCCGCTCGAACTCCCGCTGACCCGACTGAAAGTCGCCGGGCTCGCGGGCGTCGTCGTCGGGCTCCCGGCGTTTGTCTACGAGACGTACCGGTTCATGCGACCGGGGCTGTACCAGACCGAGCGGCGCTACTACCTCGCGGCGGTGCCGACAAGCCTCGTGCTCGGCGGGGTCGGGATCGCGTTCGCGCACTTCCTTGTGTTGCCCGCGATCTTCTCGTATTTTACCACCTACACCTCCGACGCCGCGACGATTGCCTTCGGGCTCGCGGAGACGTTCAACCTGATCGTCATCATGCTCGCGTTCATGGCGATCGTCTTCCAGATCCCGCTTTTCATCATGCTCGCGATCATGATGAACCTCGTCACCCGGCAGTGGCTGGAGGCGAAGCGGCTGATCTTCTGGGGGTCGTTCCTCGGGATCGCGTTCCTCTTCAGCCCCGACCCGACCGGGATGGCACCGATCATCGTGACGCTGACGATGATCGTCCTCTTCGAGGGGACGCTCGCCATCCTGCGCTGGACCGGGAACTAGATCCGGTCTCCGTCGTTTGTTTATAAATAGTTGATCGCGGGTTGCTGGTGAACGCTTCCAAAGCCCCAGTCGTTCGTTTATAAATCGTTACCGGTGACTCCGTGGCGGACTCCTCCAAAGCCCCAGTCGCTCGCTTATAAGTCGCTGCCGGTGATACCTCGACGAACTCCTCCAAAGCCCCAGTCGCGAGGCGGGCGCAGGCTCGCCGCGCTCCTCGGTCGCTCACTCCGTTCGCTCCCTGCGGTGCTCGCGTCGCCTGCGCCCGCC
>JBNJEE010000121.1:0-7456 GCA_051745525.1 Methanobacteriota archaeon | reverse complement strand
CTCGACGACGAGCCCGCAGTCGCTGCAGACCGTCTCGCCGTGTTCCTCGTCGTTGACGACGTGCCCGCCGCACTCCGGACAGCTCAGCGTCTCGTCGGTACTCTCCGATTCCTCCTCGTTCGTCTCCGTTCGGGAGCGACTCCGCCGTGTGTGTAGTCGTTCACTCATAGCTCGGTGGCCCCCGGAAACTGAAACTGCCCGAGAGCGATCTTATGTTACCGTCGGCGGAACACAACTTAAAACGACCGGAACGTGTCGCTCGAATCTCGACGAAAGCACACGATCTATCACGTGTTTTGGCCGTTCTTCCGATCGGCGGCGACGCGCCGGGAAGACCGAAACCGTTGACACGGTCGCGGCCGGATCGAACGCCATGTCCTCGCCCCGCGTCGTCTCGCTCGCCCCGAGCGCGACCGCGACGGTCGCCGCGCTCGGCGCGGCCGACCGACTCGTCGGCGTCACCGCCCACTGCGACCTCCCGGACGCCCCCGCCGCCGGGTCCGCACACGGGGTCGACTCCCCGACCGTCGTCGGCGGCTGGCTGAACCCCGACCTCGACCGCGTCGCCGCCCTCGACTCCGACGTCGTCCTCACGAGCGACGCGCTCCAGGCCGACCTGGCCGAGGACTGCCGCGACCGCGGCCTGAACGTCGCACACCGCGAGCCGGCGACCCTCGACGACGCCGTCGACGGCTTCGCCGCCCGCGGCGCCGACGTCGACCGCCCCGAGGCGGGCGAGCGACTCGCCGCGGCCGCCCGCGACCGCCTCGCCGGGATCGCCGAGGCCGTCGCCGACCGCCCCCGCCCGACCGCCTACTGCGAGGAGTGGTCCGACCCGCCGATGGCGGCCGGCAACTGGGTCCCCGACGCGGTCCGCGCCGCGGGCGGCCGCTACCCGTTCGTCGAGCCCGGCGAGCGCTCCCGGGAGGTCGAGCTCGCCGCCGTCGAGCGGGCCGACCCCGACCACGTCGTCGTCCACATCTGTGGACACGGCGACCGGGTCGACCCCAAGACCGTCGCCGAGCGCGACTGGGCGGTCGACGCCCCTGTGAGCGTGATCGACGACTCCCTCCTCAACCAGCCGAGCCCCGCGCTCCTCGACGGGATCGAGCGGCTGGCGCGCTTGCTCCATCCCGACGCGTTTTCAGTCGTCGCCGCCGACGACCGGACATGACGACCCTGCGAGTCGGCGTCGGCAGCGGCAACCCGGTGAAGCGGCGCGCGGTCGAACTGGCGCTCGGCGCGGCGGCGGCCGCCGACCTCCCCGGTGACCCGACCGGCGTCGCGGTCGAGTCCGTCCCCGTCGACTCCGGCGTCAGCGAACAGCCGACGGGCCACGCGGAGACCGTCGCGGGCGCCGAGAACCGGGCGGCTGCGGCCCTCGAAGCAGAAGTGGCGACTGGACCGGCGTACGATCTCGGCGTCGGCGTCGAGGGCGGCGTCGCGGGGTTCGACGGGACCGGCGGTCGCTACCTCATCATGTGGGCGGCTGTGACCGACGGCGACCGGGTCGGTCGCGCGGCGGGCCCGAGCCTCGCGCTCCCGGCGGACGTCGCCGCCCGAATCGACGATGGGGAGGAGCTGGGACCGGTGATGGACGACCTCCTCGACACCGACGGGGTCGCAAAGCGCGGCGGCGCCGCGGGCGCGCTCACGGACGGCCGCGTCGACCGCGCCGAGGCGCTCGCGGCCGGGGTGAGCGGCGCGCTCGGGCCGTTCGTCTCCGACCTGTACTGACCCCAGTGCGGCGGCAGCGGCGCGTCGGTGCCGCCGTACCGCCGCATCGCCGCCGCGATTCGAAGGCCGTACCCAAACCCGGCCGTGGCTCGGTTCTCACGCTCGCGATGACCGGCAAAACCGCAAGACTGCGGCGTGTTAACCCCGTCTACCAACCGCCTTATGCGGCGTGCCGACCTGGGACCGGTATGAGCACTGTCCACCCGGACGCGGTCGCGGTCGAGTCGACCGCACTCACCCCGAAACAGGCGCGCATCTTGCGGTACCTCCGCGAGAACGCGGCCGATCGGACGTACTTCAAGTCGCGGCTGATCGCCGACGACCTCGGCCTCTCGGCGAAGGAGGTCGGCGCGAACATGGGGGCCGTCGCCGACGCCGCCACGGACGTCGACGTCGAGAAGTGGGGCTACTCGTCGGGGACGACGTGGATGGTAACGAACTAACGACGGACCGCCCGCGACAAGGCGCGTCTACGGGTCGTACGCGACCAGCGACGCCGCATTGTCGGCGAACGCGACGGCCTCGGCGTCGAAGGAGTCGGCGTAGCGAACGACAAGCGTGAGCAGTCGCTCGGGCTCGGTCAGCGCGTAGCCGTCGGTCCGGTCGAGGAGGCCGGCGCGCTCCAAGTCGGCGGCCGCGGCGCTTATCGTCGGCCGCGAGACGTCGAGCGCGTTCGCGAGGTCGGCGCCGGTCGCGTCGGGGTCGCGAAGCAGCGCGAGGACCATCCCGCGCGGCGTCTCCCGTCGGAGGTAGCCGAGCGCCCGCTTGTCTGTCTCGTCGAACCGGCCGGCGGGGAAAAAGCGGCGGTAGTCGGCATCCTTCACCGATTCGACCGCGCCCGCCTCCTCCAACTTCCGGAGGTGGTACTGCGCCTCGCCGGTGCCGAGGCGGAGGTCGTCGCGGAGCTTCGAGAAGTGCGCGCCGGGGGTCGTCGGCACGTAGCCGCGGATCGCCTCCCGCGTCTCGTTCTCGTCGTCGGCCCCGTCGTCGGCGCTCGCGGTCCCGACGAACGGCGCGGCAGCTCCGACCGCGGCGAACCGCCGGAGCGTCTCGCGCTTCTGGCCGTCGAACCCGTCTTTCACACCCACACTAGTCTACGCCTCGACAAAAGCACTTCGCTCGCGCGGGTCAGCGGCGGAAAATCCCGCTCGCTGCGGCGCCTCGCGCCGATCTACTTCTCCGTCTCCGCTTCCGCGGTCGCCTCCTCGTCGTCCATCTCCTGGATGACCTCGTCCGCGGACTTGATGCTCGCGCCGGCGTCGCCCGCTTTCACGGCCTCCGCCTCCTTCTCTAACTCCTCGACGTTCATCTCCGCGGACTCCTCTATCTGGCCGAGGATCTCGTCGATGTCGTCGAGGCCGAGCATCTTCCGGGTGTCGTCGTCGAACTCCTGTCCCTCCAGCCCCTCCATGTCCTGTACGTCGGAGCCGGACAGCGCCTTGCCGTAGCGACCGACGAGGCTGGTGAGCTCCTGCGGGAGGACGAAGGTGGTGGACTCGCCTTGGCCGATCTCCTCTAAGGTCTCCATGCCGCGCTCGATGATGGCGCGCTCGCCCATCGACTCGGCCGAGCGGGCGCGGAGGACGGTCGAGATGGCGTCACCCTGCGCCTCGAGGATCTGGCTCTGTTTCTCCCCCTGCGCGCGGATGATGTTCGACTGCTTGTCCCCTTCCGCCTGCTCGACGGCGGAGCGGCGTTCACCCTGCGCTTCGAGGATCATCGCGCGGCGGCGGCGCTCGGCGGAGGTCTGCTGCTCCATCGCCTGCTGGACGTCCTTCGAGGGGTTGACCTCGCGGACCTCGACGCTCTCGACGCGGATCCCCCACTCGTCTGTGGGCTCGTCGAGCTCCTTGCGGATCTTCGCGTTGATCTCCTGGCGCTTGTTCAGCGTGTCGTCGAGCTCCATGTCGCCGAGGACGGCCCGGAGCGTGGTCTGCGCGAGGTTCGAGACGGCCTTCTTGTAGTCGTCGACCTCGAGGAAGGCCTTCTTCGCGTCCATCACCTTGATGTAGACGACGGCGTCGGCGGTCACCGGGGAGTTGTCGCGGGTGATCGCCTCTTGGCGAGGCACGTCGAGCGTCTGGGTCCGCATGTCGAACGGGTACGTGCGGGAGACGAACGGCGGGATGAGGTTGATACCCGGTTCGAGCAGCTTGCGGTACTCGCCGAACACGGTGAGCGTCTTCTTCTCGTAGGCGTCGACGATCTCGAACGACTGCCAGAGCGTGACGACCACGAGCAGGAGCGCGAGCAGGCCGACGCTCACGAGCCCGAAACCGAGTCCGCCTTGGAGGGTGATCGGATCCATGCCCTCCGTTTGGGCCATCGCACGCTTAATAGTTCGCACGAGGACGGGTATCGGCTCGCCGTCCCCCGGTCGTCGAGTCGGGCTGGCGACGCTCCTGGCGACGAGCCCGTCGAACGCCCTCACCCGTCCGCGTCGAACTCCGCGGCGACGTTCTCCAGCGCCGCGCGGAGCTGTCGCTCGTTGAATCGGCGGATCACGGGCGCGCCGACCCTGGTGAGCGCGTTCTCCGGGAGGCCGTACGTCGCGGCGTACGTCAGCTTCGTCCCGCCGTCGACGGGGTTGAGCCGGAGGTCGATGGTGCCGGTGAGTCGGCCGCGCAGCTCGAAGGCGTGGCGCCCGGGGGGCTCGTGGACCGTCTGGACGATCTCGCCGTCGATCCCGATCCCCGCCATCCGGTAGGTGTACGAGAGGCGCTTCCCGCCGTTCGCCAGCGGTTCGATGTCCCTGACGTCCGTGAGTCCCGGGGTGATCGCCGCGTGGTTCGTCGGGTCGTCGAGGAACGCGAACACGGTCTCCGGGTCGGCCGCGACGACGATCGCGTCGCTCGCGGCGAACGGGTCCGTTCCCGCGGCGACCGGGCCGTCGCCCGGACCCGACTCCTCGTCGCTCACGCGTCGCCCCCCGAAGTCGCCGCGCGCTCCCGGTTCATTCGCCCGACCGGGGGTCGACGTACGCCTCGACCAGCTTCCGCTCGGCCGCGCGGAGGTGCTGGTGGAACGTCTGTCGGGTGATCCCCATCTGCTCTGCGATCTCCGAGCCGTCGACCGGTCGCGGCCACTCGAAGTAGCCGTTCAGCTCCGCGGTCTTCAGGGCGGCGCGCTGCCGCTCGGTGAGCCGCTCGTCGACCGCGGCCGCGAACTCCGCGACGGTGCGGTCCCGACTCTCGCGCTCGACGCGCGACCGGAGATCGACGCTCGCGTACTCGTCGCGGAACACGTCGAGGATCGACCGGACGTCGTGCTCGGGCGGCGCCTCGATCGTCAGGATCGCCCCCTCCGGCGTGGCGGTCGCCTCAGCGACGACGCCGCCGTGGTCGGCCAGCTGTGTGAGCGGCGGCGACTCGGTGACGGTGACGGCGAAGCTGGCGCCGTCGTTCGTCTCGGAGACGGTCCGCATCGACTCGACCAGCGGGAGGGCGGCGAGCTCGTCGAGGTCCGGGTCCTCGCCGTCGGCGCGGAAGTACAGCTCGCAGGCGTCGTCGTCGAGCCGCGTCGTCCCGAGGTGTTCCACCTCCCCGCCGACAGCGTCGGCTATCCGCGCGAGCGGCCCCGTCGAGTCCCGAGTCTCCACCACGAGCTCCACGACGCGGTCGGTCGTGAGCATCTCCGTCGTCTCGATGGAGTGGAGCCCGTTCGCGATCATCTTCCCGCCGGACTCGCACACTCGCCGCTCTCGGCGGTCGAGCACGTCCGCGCCGCTGCCGTAGATCCCCAACAGGCCGTAGTGGCGATCGCCATAGGTGAGCGGCACGACGAGCAACCGCCGCCCGCCCGCGGACTTCGGTTCGAGCGGGCCGTCGGACGCGTGCTCTATCGACCCGGTCCGGAGCTCCTCACTCTCGATGGCCTCCTGTACCTCCCTCGGCGTTTCGTCGACGTCGAACGTCGCGCCCGGCTCGACCGCCACGCCGTTCGCGGCGCGGATCTCGAGCCGCCCGGTCGCCGACGACACCTCGCCGATCCAGCCGCCGGCGTACCCCGGCTCGCCGGCGACGACCTCACACACGCGCTCCGCGATGACGCCCGAGTCCCGGTTCTCGACGAGGATGCGACTGATGTCGCTGAACAGTCCGTTCACCCGGCCGAGAACTCTGTCGAGCGAGCGGCGCTCCGTCGCGAGCTTCTCGGCGCGCTCCTCGGCGAGCCGCTCCGCCTCCTTCCGGTCAGTGATGTCGTTCTGGAAGCCGACGTAGTGCGCCACCTCGCCGTCCTCGTCGTATATCGGCGCCACCGTCAGCTCGTTCCAGAACGGGGTCCCGTCGCGCCGGTAGTTCCGGATCTCGATGGTCGCCTCCTCCTCGTTCGCGATCGCGTCCCCGATCTCCTCGACGGTCTCCGGGTCCGTCCCCGGCCCCTGAAGGAACCGCGGATTGCGACCGAGCGCCTCCTCGACCGGGTAGCCGGTGTGCTCCTCCCAGGCGTCGTTGACGTACACGAGGGGGTAGTCCGGGAGGTCGGGGTCGCTGATGCTGATTCCGATCGGCGCGTCCTCGACGGCGCGCGTCACCTCCGACGCGGTCGGCTCGTGGTCGGAGACGTCCTGTCGCGGCTCCGAGGTCGGGACCCCCGAACAGACCGTCGAGACGTCGGAGACGAGCCGGTCGATCGACGCCGACCCGTTCTTCTGGAGGAACCTGTCGACGCCGTTCTCGAAGGCGGCCTCCGGCACGCCTTCCTCGTCCGTCGCCGTGAACATCACAACGGGTACGCCGGCGTCGGACTCCTCTATCGCGGTCGCGAGGGCAACTCCGTCGTCGCCGGCCAGCGCGTACTCGCTGACGACGCAGTCGTACTCGCCGGTCGTCGCCTTCGCGACCGCGGACGCCGCGGTGTCCGTGCGGGTCACGTCGAACCCCGCGGCGTCGAGCGCGGTCTCGATCCGATCACTTCCCTCCTCTGGGTGGACGAGGAGCGCCCGAGCGTTCGCCATAGTCAGCAGTTCGCACCCATACGGGTTAATGGTTGCTTGTCTTCCGAGGATGTGAGTTGTCACCGTTCGATCGACAGATTCGGATATTACTCGGCGTTCGGTCATCTACCAACTACTATGTATGAGATTCGGATCGACACATCACAAACCAATCGAATTTCGATCGGTCGGCCGCTGCGGAAGCCGAGGCACGACTGTCCAGTCAGGCCGTGGCTACTTTGTGGTCGCTGGGCGTGAGTTCGACGTATGGTGTCGACCCTCGCCGTCGAGGAGTTGCCCTTCGAGCGGGCTCGCGGAACATGAGCGTGCGCGTCCCAGTCAAGGAGCCCCCCACGTCGGTTCCGGGGGACCGTGTCGGGCTCTCCGAAGCTGTCCTCGACGACCTCGGGATCGGCCTCGGTGACGCGGTGGCCGTCGAGGGCGCACGCCGCGTCGTCGCCCCGGTCGTCGCGGTCGACGCCGGGACGCGGGCCGTCTTCCTGCCCGAGCGGCTCCGCCGGATCGCCGGGCTCGACCCGGGCGACGCCGCCACCGTGTCGTCGTCGACGCTCCCGGTCGCGTCGTCGGTCACGCTGCGCCTCCGCCAGTCGGTCGACTTGGAGCGGAGCGAGGACGCCATCCGCCGCCGGCTCGACCGTCGGGTCGTCGCCGTCGGCGACGAGGTCGAGGTCACGCGCCTCGGCGGGACTGTTTTGACTTATAAACAGGACAGTGGGTTAAACCTTTGCGAACTCTTGGTTCATACGAGGGGATATATCCGTT
>JBNJEE010000120.1:0-7488 GCA_051745525.1 Methanobacteriota archaeon | reverse complement strand
CAGCCCGGCGGCGACGGCGACCGCGGCGACGGCGAACAGGCCGCCGACCGCCGGGAGCGGCGGAAAGTAGCCGGCGCCGCTCGGAACGAGATACGCGACCGCGAGCGACGCGAGCGCGACGACGGCCGCCCACCGAGCGTCGATGCCGACGAGGCCGCCGTCCGGGCTGCGGTCGACCGCTCCGTTCCCGTTCGTCTCCGTCGCCAGCGCGGCGAACCAGACGACAACGAGGTACCCGAGAAACGCGCTGTTCACGTCCGAAAACCCCGCGGTCGGCGCGTTCGTCAGCCCGCCGAGCGCGACGATTGTCGCCCACGCGGAGACGATCGGGACGACCGAGAGGTACGTCAGCGCGGCGTACAGGAGCCGGCGTCGCCACCCGGCGACGACCGACAGCGGGTATGCGACCGCGAGCAGCAGCCAGTAGTTCACGACGTTATCGACGAGGTGCGTCGTCGTCGTGTGGACGTAGCTCGACGCGAACGCGGTCCACAGCGTCCACCGGCTCTCGAAGACGCCCTCGGCGGCCAGCGAGAGCCGCCACGCCGACGACCCCGGGAGCAGGCTCACGGCGACGAGCAGCGCCGGGAGCGGGAGGAACACGAGCGCGATCTCGGCCGGGGGACGAGATCGAACCGCGGCGCCGAGGCTCGCGGCGAGCCCGCTGACGGTCGGCGGCCCCCGCGGCGTGCCGCCGCTGTTCCGGTCGGGCCCGTCACCCGCGTCGGCGTTCCGGCCAGGCCCGTCACCCGCGTCGGCGGTCATCGACTCTCACAGGTTCGCCGGCTGGATCGTCGCCAGCGCCGTCGTGAAGTCGTCGCCGGTGATACCGACCTCGTCGGCGTGGTCGTTGGCGGCCGCGCCGTGCTCGTCGGCGACGCGCTCGATGGCTTGGAGCGCCGCCTCCCGACAGAGCGCGGCGATCTCCGCGCCGGAGTACCCCTCCGTCTCGTCGGCGAGCCGCTCGAGGTCGACCCCCTCGACGAGGGGCTTCTCGCGGGTGTGAACGTCGAGGATCTTCCGACGGGCGTCGCGGTCGGGTTCGGGCACCTCGATGTGCGTCTCTAACCGCCCCGGGCGGAGCAGCGCGGGATCGAGGGCGTTCCGCCGGTTCGTCGCCGCCAGCACCACGAGGTTGGGGTTGTCGCTCGCGCGGTCCAGTTCCGTGAGCAGCTGGGAGACCACGCGCTCGCCGACGCCCGACCCGTCGCCGCCGGGGCCGTCGCGGTCGGCCGCGATCGCGTCGATCTCGTCGAAGAAGACGATGACCGGGGCGGCCTGGCGGGCGCGATCGAACAGGTCCCGGACCGCCTTCTCCGATTCCCCCACGTACCGGTCGAGCAGCTCCGGGCCGGCGACCTGAATGAAGTTGACGCCGCTCTCGCCCGCGATCGCTCTCGCGAGCAGCGTCTTCCCGGTGCCGGGCGGCCCGTGGAGCAGCACCCCGGTCGGCGGGTCGGCGCGAGCCGCCTCGAACAGCGGCCCGTAGGTGAGGGGCCACGAGACCGCCCGATCCAGCTTCGCCTTGGCGTCCGGGAGCCCCCCGACGTCGGCGTAATCAGTGGTCGGCTGCTCGGCGACGTACTCGCGCATCGCGCTTGGTTCGACGGCGGCGTGGGCCGCCTCGAAGTCGGCCCGTCCGACCGTCACCTCGGCCAGCGCCGTGGCGTCGGTCTCGCGGGCCCGGCGGAGCGCGATCATCGCCGCCTCCTGTGTCAGCCCCTCGATGTCGGCGCCGACGAACCCGTGGGTCCGGCTCGCGATGCGGTCGAGGTCGACGTCGTCCGCGAGGGGCATCCGGCGCGTGTGGACGTCGAGGATCTGCCGGCGGCCCGCCTCCCCGGGGACGCCGATCTCGATCTCGCGGTCGAAGCGACCGCCCCGGCGCAGCGCGGGGTCGAGGCTGTCGACGCGGTTGGTCGCGCCGATGACGATCACGTCGCCGCGGGCGTCGAGCCCGTCCATCAGCGAGAGCAACTGGCCGACGACGCGGTTCTCCACGTCGCCGCCGTCGTCGCGCTTGCCCGCGATCGAGTCGATCTCGTCGAAGAAGACGATCGCCGGGGCGTCCGCGCTCGCGCGCTCGAACACGTCCCGGAGGCGCTCTTCGCTCTCGCCTTTGTACTTCGACATGATCTCGGGGCCGTCGACGGTGATGAACGTCGCGTCCACCTCGTTGGCGACGGCGCGCGCGATGAGCGTCTTCCCGGTGCCCGGCGGCCCGTGGAGCAGGACGCCCTTCGGTGGGTCGACGCCGAGGCGAGTGAACACGCCCGGCTCCGAGAGCGGGAGCTCGATCGTCTCGCGAACCAACTCCAACTCCTCGTCGAGACCGCCGATGTCCTCGTAGGTCGCGCCGGCGGTGTGCTCTGCGGGGGGTGCGGCGCCGTCGACGCCGCCGGGACCGGCGGAACCGCCGTCGCCCCCAGTCGGTGCGGTCCCGGAGGCGCCCGTCGAGTGGGTCGCCGAGGAGGCCGTCCCAGCCCCCTCGGTCGTCCCGGTCGTCCGGCTCTCGGCGTCCTCGCGCTCCTCGTACACGACCGATACGTCGGTTCGATCGGTGACTCGTACCGTGCCGGCGGGCCGCGTCTCGGCGACGACGAATCGGAGCCCACCGAGGCGCTCGACGTGGACCGCCTCGCCCTCGGTGACGGGCCGATCGCGGAGGTCCCGAGCGAGCGCGCGCTCGACGACCTCGCGACTCACGTCGACGTCGGCGAGACGGGCGGGCGCCGCGAGGACGACGCGAGTCGCGTCCTCGACGTCCACGGGTCCGACTGCGACGGTGTCGCCGACCTTCACGCCGGCGTTCGCTCGGGTGTCGGCGTCGATGAGGACGGAGCCGTCGCGGGCGTCGGCGCCCCCGGGCCACACCTTCGCCACCGCGGTCCGCTCGCCGCGGATCTCGACGGTGTCGCCGCTGAGGAGGCCGAGTCGCTTGCGAGCGGATTCGGGGAGCCGGGCGATGCCGCGGCCCGCGTCCCGCTTCTCGGCGGCGCGGACGGTGAGCCGGAGGGCGGCGGTCTCGTTCATGACCGTCGTAGTCGCCGCCGGCTCTTTATCCTTGTCCGGCCCGGCCGGCGATCGGCGCCCCGGCTCGCGCCGTCGATCCGGGCCGCCGACTGTCGGCCGCCGACCGCCGACCGCAACCCCCTTCCCTCCCGCGAGCGGGCGGCTAGGTATGCAACCGACAGGGCACCTGCGCGACGGCGCGGTCCGCGTCGCCGGCGACGCCCGCCAGCGATTCTACGACTCCCGCGGCTACGGGCGCCCGCTCGACGGCAACGAGATCGAGCTCTCGCGCGTCGAGGCCGCCCACCTGCTGTTCCGCGGGGACCTGGCCGGCGTCACCCTCGATTCCGGCGGCGGACGCGGCACCGACAGCGACACCGACGGCGACGCCGCCGGGTTCGAGCGCTTCTTCGTCGAGAGCGCGGCCGCCGCCGACCGCTTCGCGGTGCGCTACCTCGTGTACGCCGACCTCCGCGACCGCGGCTTCTACCTCTCGCCGGCCCGCGACCCCTGGCCCGGCGGAGACGCCCCCGTCGCCGACGCGGTCGACTTCGTCGCTTACGAACGCGGGTCGACGCCCGACACGGGGAACGTGAAGTACCCGGTGCAGGTCGTGGGCGAGCGCGAGTCGCTCCCCGCGGCCGGGCTCGCCGGCCGCACCCTCGCCGTCGTCGACGAGGAGTCCGACATCACGTACTTCGCGACGGACCGCGCTGACCTCGCGGGAACGACCGAGTACGAGCCCGCGGAGCGCGTGACGGGCGTCCTGCTCTCGGATCGGGTCGTCGTCTGGGACGCCCCGGATCCCCTCTACGAGCGGGGCTTCTACGGCCAGCCGCTCACCGGTCGCGCCGCGGCCGTCGAAGGGGCGATCCAGCTCTCGCTGGTTGAGGCGGCGTCGCTGGCGGCCGACGGGGCGCTGTCGCTGTCGGCGTCGGTCGGGGCGGTGAACGGGGCGGGCGAATCTCTCAGCGAGGGCGCCGCAGAGACAGACGGCCCCGCCGCCGCCATCGTCGCCCGCGGCCGCGCGGTCGAGGGCGAGCGCTTCGACCGGCGACTCGCCGTGTATCGACGGCTTCGCGAGGCCGACACCGTCCCGAAGACCGGCTTCAAGTTCGGCGCTGACTTCCGGACGTACCTCGACGTGGAGACGGTCGACGACCTCCCGCACTCCGAGCACCTCGTGCGCGTCGTCGACCCCGACCGCCGGTTCTCGCCGCGCGAACTGTCGCTCGACGTGCGACTCGCGGGCGGCGTCCGCAAGGAGATGGTGTTCGCGCTGGCCGGGGTAGGGGAGGACGGTGGTGGGAATGCGGCCCGCGACGCCGACGTCGAGTGGCTCTCTATCGGCCGGCTGACGCCGTAGGCCCCGATGTGAGCGGACGGGGACCGCATCCGGGACGAACGGAAGCATTTTTTCCGAACGTGGACCTCTCGGGACCTATGAGCGAGCCCTCCGCGTTCGGATCGACGTCGACCGCGTACGACATCTCCACGGTCGATCTCGACGACGACCGGTACGAGGTCAAGCAGTCGGCGATCCGGAACAAGTACGCCGTCCGCGACAGCGACGGCACCGTCGCCTTGCGCGGGAAACAGAAGATGTTCAAGCTGAAAGAGGAGTTCCCGTTCGTCACCGGCGACGGCGACGACGCGTTCACCGTGAAGGCGGGCGGGATCATGGACGTCGCCGGCAACTACGCCATCGTCGACTCGGGCACCGGCGAGGAGGTCGTCGTCCTCGACGAGGACTTCTCGCTGTTCGTCGAGAACTGGACGATCCGCGACCCCGACACGGGGGAGGCGCTGGCGACGATCCGGTCGAAGAGCAAGGCGATGTCCGCGCTCCGACACCTCGTCGCGGTCGCCAACCTTGTCCCGAACAAGTACGAGATCTTCGACGTCGACGGCGGTCACGTCGGCGACATCGAGGGGAAGTTCTCGCTGCGCGACGCGTACACGGTCACCATCGACGACGCGAGCGACGTGCCGAAGGAGGCGGTGGTCGCCGCCGCGTGCGTCCTCGACGCCCTCGAAAACCAGTAGCGACGATCGCCGCCGGCGACCGCGCGGATGACGTACTGATACACGACGACGGATACGTGTGCGAACTTGCCCCATCTTACAGGAGTATTCAAGTATCACGAAAGCAAAGGGAACGGGATGGTTACGAGTGTCCTTCCCGTTTCATGGACGGAGCTCGTCGTTGCGGTCGGCGTGCCGCTTTTCGTTGCGTTGTTCTACTTTGACGGGATGATCATCGGGAAATTCACCCCTCCCGGGGCGCTTTTCTTCGGATACGTCGTTGCCGTCAACCCACCTACGCTGGAGCTGTTAACCGTTATTGGGCTGTGTGTCGCCGCATCAACGCTCGGCCAGTGGACGCTGTACCGAGGGCTCAACGAGGACCGTCCGGAGTTCATCGGGATTCGCCGGCGGGTGCCGTATCTAGACCGTCTTCCCCTGTTCATCCGGGCAAAGGTGGGCGACCGGTGGATGCGGTTCGTCACCCGGACGTTCGATCGGTTTGGCGGCGTCGGCCTCTGTCTGGTGAACGCCATTCCAGGTATGGGGGGCCTGATGAGTATCCCGGCCGGCCTGAGCAAGTATCCTTTGGGCCGTTTTCTCGTGTTCGCCACCGTCGGAAACGTCTTCTACATGTTTCTCTTGGTCGCGGCCGCGAAGGGGCTCATCGACCTGTTTTAACCGCAAAACGAGCGTACCAGTGCCGATGACTGAACGGGGATGGCAGCGGTCGACTTCTCGCCTACTTTCCGCCTACTTTCCGCCTACTCCCCGCCCAACTTCGTCTCGCCGACGGCGTCGTGTCCCTCGATGGTCTCGGTCCCACCCATGTACGGGCGCAGCGCCTCGGGGACGGTGACGGTGCCGTCGTCGTTCTGGTAGTACTCCAAGATGGCGACGACGATCCGCGGGACCGCGAGCCCCGAGCCGTTCAGGGTGTGGAGGTGCTCGGCCGACTCGTGGTGCTCCTCGCGGAACCGGATTCCGGCGCGGCGCGCCTGGAAGTCCTCGAAGTTCGAGACCGAGGAGACCTCGAGCCAGCGGCCGCCCTCCTCGGGGCCCTCATCCATGTCGTCGCCGGGCGCCCACACCTCCAGGTCGTACTTTTTCGCCTGCGTGAACCCGAGGTCGCCGGTGCACATCTCCAGCACGCGGTAGGGGAGTTCGAGGCGGCGGAGCACCTCCTCGGCCTCGTCGACGAGCCCCTCGAAGCGCTCCTCGCTCTCCTCGGGCCGGACGAAGTTCACCATCTCCACCTTGTTGAACTGGTGGACGCGGACGATTCCGCGCGTCTCGGTGCCGTGCTCGCCCGCCTCCTGTCGGAAGTTCGGCGTGTACGCCTGGTACTTGAGGGGGAGGTCTTCGCCGAGCAGGATCTCGTCGCGGTGGAGGTTCGTGACGGGCACCTCCGCGGTCGGGAGCAGCCAGAGGTCGTCGTCCTCGTACGGCTCCTCGTTCGTCCCCTCGATCCGGTAGGCGTCTTCGGTGAACTTCGGGAGCTGACCGGTGCCCCGCATCGAGTCGGAGTTGACCGGGATCGGCGGGAACACGTCGTGGTACCCCTGCTCGCGGTGGACGTCGAGCATGAACTGGATCAGCGCGTGTTCGAGTCGGGCGCCGTCGCCCTTCGCGACGTAGAAGCCGCCGCCGGCGACCTTCGCGCCGCGCTCGAAGTCGAGGATCTCCAGCTCCTCGCCGAGGTCGTAGTGCGGAATCACGTCGTCGGGAAGCTCCCGGCGGTCGTCGAACCCCTCGCGGCGCCGCTCGACGTTCTCCGACTCGTCGGCGCCGACGGGCACCGATTCGTGGGGGATCTGCGGAAGTTCGAGCAGGGACTGCTCCAGTTCGGCCTCCAGTTGGTCGGCGCGGTCCTCGATATCCTGGAGTTCGGCCTTGAGTTCCTGCGAGCGCTCGATCGCTTCTTGCGCCTCTGCCTCCTCGCCGGCGGCTTTCAGCTCGCCGATTTTCGAGGAGACCTCGTTGCGTTCGTGGCGCAGGTCGTCGCCGCGCTGTTTCAGCTCTCGCCACTCCTCGTCGACGTCGAGTATCCGGTCGAGGTCCACGTCGACGCCCTTGTTGGCGAGCGCCTCACGGACGACATCGGGGTTCTCCCGGACGAACTGTCGAGACAGCATTTATCGGTGCTTCCGCCGGACGGCCCAAAACCGTATCGGAGCGTCGGTACCGCCTCGGCGGACCGATAGCTCGGTGAGTGCGGCGTGTTGCCACGCGGCCCGCGGTGGCCACTTATAAATAATCGCCAGCGGCGGCGCGGTGAGCGCTACTGCGCTCCGGTCGATCGCTTATAAATCGCCGGCGGAGTAGCGGCTCTGCCCAACGCGTGCGACACCCCAACTGCTCCGCCCCGCTCCGCAACCGCACCGCTCCGCACCTCACGCCTCCCAGCCTCGGGGGGGGGGGAAAAAGAGAAAAGGGAGTCCTCTCTTCCTT
>JBNJEE010000119.1:0-7509 GCA_051745525.1 Methanobacteriota archaeon | reverse complement strand
TGCCAAATCTCAGAGTGGCTATTGCAGCGTAGTTTGATTCTGAGTTGTCGGATTCATCCTGCGGCTGAAGCCGCAGGTATTCTCCTTGAACTTTATAAATGTCGGAGCGATAGTCGGGGGCTCGTCGGATGGAGTCGCCGCGGTCGAGTCCGCCGCTCGACTGACCCTCGACTCCTTTAAGAACTCCCGGGGCGAGCGACCCACCATGGACAACGAGCGGATCGCCGTCCTCGCCCACGAGAAGTTCCCCGACCGCGCGAAGACCGCGCTCGGCGTGCTGCGCTACGGCGACCAAGACGTCCGGGCCGTCCTCGACCGCGACCGCGCCGGCGACCGAGTGTGCGACCACGTCCCCGACGTCGCGGACGCGCCGATCGTCGAGTCGTTCGCGGACGCACACGCGGCCGCCGACGGCGACCTCGACGCCTTATATATCGGGATCGCGCCGATCGGCGGCGGCTTCGACGAGTCATGGCGGTCGGACGTAGAGGCCGCGATCGAGGCCGGCTGCGACGTCGTGAGCGGCCTTCACTACTTCTTAAACGAGGACGAGGGGGTCGCCGCGCTGGCCGCCGAACACGGCGTCGACCTCGTCGACGTGCGCAAGCCCGACGACGACCTCACGGTCGCGACAGGAACCTCCGGGGACGTGGACGCCGACGTGGTGTGTACGGTCGGCACCGACTGCTCCGTGGGAAAGATGACCGCCTCGCTGGAGATCGTTGCGGCTGCACGCGAGCGCGGGATCGACGCCGCGTTCGTCCCCACCGGCCAGACCGGGATCATGATCGCCGGCTGGGGGAACCCGATCGACCGCGTCGTCTCCGACTTCACGGCGGGCGCGGTCGAGAAGCTGCTCCACGAGGCCGGCGACGATCACGACCTGCTCGTCGTCGAGGGCCAGGGGAGCATCGTCCACCCCGCCTACTCCGCGGTCACCTGCGGCATCCTCCACGGGTCGATGGCCGACGGCCTCGTCCTCTGTCACGCCGCGGGCCGCGAGGTCGTCCACGGCTACGAGTCGTTCGACCTCCCGCCGCTCACCGACTACGTCGACCTCTACGAGGGCCTCGCGGCGCCCGTCCACGAGACGGGCGTCGTCGCGGGCGCGCTCAACACGAAGAACGTCGCGGACGACGCAGCCGCCGCGGAGGCCGTGGCCGACTTCGCCGACGAGGTCGGGGTGCCGGCGGCCGACCCGGTCCGGGACGGCGCCGAGCGGATCGTGGACGGGATCGTCGACGCGGGGCTCGGCGGCGAATGAGCCTCGAAACCGAGTTCGAGCGCGTCTCGCTGCCGCTAGAGAACCCGTTCACCATCTCGCGGGGGACCCAAACTGCGGCCGAAAACGTGATCGTTCGCGTCACCGACGACGGGGGGATGACGGGGATCGGCGGCGCGGCGCCGTCGGCCCACTACGGCGAGACCGCGGACACCGTGGCGGCGGTCATGCCGGACCTGCTCGACGCCGTCGAGCGCGTCGGCGACCCCCACGCCATTCATGCAATCGAGGCCGAACTTCGGGCGGTCGTGAGCGGCAACCCCGCCGCCCGCTGTGCCGTCTCGATCGCCGTCCACGACCTCGCGGCGAAGCGGCTCGGCGTCCCCCTCCACCGCCTGTGGGGACTCGACCCGGACGACGCGCCGATGACGTCGTTCACGGTCGGCCTTGACGAGACCGACCGCGTGCGCGAGAAGACGGCCGACGCCGTCGAGGCCGGCTACTCTGTGTTGAAGATCAAGCTCGGCACCGACCGCGACCGCGAGCTGATCGACGCTGTCCGCGAGGCCGCGCCCGACGCCCGGCTGCGGGTCGACGCCAACGAGGCGTGGACGCCGAAGGAGGCCGTCGAGAAGAGCGCGTGGCTCGCCGACCGCGACGTGGAGTTCGTCGAACAGCCCGTCCCGGCCGAGAACCCCGAGGGGCTCCGCTACGTCTACGAGCGCTCCGAGCTGCCGATCGCCGCCGACGAGTCCTGCGTGACGGCCGCGGACGTGCCCGCGATCGCCGACCGCTGCGACATCGCGAACCTGAAGCTGATGAAGACCGGGAGCCTCTCCGAGGCGCGGCGGCTGATCGCCGCCGCCCGGGCGCACGGGCTCGACGTGATGTGCGGCTGTATGATCGAGTCGAACGCCTCCATCGCGGCGGCGGCGCAGCTCGCGCCGCTCCTCGATTACGCCGACGTCGACGGCTCGCTGCTGCTCGCCGACGACCCGTACGAGGGCGTCGGCCTCGCGGACGGCGAGATCCGGCTCGCCGATCAGGACCGCGCGGGGACCGGCGCGCGCCCGGCGTCGGAGTGAGGTGTATCGAAGCGGGGACGGGGAGAATCGCGGGGACCGGCCGTCAGTTTCGCGGTTCGTCGGCCTCGGACTCCGACTCCTCCAGCTCGACGTCGAGCTCCTCGTCGATATCCGCGTCGGCGTCCGAATCGCCGTCCAGGTCGCTCTCTAAGTCGTCGCCGTCGATCTCCGCCTCGATGTCAGAGAGCTCGGCGTCGACGTCCTCGTCGCTGACGGCGGCGTCACCGTTCGACGACTCGCCCTTGCCGAGCTCGCCCTTGAGCGTCTCTAGCTCGGCGTCGACCTCGCTGTTCGTCGAGAGGCCCTCCAGCTCGCGGTCGATGCTGTCCTTGTCGGAGAGCGCGTCCTCGAAGGCACCGGAGTCCTCCAGCTCGTCCATCGCCTCCGAACGCGCCTCCATCTCCTCGGTGCGCTCCTCGGCACGCTCGATGGAGCGACTCACGTCCTCCATCTCGTCGCCGACGCCGGTCATCGCCTCCGAGACGCGGGTGGACGCCTCGGCCGCCTCGTAGCGGGCCTTCATCGTCTCCTTCTTGGTGCGGAACTCCTCGATGCGGTTCTGGAGTTTGTTCTTCTTCTCGACGAGCTGGTCTTGGGTGTCGTTCAGCTTCGCGATCTGGCCCTCCAGCTCCTCGATCTGGGCCATCTTCGATTTTTTCTTTTCGAGCGCCTTGCGCGCGAGGTCGTCGCGGTCCTGCTGGACCGCCTCGCGGGCCTGGCGGTTGTGCTTCTCGACGTTCTCTTCGAGCTTGCGCTTTTGGATCTCCAGGCGCTTCTTCTGGGTCGTCAGGTCGGCGATCCCCTGTTTGACGTCCTGAAGCTCGTCGCGCATCTGTTCGTACGAGTAGTCAAGCGACTCCGTCGGGTCCTCCGCCCGGTTGAGGAGGGCGTTCACCTTTGAGCGGATGACGTAGGAGGCGCGCGAGAGGATTCCCATGTTCCGTCATACGCGTTCCACCCGTTAAAACCTCATGCGGTTCGCGGCGGAGCGATTCGGTTCGCGGCGGGAACGCGCAGCGACGGCCGGCGGACGGCGGACGCGGTCCGCGACGGACGAGTGCCACCCCGTGGGCGCTTCCTGAAGGCTTATCTGGGGCGTCGGTGTATCTCCCGCGCATGGACATCGGCGTGCTAACGGTTCCCTTGGGTGGCGAACCGATCGACGACGCGGTCGCGTACCTCGACGGCATCGGCGTCGACGCCGTCGAACTCGGCGGCGGGGGCTGGCCCGGCGAGGACCACGTCGACCGTGAGGCGCTCCTCGGCGACGAGGCGGCACGCGAGGACCTCTTGGGGCTGCTCGACGGCCACAACCTCCGGATCTCCGCGCTGGCGACGCACAACAACCCGCTCCATCCCGACGAGGAGCGGGCCGCGGGGGCCGACCGCGAACTGCGCGAGGCGATCGAACTGGCCGACCTCCTCGGCGTCGACGCCGTCACCTGCTTCTCCGGCCTCCCCGCGGGCGCGCCCGGCGACTCGACGCCGAACTGGGTGACCGCGCCGTGGCCGACCGAGCACGCCGACGCGCTCGACTACCAGTGGGATGAGGTCGCGGTTCCCTACTGGCGCGACCTGGCGGAACACGCCGAGCATCACGGCGTCGACGTCGCCATCGAGATGCACCCGAACATGCTGGTGTACGAGCCGACTGGACTCGTCGCGCTCCGCGAGGCGACCAACGAGCGGATCGGCGCCAACTTCGACCCCTCGCACCTCTACTGGCAGGGGATCGACGTGACCGAGGCCATCCGCTTTTTGGGCGAGCGCGACGCGATCCACCATTTCCACGCGAAGGACACGAAGGTGTACGACGCGAACGCGCGCGTGAAGGGCGTGCTCGACACGACGGGCTACACCGAGGAGGCCGACCGCTCGTGGCTGTTCCGTTCGATCGGCTACGGCCACGGCGAGGGCCACTGGAAGGACGTGGTGTCGACGCTCCGGATGGTCGGCTACGAGGGCGCGCTGTCGATCGAACACGAGGACTCGCTCACGTCGTCGCGTGAGGGGTTAGAGAAGGCCGTCGACGTACTGGAGCGCGCGGTCTTCGAGACGGAGCCGGGCGACGCGTACTGGGCGGAATGATGCGGGGACGAGGAACGAGGATACAGATATGACACGGGAACCACTGAAGGTCGGTGTCCTGGGGTATCGATTCATGGGCAAGGCGCACGCGAACGCGATGGCGCGGCTCCCGATGTTCTTCCCGGACGCGCCCGCGATCGAGCGCCACACGCTCGTCGGGCGCGACGAGGCGGCGCTCGCGGACGCAGCCGAGCGGTTCGGCTTTTCCCACACCGCGACCGACTGGGAGGCGGCGCTCGACGAGGTGGACGTCTTCTACAACCTCGGGCCGAACCACGTCCACGCGGAGCCGTCGATCTCCGCCCTCGAAGCGGGGACCCCCGTCCTCTGCGAGAAGCCGCCCGCGCCGACGCTGGCGGAGGCGGCAGCGATGCGCGACGCGGCGGCCGCGGCGGATGTCCCGGCGGGCACCGCGTTCAACTACCGGTTCGTCCCCGCGATCCGCCACGCGAAGGGGCTGATCGAGGACGGCGAACTCGGCGAGATCCGGCAAGTTCGCGGGCGGTACCTGCAAGACTGGCTGGTCGACCCCGAGGCGCCG
Organism: Methanobacteriota archaeon; assembly: GCA_051745525.1. Lineage (GTDB taxonomy): Archaea > Halobacteriota > Halobacteria > Halobacteriales > Haloferacaceae > Halorubrum. The sequence goes on along the minus strand of JBNJEE010000119.1, from coordinate 2,573 downwards.
TGGGCGTGGCGCATGGACGCCGGCATGGCGGGCTCGGGAGCGCTCGGCGACCTGGGGGCGCACACGATCGACCTCGCGAACTTCCTCGTCGGCGACTCGGTCGGCGGAATCGACCGCGTCTCCGGACAGCTGACGACGTTCGTCGACGAGCGGCCCGTCTACGACGGGGACGGCGAGGTGGCGGAGTACCGCGACGTGACCGTCGACGACGCCTACGGCGCGCAGGTCGACTACCAGTCGGGCGCGACCGGGAGCTTCGAGGCCAGCCGCGTCGCCGAGGGGCACAAGAACGACCACACGATAGCGGTCCACGGGACGAAAGGGAGCCTGAAGTTCTCCCTAGAGCGGCTCAACGAGCTGGAGGTGCTGCGGGAGGGGAGCCGCGGCTACGAGACGGTGCTGGTCACCGAGGAGTCGGACCCCTACGTCGACCGCTGGTGGCCCCCCGGACACGTGATCGGGTGGGAGCACACGTTCGTCCACGAGAACTACGAGTTCCTCTCAGCGGTCGCCGAGGGGGAGGCGTTCGAGCCGTCGTTCGAGGACGGCTACGAGGTCCAGCGCGCGCTCGCGGCGATCGAGCGTGCCGACGAGCGCGGCGAGTGGGTCGCCGTCGAGTGAGCGGGGCAGGGGTATCGGCCGCGACCGCACTCGGAGTCGAGCCTCAGACGCCGACGGCGCCGCCGGGCGCCGAGCCGCCGCTCTCCTCGCTCCACTCGTCGATCGCGGAGTCCTCGCCGCTGTAGCTCCCGAGCGTCTCTCGGGTGTCGAACGCCACCGGCTCCCAGACCACCTCGAAGTCCTCGTTGCCGGTCGCATTGGGGACGACGACCTCGTCACCCGGGCGGACGACGCCGTCGCTGGGCCACGCGCCGAACTGGACCTCCCCGTCCGGGTCCTCGCCGCGGACGTACAGCTCCTCAGCCGGGATCGGATCGGGGCCGAACGCGACGACGACGATGTCGCCGTCCTCCTGTTGGCCCTCGAACTCGGCGTTCGGCGGGGCGACGTTGTCGATGAGGCCGAACACCGCCGCACCGACGATGGCGAGCAGCAACACGACGACCCCGACGAGCAGTCCTGTCCCCGCCAGCGGGGTGAACCCTCGCTCGTCGTCTCGAAACGCCACCATTCGACCGACACTCAGACGGGGTCGATATAAGGATTTCTGCGCCGCGTATCAGGGCTGATAAGTTTAGGCGCGAGCGGCGGCGCGATGCGCCCGGACTGGACCGGATCCGCGCGGGGCAGACCGAACCGGAAGCGGGTTATTCCGCGCGGCCGAACTCCGGCCGTGACGTCTCGGATGAGCGATTCGACCGGCGGTCGCCCCCGCGGCCTCCGGGGGATCGCGCGCACCTGGATCGAGGTACTCGTTCGGCCGCACCGGGCGTTCGAGAACGGGATCACGCCCGGCGATCAGGCGCCCGCGCTGACGTTCGCGGTCGCGGTCGCCGCGGCGTTCACGCTCGGCCTGATCGCCTCGGACCCCGGAGCGGTGCCGGTCGTCGTCCCGTCCTCCGCGCTGCTGTCCGGGCTCGTGGTGTTCCTCGTCGTGGTCGCGCTAGGGGCGCCGGTCGGCCTCCACCTGACCGCTGCGGTCGCGACCGTCTCGGTCGTCCTGGCGAGCGTCGAGTTCGACGACGGGGTGGGGCTGCGCGACCGCGGCGGCGTCAGCGAGACGGTCCAGGCCGTCGCGTACGCGAGCTCGCCGATGGCGCTGGCCGGGCCGGCGGTCCCCGAGCTCCGCGTCCTCTGCGGCGCGTACGCCGCGGTGCTGCTGATCGTCGGGCTCCGGACGGTCCACGGGCTGGGGGCGCTCCGGACGGTCGCGGCCGCGCTCCCGCCGGCCACGCTCGGCTACGGTGTGGGCTACCGCGTCGTGGCCGCGGCGCGGACGCTGCTCGCCGCGTGACGGGCCGCGCGCTCACGGCGTGACGGCCGGGGCCTCGCCGCGTTCCCGTCGCGTCGGCCAGCGGGCTTTCGACAACCGTTTTAGGCCCGAGGCACTCGGTGTACTCAAATGGGATCCTGTATCATCTGTGGCACCGACGTCGGGGGCGGTCGCGTCTGCGACTCGCACCAGGAAGACGTCGTGTTCGACTTCCGCGGCGAATCTCCCGACGGTCTGGTTCCGAGCCGGTTCTACCGAGGCGTCGTCGACGGGTACGCCGAGTTCGGCGTGTTCGTCGACCTCGCGCCGGGCGTCACCGGACTGCTCCACCGCTCCGAGCTCGACCGTCGACTCGACAGCCTCGACTGGGAGCCCGGCGACGAGGTGTTCGTCCAGGTGAAGGGCGTCCGCGACAACGGCAACATCGACCTCGGCTGGTCGATCCGACAGGCCGACCGCGAGTTCCGCGGCGTCCTCGTTCAGGAGCCCGACGGCGAACACCTCCCCGACGAGGAAGCGGCGGAGTCCGCTTCGGACGACGCGCCCGACCCTGAGGAGTCGTTCGACGAGGAAGTGGGGTCCGACGAGGAAGCGGAGCCCGACGAGGAAGCGGAGCCCGACAAAGAATCGGGGTCCGACGAGGGAGCGGGACTCGAAGCCGAGGCAGAGCCCGTCGCGA
>JBNJEE010000118.1:0-7610 GCA_051745525.1 Methanobacteriota archaeon | reverse complement strand
TGCCAAATCTCAGAGTGGCTATTGCAGCGTAGTTTGATTCTGAGTTGTCGGATTCATCCTGCGGCTGAAGCCGCAGGTATTCTCCTTGAACTTTATAATATCGAGCGTAATTTGCCCGCTTCAGCCGAACAGGCCCTTGATCCGGTCGACGACCGAGCCGTCCTCGTCCTCCGCTTCAGCCTCCTCCCGCTGCTGCTCGCGCAGTTCGCGGAGCTTCGCGGCCTGATCGTCGGTCCCCTGGCCGCTGTCGGTTTTCACGTCGCCACCTTGGAGCCCCTTCAGCTCCGAGACCGCGTCGTTGACCGTGCCTGAGGTCGTCCGCGTCTCGGTCGCGGACCCGGCGAGCTTCTCGGTGTCGACGTCCGCCTCGTCGACCGCGCTCGTGTTCAGCTCCAGCCGGCGCGTCTCGGAGCGCTCGACGCCGCCCCACGTCAGCTCCGCGTCCTCCAGCTCGCGCTCGATGTCCGCGCGGACCGACTCCTCGGTGACCTTCTCGCCGTCAGCGCCCTCGGTTCCCGACCCGCCGCTCGCGTCCGTGGCGCCGCCTCCGACCGCCGCGCTCCCCGCGGCCGCCCTGCCCGTCGCGCGCTCAACCCGGTGCGCGACTAAGGCGCCGCCCGTGGCGCCGATGACCGCCACTAGCCCGACGGTGTAGACCGCGACGACCTGCGCGCTGTAGTCGGGGTTGGGAACGACGTTCCAGTTGTACGGGTACGCCCAGGTGAACGCGGCGGTGCCGACGAGCGTGACCGCGACGCCGACGCCAGCGAGGTACAGCATCCGGCGGTCGACCGGCAGGAGGACGACGATGCCGAAAAGCAGCGCGGGGAGGCCGACCGCGCCCGCGACCGCGGCGACCTCGCGGACCGCGTACGTCGAGAGCGCGGTGGGGTCGAGCGTCGCGCTGTAGAGGAACACGACGACTCCGATCACCCCGAGCGCGATGCCGGCGGAGAACAGCCCGAACCCGGCGTACACGTCAATCGTCCGGTCCGGGTCGCCGACGTACCGACGGTAGTACTCGATGAGGACGTTCTCGTCGTCCGCTTCGCTCATATCCGAACGTTTCCGCCGAGTGTAATGAACGTTTCCGCCGAGTGTCCCGACGGTTACTCCGGCGCACGGTCGAAGCACCGGTCGCCTCACCGTCCTCCCCCGTCCGACCCGTGCGTTTTTCACCGCGGGCGACGAGGCTCCACGCGAGAATCCGTGCCGCACGAGTGCCCCCGCTGCGGCGCCGAGCTGTCGTCGCTCTCACTCGGCGCCGCCACCGCAGTCGCCTGCGACGACTGCGGCTACGCCGACGTCGAGGCCGACCACTCCGGCGAGCCGGAGTTCGCCGAGAGCTGGGCGGACGCGCTCGCGCGCTTCGAGGAGAACCAATAGCCGTCGACCGAACCGTCGCTCACCGACCGAACCACACACCATGCCAACGCTGGACATCACCGACGATCACGCCGACCGGATCGAGGCGCTCCGCGAGGAGCTGGAAGCCGCCCACGCCGGCCCGTACGCCTCCGTCGACCGCGAAGACGCATTCGCGTACCTGCTCGACCTCGCAGACGCCGTCGACGACCCCGACCGCCTCGCGGCGCCGGCGAGCGACGAAAGCGGCGACGACCCCGCCGAACCCACCGACGCGGTGGCGTCCGCGGTCCCGTTCGAACGCGACCGAGCCCGCGAATTGCTGACGGAGCGGAACCGACGGGACAGCGACCCCGACCCGGGCGACCCGATGGACCTGTCCGACATCGCCGCCGCGTTCGATATTACCGGACGCAGCGAGATGACGAAAGACGAGCTCGTCGGCGCGATCCTCGACGCGGCCGAAGAGCTGGCCGCCGACCCCTTCGCGCGCGTCGACGTCGACCTCGACGGGGGTTCGGAAGCAGCCGGCGACGGCGAAGACACGTCTGCCGACGACAGCGACGGCGACGAGGCAGTCGACGACGTGGACGACGACGAGTCCGCCACAGGCGACGAGAGCGACGGCGACGACGGCGGCGCCGGCCAGCTGAACGCGATGATGAGCCTCCTCGACACCCACGACGACAAGTGGCGGGAGGCGGACGGCGACGCGCGGTACGAGGTTGACCTCCCGGACGGGAGCGTCGAGACGGCGCGGACGAAAGACGACGTGCGCGCGCTGCTTTTCAGGAACTACTGACCACCACACCGACCCATGGGATTCATCGACGCGGTCCGCGCATGGCTCTTCGGCGCGGACGACGACGCGGAGGACGGCGGCGAATCGGACGACGAGACAACGGCGAGCGGCGGCGACGAGGACGGTGCGAACGCGACCGACGCCGACGAACCCGACGGGCTCGACCCCGCGGCCGCCACCGAAACCCGAACTGTGAGCGCCACCGACGACGCAGTCGACGCCCTCCGCGACGTGCGGAAGTCACAGGAAGTCTCGAAACCGCGGGAGACGGAGGACGGAGACCGCGCGACCGCCCCGAACGACGGGGACGCGAACCCCTCTGACGACGACCGCTCGAAGTCGCCGGACGACGGCGGTACCAACCGTTAGGTACCCCGAGACGAACAGGGACGTATGACAGACGCGGACGCGCCCGGCGACGCCGGCGAGTTTCAGGACCTCGACGATCTCCCCGAAGACCCGACCGATCGGGAGTACGTGGAGCGGACGATCCGGCTCTCAGAGGAGGCTGTGGAGGCCGGCAACACGCCGTTCGGCGCGCTGCTCGTCCTCGACGGCGAGGTCGTCGGCGAGGCCCAAAACGAGACGCGGACCGAGGGCGACGTGGCCGCGCACCCCGAGTTGACGCTGGCGCGGTGGGCCGCGCGCGAACTCGACTCCGACGAGCTCGCCGGCTGCACGATGTACGCCAGCACGGAGCCGTGCCCGATGTGCGCGACAGCGATCCACTACGCGGGGATCGGCCGGGTCGTCTTCGGCGTCGACGGCGAGACGCTCGGCGAGCGCTCCGGCGACGTGGTGCCGATCCCCCTCGAAGAGGTTATCCGGCGCGCGGACGGCGACACGACCGTCGAGGGACCGGTAGCCGTCGACGCCGCGATGGCGGTCCACGACGACTTCTTCCGGAAGCCGTGACGGCGGGACCGGACGCCGACCCCAGCGACGCGACCGCCGACGGCTCCCCCGCGGTCCTCTCCGTCGGCGCCGCGGCGATAGACGAGTGGTACGCGGTCAGCAACCTCCCGGAACCGGACGGCGGCGCGTTCGCGCACGAAGTCACGTCCGCGTTCGGCGGCGTCGGCGCCAACGTCGCGGTCGCGCTCGACCGACTCGGCCGCGACGCGGGAATCGTCAGCCGCGTCGGCGACGACGAGTACGGGCGGCGCGCGCTGGCGTCCCTCGCCGAGACCGGCGTCGACGCGACCCACGTCGCGGTCGGTGACGACCCCCACACGCGGTCGCTGATCCTCCGCGACCCCGAGGGAGAGCGCGCCATCGTCACCGCGGGCGATAGCTTCCGCGGCCTCCGGATCGGCGACGACGCGCTCGGGGGGATGGCCGACGCCGACGCCGTCTTCCTCACCGCCTACGCCCCCGACCGCGCGGCGCGGCGGGTGCTCGACCTGGTCGAGTCGCTCCGGGCGAGCGCGAGCGGCTCGGAGGCCACCCCGCCCGCGCTGATCTTCGACCTCTCCGGCCCGGTCGAGGAACTGATCGGGCGCGGGACGGAGCCGGCGACGATCCACCGATACCTCCACCGAGCCGACCTGTTCGTCGCCGACGGGGTCGCCGCCCCGGCGTTCTTCGGCTCGGCGGAGGCGGCAGTCGAGCGGATCGCGGCCGCGCAGATCCGGGCGGTCGACGCCGAGCCGGGACTCGCACGGCGCTCGCGACGCGGCCCGACGTGGCCCCGAGCCGTCCTCACGCACGGCGCGGACGGAATGACGGCGGTCGCCGGCGGCGAGGTGAGCGAGTTCGACGCGTTCGACGTCGAGACGGTCGACACGACCGGCGCCGGCGACGCGTTCACCGCTGGGCTCATCGATCGGTGGATCGCGGGGGCGTCACCGGAGTCGTCCGGGGAGCCGGACGGCGACAGAAACCGTGACGGTGACCGCGACGACATCGCTCCAGGCGTCAGGTTCGCGGCCGCGGTCGCCGCGATCAACTGTACGAGCCGGTTCACGCAGCCGGGGCTCCCGACGCGGAGCGAGGTCGAGTCGTTTCTCGCGGAGCGCGGGTTCGGGGCCGACGGCAGCCGGTAGCGAGGGTGAGGCTCGGACGGATCAGCGCACCGCGTCGGCGGCCGCAACGAGGTCCGCGACGCGGTCGGCGTCGACGGGGGCGGTCGTCTCGCTCCCCGCTTTGAGCGCGGTGCCGACGATGGCGCCGTCCGCGACGTCGAGCAGGTCGACGACCGTCTCCGGCGTGACGCCGCTCCCGACGAGGACCGGCGTGTCGAGCCCGTGGCGCTCGCGCTCGGCGACGACGGCCTCCAAGGCTCCCGCGTCGACTGCTTCGCCGGTCCCGGCGCCGGAGGCGATGACGGCGTCGGCGAGGCCGCGCTCGGCGGTGTCGGCGAACGACTCGGCGGTGTAGCCCTCGGGCGTCAGCGGCGCCGAGTGCTTCACGTCGGTGTCGGCGAAGACGCCGACGTCGACGCCGAGGCGGTCACGCAGGCGGAGCGTCTCGTGGGCGCACCCCTGAACGATCCCCTGATCCGTCACGCGGGCACCGGTGTGGACGTTCACGCGGACGAAGTCGGCGCCGACCGCTGCCGCGACCGAGAGGGCGGCCTCGGCGTCGTTCCGGAGGACGTTGATCCCGAGCGGGAGGTCGGTCTCGTCGCCGACCGCGGTCGCGGCGCGGGTCACGCCGGCGACGACGTGGGGCGGGACCTCGTCGGGATAGAAGGGCGCGTCGCCGAAGTTCTCGATCACGATCCCGTCAACGCCGCCGCGGTCGAGCGCCCGCGCGTCGCTCGCGGCTCTGTCGACCGCCGCGCGCATCGCCTCGCGCCCGTCGTCCGGCGCTCGGGGGGCGCCGGGGAGCGGCGGGAGGTGGACCATGCCGAGAAGCGGCGCGCCCGTACCGAAAGTGGATTCGAACTCCATCCTCGGTGGCGAGGCGCCCCCCGGACAAAAGCTTCCCCACAGCGTTTAGTCCGCCGACCGCGTGGGTCCGACCGAGATGGGAATCGACGCGACGACGCCCGGCGACGGGGACGTGACGCTCGTCTTCTCGCTCGGCGCCGCGCGCTCGCTCGCAGACCCGGCCGCGGCGTTCGCCGACGCGCGCCGGTGGAGCCGGTACGTCGGAATCGTCGCGAACGAGGCGGATCAGGTCGCGGCGTTCGCCCGTGACCACGGGGTCGACAACGACTACGAGCTCACGCAGTGGGACAAGTGGGGGACGCTCGCGGACGTCCGCGAGGAGAGTGCCGCCCCGCGGTACGTGTTCGTCGGCACCACCCGTGCCGACGAGCGCGTCGCGACCGAGACCGGCTACGAGTTCCTCCGAGTCGATGAGGCCGCCGAGAAGGCCGGCTGGAAGCTCTCGGAGCCGGGGGCGACGGGAGCCGGCGCCGCGAGCGGCGGCGATGCGGGTGGCGATGGGCGCCACCTCGGGCGTCTCGGCCGACTGCGCCGAGCGGTCCGCGACGCGCTCTCCTGGTTCCGGTGAGTTCCGGGCGCCCGCTCGTCGGCGTCGCGCCCCTCTCGTCCGCGGAAGGTACAAACCGCTGGTCACCCTACATGCGGTATGTCCTCACCGCTCGCGGACGAGCCGGTCGAGCCGGCCGGCGACGACGGAGAACCGCTCGACGCCGACGAGTACGCCGACTACGCCGCCGAACTCGGCGACGCCTGGGAGGTCGTCGACGAGCACCACCTAGAGGCGAGCTACGAGTTCCCCGACTTCGAGACGGCGCTGGCGTTCACGAACGACGTGGGCGACCTCGCCGAGGCGGAGTGGCACCACCCGGACATCGCGCTGTCGTGGGGCGAGGTCGGGATCGAGCTGTGGAGCCACGAGGTCGGCGGCCTCACCCGCGCCGACTTCGTGATGGCGGCGCGGATGGACCGGCTGTACGCCGATTTCGACGAGTGACCGGGGCCCGACCCGACGCATCAACGAACGGGTTTAAACCCCTGCCGGCGAAACGACGGGTAATGAGCGAGAACGTCTTCCTGGTCCCGATAGACCCGGAGAACTTCGATCGGACGGTCCGGTCACCCGTCGATCTCACCGACTACCCGGATCGCCCCGAACCCCTCGCGGACCTCGACGAGACCCGGCTGTGGGCCGTCGACGACGACAGCGGCAACGGGTCGACGTTCGAGAAGATGGAGTCGGGGGACCTCCTCCTGTTCTACGCCGACGACGAGTACGTCGCGACCGGCCGCGTCGGCGAGGCGTTCGCCGACGGCGACCGCTGGGCGAGCGGCACGTTCTGGACCGCGTTCCCGACCACCCGGGTGTACACGGTCATCGACTTCAGTGCCGTCTCCGCGCCCAAGCGCGCCGTCAACCGCATCTTCGACTACTCGTCGTCGTACACGCCCGGCTTCATGCGCGTCGCCGACGGCCGGGTGACCGCAGACCTCTCGTCGATCGAGTCCGCGCTGGAACACTACACGAAGCGCAACGCCTGAGCGCGGGCGGCGTCGCGGCGGATTCTCACGACTCGACCGCACCGACGAGCGCCGCGTACGCCGACTCGTACGCCGCCGCGACGCGGTCGGGGGCGCCGCGGACGTCGCCGGACAGCGCCGGCAGCGCGACGGTCGCGAGCGGTTCGATCATCTCCGTCACCGCATCGACGTGCTCCTCGCGGGACCCCTCGCGCGGGCTGCCGGCGGCGACCGAGCGGGCCTTCGCGTAGCGGTCGCCTGCGTAGATCCGGGCGCGGCCGGGGTCAACGACGGCGACCGCGTCGGCCGTGATTGGACCGTCTCGCGGGAGCGTTCCGGCGACGTCGGCGTACGACTCGACGACTCGTGGGACCGGCGTGCGCGCGACGCGTTCCGCGAGCCGTTCGATCGCGGGGAGGTGCGCCTCCGCCATCACCTCGTTGAACGCTGGCACGTCGCGCACGCGAGTCGCGTCCGCTAGCGGGAGTCGCTCGGCGAGGGCGTCGGGGAGCAGTCCCGCGTCCTCGGCCGCGCCGTTGACGACGAACCGGGTTCCGGACGCGGTCGTGACGCGGTCGCAGAGGAACGTGCGGTCGGCGTCGCCGAGCATTCCTGTTCGGCCCGGGGTCGGCTTCCAGAGCCGGTGGACGGGGTTGATCGACTCGGGCGTGACCGCCGAGGGCGACGGCGACTCGTCGTCGACCGCCTCCAGCGCGCGGGTGTTCGCGGCCGCGAGCGTGCGGGCATCCTTCCCGTAGAGCCGGCCCGCGTCAGTCGCGACCCGGTAGTCGTCGTGGTCGAACCAGAAGTCGTTGCCCGCGCGGGGCTTGACGCCGACCGCGTCGCCCGCGCGTTCGGCGAGGTGCGCGACTAACCCCGCCGAGAAGGTGGTCTTGCCGGCGTCGACGCGCGCGCCGCCGGCGACGAGGTAGACCGGCGGGTCGGACCGGTCCCCGGTCACGCGGACTCGTCGGCGTCGGCGCGCGCGTCGCCGTCGGTGTCCGGATCGGACTCCGCGTTGGGCGCCGCAT
>JBNJEE010000117.1:0-7637 GCA_051745525.1 Methanobacteriota archaeon | reverse complement strand
CTGCCGGTGACGCAGCGCACGTCGTAGAACCGGTCGAGCAGGTGGGCGGCGAGCGAGGAGTCTTTCCCCCCGCTGTACAGCAGCGCGAGCTCCATCTACCGCCGCCGGATGTCGAAGCTCTTCTGTTCGGGCTGGAGCTCTTTGAGCAGGTCACGCATCTGGTCTTCGTCGATCTGGCCCTGGATCCGCCCGCTCTGTGCCAGCGCGGCGACCTGCTTTTTCACCTTCTCGCCGAACTGGGGCTTGGACATTTCGACCGCGTTAAGCCGCTGGCGCGCGCCGTCGGTCAAGTACTGTTTCAACACGGCCTCCTGTTGGGCCTCGGCGCGCTGTTGAGCCTCCTGTTGGGCCTCGGCCGCGTCGCCCTCGCCGCCCTGTCGCTCGCGGAGCTCCTCCATCTTCTGTTCGCGCAGTTCCTCGAGCCGTTCGTCGTCGGGGTTGCCGCTCATACCCGCCCGTTCTCGGTCCGCGCGAAAAACCATTTCGGAGGTCGCGACCCGCGCGGAGCGGCCGGACGCGGCCGCACGCCCGTCGACGCCGGCGCGGGCGGTCCGCGCGGTTTAAACGGATCCTCGGCGTAGCCGGGGTCAATGAGCGAGTCGCGAGAGTTCTGTCCGCGCTGCGGCGACCCGGTCCCCGAGCGCCGCGACCCCCTTCCGGGCGAGCCGCGCGGGCGAGACGCGCTGCTCTGTGACGACTGCTACTTCGAGGACTTCGACTTAGTCGACGCGCCCGACCGGATCGAGGTGCTGGTCTGTTCCGGCTGCGGCGCCGTCAGGCGCGGCGAGTCGTGGCGCGACGTGGGCGCGCGCGACTACACCGACGTCGCCGTCGACGAGGTTGCGGAGGCGCTCGGCGTCCACGTCGACGCCGAGGACGTCGAGTGGGGCGTCGAGCCCGAGCAGGTCGACGAGAACACGGTCCGGATGCACTGCCGCTTCTCCGGCGTCGTCCGCGGCACCCTGCGCTCCGCAGAGGTCACCGTCCCCGTGAAGATTTCGCGCGGGACCTGCGACCGGTGCGGGCGCATCGCCGGCGGCTACTACGCCGGGATCGTTCAGGTCCGCGCCGACGAGCGCGACCTCACACCCGCGGAGCGCGCGGAGGCGCTCGACATCGCCGAGACGTACGTGGCCGACCAGGAGGCCGACGGCGACCGCGAGGCGTTCATCACGGAGGTGAAAGAGACCGACGACGGGCCGAACGTCAAGCTCTCCTCGAACCGGCTCGCGCAGAACGTCGCGACCCGGATCACCGAGTCGCTCGGCGGGAGCTTCGATTCGTACCCGACGCTCGTCACCGAGGACGGCGACGGCAACGAGGTGTACCGCGTCACGTTCGCGGTCCGCCTTCCGAAGTACGCCGAAGGCGAGATCATCGACCCCGAGGACGACGACGGGCCGGTCCTCGTCACCGGTGTCTCCGACCGCCTCCGGGGCGTGCGGCTCGCGAGCGGCGCGGCGTACGCCTCCGCGTTCACGGACGGGGAGGCCCCTGCGGCGACCCGGCTCGGCACCCGCGACGACGCGGCGGAGACCACTGTCGTGACCGTCGAGGACGAGAACGCGATCCAGGTGCTCGACCCAATCACCTACGAGGCGAAGACCGTCCCGAACCCGGCGTTCGTCGACGACGACGACACGGTCCTCGCGTTCGAACACGGCGGCGACGTTCACCTCGTGCCGGAAGAAGGGGTCGAACAGCCCGCGGAGTCGGCTCCGACTCGGAACTGACGTCGCTCGCGGCCCGCGCCGAACTCGCTCCGAGAGTCGCCCGCGCGAGAGACGGAACTGATCGTTCGTAGAAGTGAGTCGCAGAGGCGGGTGGGGGCGTCGACGTCGTCAGCGGGGCGGGAGTCGTTCAGTCGGCGCGGGCGGGCTGTTCGCGGCCGAGCGCGGCGGCGCGCTCGGACTCCGTTACCTCGATGCCGCGGCGTTCGAGCTGCTCGATGAATTCGGCCTCGCTGAGCCCCGCCTGTGCGGCCGCCTGCGACAGCGTCAGGGTTCGCGCACCGTACAGCGTCAGCGCACTCGACAGCCCGTTCGTGGCCATACATCCAGTAGTGGCGTGAGGGATTATGAAGGTTACTACTTCATTGAGGGACTTGATACACCTTATACGATATATATTGACGAATGATCGGAGCGGCGGTCATAATACTGCCCGCGCGACCCCGCTCCTCGCCCGCAGGAGTTATACCGCTCTGCGGTCGACACGGCGGCATGGACAGACAACAGATCATGGCGCTGTTCTTCGCGTTTCTCATGGTGAGCTCCATGGTGGCGTACGGCGTCTCGCTGCTCTAGCGGTCCCTCCCCGTCAGCCGTCGCCCCACACGTCCGACAGCGGGTGGTTCTGCCGGCGCTCCGCGTCCTGCTCGGAGCGGGTCCGGACCGACCCGTCGCCCGTCGCGTCGCCGTCGCCGGCCTCGGGCCCAGCGCCGCCGCGAGACGACCGCTCCGCGTTCGCACCGTCCGCCTCCCCCGAGCGGCGGCTCCGCCGCCGTCCCGCCCCCGCGCCGCTCGGGGGCGACGCGTCGACGCCGACGAGCGCCGCGTCGGGGTCGAACGCCGGCAGCGACGGGGCCGTCATCGCGTCGACCTGGTCGCGGAACCACGCGGGCGTGTCGGCCTCGGCGCGCTCGAAGAGGTCGAGTAAGGAGTCGTCGGCGAGGTACGTCGCGCCGTGGTCGTCGGGCGCCCGGACGACGCGCCCGCAGGCCTGGATGACGGTACGCAGCGCCGTTCGGTGATACCACGCCCACTGGTCGTCCTCGAGGCGGCGGGCGACCCGCGAGTCGTTCGTGTTCCGGTACGGCGCCTTACACACCACCTGCCAGCGACAGAGATCCCCCTTCAGGTCCAGCGCCTCCTCCATCTTCACCGAGACGAACACCTCGGGATCCGAACTCGCCTTCCACGCCTCCAGCTCGGCGTCGCGGTTCTGTCGGTCGTGGCGCCTGACGCGCGCGGCGACGCCGAACTCCCCGAGGCGCTCGGTGAGCCGCCCTGCGATGTCGTACGAGTGCGCGTGGATCAGCCCCTTCTCGTCGGGGTGTTCGGCCATCAGCCGGACGATCAGCCGGGCGATCTTCGGGACGGTCTCGTCGCGGTGTTCGTACGTCATCGACCCCTGCGTCACGTCGTACAGCGGGCGGTTCGCGAGCGGGAACGTGTGCTCGACGTCGACGAGGGCGACGTCGGCCGGGTCGAGCCCCACGCCGCGGCAGAACGCGTCCTTCGAGAGGATCGTCGCCGAAAGCAGCGCGAACCGGTTGCCGCGGTCCCACACCGTGTGCTTGAGGTACCGCGCCGGGTCGAGCGGCTTGACGTCGATCGCCGACCCCTCGCCGCCCGGCTGGTCGACGACCCACGTGGTCGGGGACTCTACGTCGCGGTAGTCCTCTAAGAACCAGCCGAGCTCGCCGATGAGCTCCTGAAGGCGGTCGCGCCGAGCGACCTCCTCGCGGTCGAGCTCGGGGCGCCCCACGAGCTCGTCCTTCGCGCGGATAGCCACGTCGCGAAGGGTCTCGACGAACCGCGCGGTCCGGTCGAGCGCGTCCTCCTCGGGGCCGGCGTCGGCCGCGACGTCGGGGACGCCGACGTCGTCCCACACCGGGACGCGATCGGACGATATCTCGATCGTGGCGTACATCTCCGCCCACTCGGCGAGCCCGTGCGCCTCGTCGATCACGACGACGTCGCGCTTCCGGAACACCTCGGAGCCGGCGGTGCGCATGAAGTACGCGAGCGTCATGGCGGCGAATCGGTTGCCGGAGGCGATGGCGCGGTCCGAGAAGTACGGACAGCGGTGGCGTATCGAGCAGTCGAACCCCTGCTGGCGCGCGCAGGGCGCGCGGTTCACGGGCGTGTCGTGCTCGCCGGGCAGCACACAGTCGTAGTTCGACTTCCCGCGGATCACCGCGAGGTCGTCGAGGAGGTCGTCCGCTTCGACGTCGTCGATCTGCGACACCTGCGGGGTCGTGTAGTAGGCGCCGGTCGCCTCGCTCGGGGCCGCCTCGCCCGCCGTCTCGGCCGCGCCCATGATCGCGCGGGCGAGCAGCGACTTGCCGCTGCCCGTCGGCGCGCGCACCAGCACGACTCGGTTGCCCGCCGCGAACGCGTCGCGGATGTCGTCGAGGGCCTGCGCCTGCGCCCCGCGGAAGCTCGGCGCAGGGAACTCGGCGGGGATCCGACTCGGGTCCACACGACGCCCTCGCGCGCTGGCGGAATTAAACCCTCGCTTGGCGGACGAGGTGGCGGCGGATCGGCCGGGAGCGACGGGGCCGTCGGTGCCGCGCTGGCCGCGCCCGACCGCGCAAGCTATTCGTGGCCTGCCCCGACACGCGAACGAGAGCGATGAGCGACGACGGCATCCTCGGGTCGCTGTCCGCCGTGGGTCTGCTGAGCCTCTGTTGTATCGGGTTCGGCGGGCTGGCCGGCGGGGCGGCGGTGATCGGCGGCTCAGCCTCGGCGAGCACGTTCGCGACCGGCGCGACGAGCGCCCGCGGCGCGCTCATCTCCGGGGCCGTCACGTTCGGGACCGTCCTCCTCGCGGCCGCGGTCATCCGCTGGCGGCTGAACCGGTGAGGTCGGCCCGCCGCCTCGACACCTCTCGCGACGGCCGACGACACGCCGGTCGCCCCGCCCGAGACGGACTTATGCGGCGCCCGCCCGTTGTCGGCGTATGATCGAGTTCGCTCGGGAGGCCTACGACGACGTGGTCCGACGCGCACGCGCGGGCGACGCCGAGGAGGTCTGCGGCGTGCTGGCCGGGACGCGCCGCGACGGCGACGAGCCGAGCGTCGTCGCGCGCGCTCACGAGGCGGAGAACGTCTCCGACGCGCCCGCGGTCCGGTACCGGATCGACCCGGAGGAGCAGCTGGAGCTGTTCGAGTCGATCGAGGCCGCCGGCCGCGACGTGGTGGGCTTCTACCACTCGCACCCGGCGGGACCGCCGCGCCCGAGCGAGACGGACGCCGCGCGGGCGACCTGGCCCGGCTACTCGTACGTTATCTGCGCGCTGGACGGTCGCCCGTTCGTCGGGTCGTGGCGCTGGCGCGGGGGCGAGGCGGGGTTCGAACAGGAGAGGGTGTCGGTCCGGAGCGAGCGGTAGCGGTTTCGACCGACGCCGCGCCCCGTCCTACTCGTCCGCGGCAAGTGCCGGGTCCTCGTCGCGCTCGTCGTCCGCTCGGCGCCCGCGGACGACGAGCACCGGATCGACCGAGGCCGCGGCGACCCGGTCGCTCTCCTCGCCGAACACGAACGACCGGAACGAGGGCGCGCGTTCCCCCATCACGACCGCGTCGTGGCCGGGGACCGCGTCGACGAGCACGTCGAACGGCGCGCCCGTCGCTAACGTCGTTTCGACGTCGATCCCCGCATCGCGGAGCCGGTCGGCCGCGGCCGCCAGCCGTGCCTCGGGGACTTCGTCGCCGGCGTCGGGACGGTCGTCCGCTTCGTCGCCGGCGGGCGGCCGCCCGCCCGCCGCGAGCAACAGCGTGACGCCGATCGACCGGTCGCCGACGAGCGCTTCGACGAACGAGAGGATCCGGTCGACGTCGACGTCGCCCGAGAGCGACACGAGGAGCCGGTCGACGTCGCCGGTCGTCCCCGGGACGGCGAACGCGTCCGCGTCGACCTCGGCGGTCACCCGCTCGATCGTCTGCTTGCGGTCGTGCGTGAACACGAGTCGGTGGTCGGCCGCGCCGCCCGCGGCCGCGAACTCCTGACTCACGTCCTCTAAGGCGGACGTCGCGCGCTCCTCGAACTGGAGCCGAGCCTGGTCCGGCGGCGTCTGCTCGGGCAGGACGTGATAGCCGAGCACGGTCACGTCGACCCCGCCGAGCAGCGAGATCAGGCCGGGCGAGACACTCTCTCCGTCGAGCACCGCGATGGGTACGAGCACGCGAGTCATGTCACAGGACCCCCTTGAGTGCCACGTCGCGGGCGTAATAGAAGTACCACCCGGCCGTGGCGGCGATGACGGCGAGACCGACGAGGATCGAGAGCCGGTTCATGAAGGCGATCAGCCCGAAGCTGGCGAGCGCGCCGAGGACGGGGACGACCGGGCCACCGGGCACGACGAAATCGGGGTCGTACCACTCCGGCCGGTCCCGGCGGATAGCGACGAGCGCGACGCACATCAGCCCGTACATGATCAGGTGGAGGAAGGAGGCGACCTCGGCGAGCAGCTGGACCTGGCCGGTCGCCGCCAGGACGACGACGGGCCCGCCGGCCATGCCGAGCGCCACATGCGGCGTGCCGTACCGGAGGTTGATCCGGCTCGCCCACCGCGGGAGGAGCGCGTCCTTCGACACCCCGTAGATCGCCCGCGAGGTGCTGAGGATCGACGCGTTCGCCGACGACATGGTCGCTAACAGTCCGCCGACGATGATCACGAGCGCCCCCGCCGGGCCGAGCAGCGCCCGCCCGACCTCGACCATCGCGGTCTCGCCGGCCGCGAGCAGCGCGTCGCGGGTGAAGATGTTCGTCGCGACGAAGATTGTCAACACGTACAGGACCGTGACGATCACCACCGATCCCACCATCGCGAGCGGGAGATTCCGGCCGGGATCTTTCATCTCCCCGGCCACCGTCGCCACCTGCGCGAACCCGAGGTAGGAGGTGAACACGAGCGCGGCGACCGAGAGGACCGGCACGGCCGACCAGACGTCCGCGGCCTGTCCGGGCGGCGTGTCGACGGCGACGAGCCCGAACGCCTCCAGCAGGCCGAACCCGAGGAAGGCGACGAGCATCGATAACAGCAGCGCGACGATCCCGTTCTGGAGCTTCGCGGCGTTCTCCGTCCCCGTGACGTTCAGGACGGTGAACCCGACCCCGGCGAGGACGGCGATGACCGAGACGATCGCGTCCGCCCCGGCGCCGACCGCGATCCCGACCTGCCCGAGCGCGTCGAGCGCGTAGTAGCCAAGCCCGACGAGGTAGAACGCGGTCGCGAACACCAGCCCGAGCCACAGCGACAGCCCGATGACGGTCCCGGCGAGCGTCCCGAGCCCCCGCGAAATGAAGTAGTAGCCGCCTCCGCTCCGCGGCATCGCCGTCGCCAGCTCGGAGGTCGGGAGCGCGACGAGGAGCGCGATCACGCCGCCGACAGCGAATGAGGCCGCCGCCGCGGTGCCGATCTCTCCGCCGGCGAGCCCGGGGAACACGAAGATCCCGGCGCCGATCATCGTCCCGATGCCGATGGCGAGGCCGCCCGTCAGCCCGATGGTGCGCTCAAGCTCGGCGTCGCCGGTGAGCGTCGCCGCCTCCGTCTCGACGACCGACTCCGCGACCGGGGCATCGCCGTCGAGGTTGCGGCCGCTCGGCTCGTCGGTCATGCGTGCCCGAGGACGGGCGGGCGTCGGATAAGTGTGGGGCGACGGGGTTCCTCGGGGACGGTCCTGTCGCGATCGAGGTCAAACAGCGTCAACGCTGTTACGATCGAGAGCCGTCGCCGTCAGCGCGTCCGCGGGCCGTCGGTCATCCGCCGTGACCCACGCGACACTCGTCAGGGAAGAAACCGCGAAAGGAGAAATGCTCCGGCTGGGATTTGAACCCAGGTCCTTGCCGTGAGAGGGCAAGATGATTGGCCGGACTACACCACCAGAGCACGTCCGTTCGTCGCAATCTACG
>JBNJEE010000116.1:0-7884 GCA_051745525.1 Methanobacteriota archaeon | reverse complement strand
GCGGTTCGCGCGCGAGCGCGAGGCGCTGTGACGATGCTGCGAGTCCGCGTCCGCGGCATCTACGCGACGGCGCTCACCGCGCGCCTGCTCGACGCTGGCCACGAGGCCGTCGACGCCTCGCCGCCGATCCGCCGGCGCTTCGACGCCGAGTTCGGAAACGACCCGCCGGACGTCCGGATCGGGAAGAGTCGGGACCGGCAGGGCGTCGGCGCGCACGGCGACCCCGACGCGCTGGACGCGGTCCGTGACCTCCTGACCGACGCGGGCCGCGACGCGCTCGCGTGGCCCGATCCGACGCCGCCCGGCGCGGTCCTCGACGGCGAGGTGACGGAGACGCTCGGCGGCGGCGCGGTGGTCGATCTCCGGGTCGGGGACGGGCGAGTTGGAGGCGACGCCGACGACGCGGCGGAGGCGCCCGCTTCGGCTCCGGAAGGGTACCTCCCGTACGGCGACGTTGACGCCCAGATGGAGATAGGCGATCCAGTCCGGGTCCAGGTGCGCGAGTCGGCGGCGCCGTGGACCGACCGCCGGCCCGAAGTCGCCGGGGAACTCCGGGTCGGCGGCGACCTTGTCGCGCTCGAACCGGGCTCCGGGACGCGCGTCGACGCCCGGGACGACGAGGCCGCCCGGGAGCTGTCGGGGATGCTCGACCTGCTCGACCTCGACCCACCCGAGGGGTGGCGCGCCGTGTGGCAGCCCCCTGCGGTCGACGCCGACACGGAATCGCTGGCCGCCGGGCTCGACGCGGCGATCGAGGCCGCCGAGAGGCTCCGCGCGGCGACCGAGTCCGACGGGGAGAGCGAGGCGGTCGGTGGCGGGGCCGACGGAGACGGCGGAGGCCTCGGCGTCCTCGACGACCGGAGCCGCCTCCGCGACGCGCCGGTCGCCGCGCCGAACGCCGGCGTCTGGGTGTGGTTCGGCCGCGAGAGCCGGTTCGGGCTCGACAGCGCGCGCCGGACCGCGAGCGCGACGATGCCGGGCCACCACCGCGTGAAGGCAGGCTCCGCGGACGCCTCCGCGGGGGTCGACCTCGCGGAGGCGCTCTGTGACCCCTCCCCGGACGCCGAGTTCCCCTTCGCGGTCGTTGTCGACGCGTTCGGCCCGGCGGCGGGCGACGCGCTGCGGATCGACCACGGGAAGCCGGACGGCCGGCTGATCACCCTCGGCGAGGCGACCGTCACCGAGGTCGACCCCGACGGGGCCGTCACCGTCGAGCGCGAGATGACCGGCGGCGGGACCTACGACGGGCTGGGCGTCGATCGCGTGGCCGGCGACGTCGCCGAGACGAGCCTGAAGGAAGGGCGCTGGTGGTACCCGACGACGTACCGCGGGCGCGACGGGACCGTCCGCGGGACGTACGTTAACGTCTGTACGCCGGTAGAGGTGTTCCCCGACGCGGCGCGGTACGTGGACCTCCACGTCGACGTGGTGAAGCGCCCCGACGGAACGGTCGAGCGCGTCGACGACGACGAGCTCGACGAGGCGGTCGCGGCGGGGTACGTCTCCGAACCGCTGGCGGAGAAGGCGCGGAGCGTCGCGTCGGCGCTGGAAAACGCGCTGTGAGGCGCTCAACGCCTCGGACTGTTCTCCCGGACTGAGTTGTCGACTCGGTCGTTTCGAAATTCAATCACTTTGCTGCGTTACAATAACATTATTAATCATCGTATAGACGATGAGGACGGAATGCGTGAAAAACAATCTCAGCAAGCGTTAGACGGATCGACGCGACGTGGGTTCCTCGGGAGCGTGGGGGCGCTGGTGGCGGCGGCCGCCTACTCGCGGGACGTGTCGGCCGACGACGCCGCGCGGGTAGCCAACGACGCGAACGATCCGGTCCAGACGGTGACGTCGCCGGACGGCTCTATCGCGGTCACAGTCGACGTCGCCGACGGGGTGCCGACCTACGAGGTCGCGCGCGACGGCGAGACGTACGTCGGCCCGTCGGCGCTCGGCTTCGACTTCCGGAACCAGTCGGCGTTCGGCGCGAGCGCCGGCGGCGAAGACGGGCCGGTGGCGGTGACGGGCACCGAACGCGAGTCGGCGACCGAGGAGTGGGAGCCGGTGTGGGGCGCCTACGACGCGGTGTCGGCCGACTACAACGCCCTCAGCGTCGGCCTCGTCGACGCCGCGGGGAACGGTGGCGACGGTTCCGACGCTGACGGCGAGGACGGTCCCCGGAGCGCGACCCTCCAGGTCCGCGTCTTCGACGACGGGCTCGGATTCCGGGTCGTCCTCGGGGAAGGGTTCACGGCCCACTCGGAGCGGGCGGTGATAGATTCGGAGAACACCGGCGTCGACTTCGCCGACGACTACGCGGCGTGGTGGATCGAGAACGCGGTAACGAACCCGCGGTTCGAACAGGAGTACACGGAGACGCCGCTGTCGGAGATTCCGAGCGGAAGCGGTCCGCGACGGCCGAACGACACGCCGATGCGGACCGGGGTACACACACCGCTCACCGTCGACGCGGGCGACGCGTACCTCAGCGTACACGAAGCGAACCTTGACGACTACGCGGCCGCGACGCTCGCGCCCCGGAGCGACGACGGGGGGACGGCGTTCGCGACGGAGCTCACGTCGCTGCCCGACGGGACGAGGGCCTCGCTTGATCTCCCGGCCGCGACGCCGTGGCGGACAATCCAGATTGTCGACCGGCCGGGCGAGCTGATCGAGTCGCAGCTGGTCCCACTGCTCTCCGACCCGCTCGACGAGGCGGCGCTCCCGACGGTTGGGGGCGAGCCGGACGCCGACTGGATCGAGCCCCGGAAGTACGTCGGCATCTGGTGGACGATGATCGCGGGGTCGGCCAACTGGGAGTACAAGACCGACGACGAGATCGAGGGAGCGGGGAACAACCCCGCCGCGCACATCCACGGCGCCCGGACCGAGCGGATGAAGCGGTACATGCGCTTCGCGAGCGAGAACCGAATCGACAGCGTGCTCGTCGAGGGGTGGAACCAGGGATGGGACACCTATCCCGGGAACGGCTCCGGGCTGAAGTTCGGTGTCGACGACTCCTACCCGGACTTCGACATGCGCGAGGTGACCGACTTCGGCGCGTCGCTGCCAGAGCCAGTCGAGATGACGGCCCACAACGAGACCGCCGGCAACATCCCGAACTACGAGGGTGCAGTCCTCGACGGGGACGCGTTCGCCGAGTACGACTCGGTCGGCATCAACACGATCAAGAACGGCTACGTCGCGGATCCGGGGCTCGGCATCGACGGCGACGGGACCGCGGCGACCCATAATCACCACAACCAGCTCGCGGTGAACCACCACCGGCGAGTGATCCGCGAGGCGGCCGCGAACCGCCAGCTGCTGGAGATCCACGAGGGGGTCAAGCCGACCGGGGAGATCCGCACCTACCCGAACGTGGCGAACCGCGAGGTCGTCAAGGCCCAGGAGTACGACGGGTTCGGCCAGCTGGGGTCCAACGTCGGCCGCGACCACCACGTCACGCTGCCGTTCACGCGAAACCTCGCCGGCCCGGTGAGCTACCAGCCCGGCATCTTCGACATCACCTTCAACGACGACCGCGGCGACCAGATCCAGACGACGCGCGCGAAGCAGCTCGCGATGTACCCGACGTACCTCAGCGGCCTCCAGATGGCCGCGGACCGGATCGAGGGGTACGTCGACGAGACGTTCGCGGTGGGCGAGACGCTCCAGGCCGCCGCCGGCGAGCTCGACGGGCTCGTCACCGACGACTCGTGGCGGGACGCGTTCGGCACCAACTTCGTTGCGGTCGACCCCAACCGCGCGCCGAGCGGGTCGTCGGTCTCGTTCACCGTCCGCGACGTGCCGAGCGCCGGGACGTACGACCTCCACCTGCGCTACGCGAGCGACGCCGAGGAAAACGCCCCCCGCGTGATAGACGCCGGCGCGCCGCGTGCGACGCTGCGCGTGAACGACGAGACCGAACCGATCGAGCCGCCCTTCACCGACTACTGGGACGACTGGCAGGTGTTCACGGCCGAGATCGAACTCGACGCGGGCGACAACGAGGTCGCGGTCGAAATCGACTACGAGAGCGGCGACGACGGCTTCGCCGGCGACGTCGGCGGCTTCAACCTCAACGCGGTCGCCGTCACCGAGGCCGGCGAGCCGTCGCCGGTCCCGGCCGAGTTCGAGGGGTACGAGCCCGAGAGCGAGAACTTCGACGCCGAGCCCGAGTTCGCCTTCATCGAGTCGGTCCCGGCTGCCGGCTGGGACGAGACGCGCGTGGTCGGCGCCGCGATCGGCGACTACCTCGCGATCGCCCGCCGGCACGGCGACGAGTGGTACGGCGGCGTCATGACCGACGGGGACGGCCGCGCGGTCGACGTGCCGCTCGACTTCCTCGCGCCCGGCAACTCGGGAGCGAAGGAGAACGGCGAGGGCGACGGGAACGGCGAGGGCAGCGGCCGAAACGGTCCGAAGTACGTCGCGGAGATCTACTCCGACGCGATCGGCGCCGGCGTCGATGCCGATCCGACCGGCGTCCGCATCGACGAGGCGGTCGTCACCCCGAGCACGACGCTACTCGCGTCGCTGGCACCGAGCGGCGGGACCGCGGTCAGACTGCGTCCGGCGCGGGGCGGCGAGATCAACCGGCACCCAGAGTACGAGCGCCCGGAGCAGACGATCTCGGTGTCGATCGCCGACGAAGCCGACCTCGGTGAGGCGTTCATCTCCGGGACCGGGTCCAACGACGCCGGCTTCGTGGGCGGAACCACGGTCGAAATTCTCGTCGACGACGAGGTCGTGGCGCTCGACAACGTCCGACTCCCGCCGAACGCGACGGACGAGACGGTGGAACTCGGCTTCAGCATCTCTCGGATCGGGACGTTCGACGTCGTCGTCCGCGAGGCCGACGGCGGCGCCGAACTGGCCTCGGAGACCGTCACGGTGGCGCCCGGCGATATCGTGGCCGAATTCACCGACCCGCAGGGCGACGACGACGGCCCCGGAGAGTACGTCTACCCGACGAGCGGCGACTTCGAGGACGGCGCGTTCGACCTACGCTCGTTCCGCGTGCTGGAGACGGACGAGGAGTACCGCTTCGCGTTCGAGGTCGAGAACCTGTACGACACGTTCGGCGGCGACTTCTCGCCGCACTACTTCGTCGTCTACGTACGCGATCCGTCCGCCGACGGAGGGCGGACGACCGAGATCGGCAACCTGAGTGTCACCGCCGAGTTCGACGAGCCGTGGCAGTATCGGGTCGACGCGAGCGGCTTCGCGGCCGGGGTCGTCGACGCCGAAGGGAACGAACTCGGTTCCCCGGACACGTTCGCCAGCCTCGACGAGAACGTGGCCATCGTCTCGATTCCGAAGACCACGCTCGGCGAGACCAACATCTCCGACTGGGAAGTGCTACCAATCGTCGGCTCGGAGGACTTCGGCTCGTTCCGCGACGTCCGAGTCGACGCCGGCGGCTACGTCTTCGGCGGCGCCACGGATGGCGCGGCCGACAACGCACCGCGCGTGATCGACATGATCACGCCCGAGGGCGTCTCGCAGGCGGACGCGCTCGACTACGACGCCGACTCGCTCGCGTCGCTACCGTTCACGCCGCTGTAGCGAAAAGAGAGGCGGCGGAATCTCCCGTCGCGTTTAAAAGTGGTTCGCGGACTCGGTCTCGTGGCGGAGTTCGCCGCCGCGGCCGCCCTCGACGGTAGAGGCGCCCTGGTCGCCGGAGGAGGCGGTCCGCACCGTCACGTTGTCGACCTCGTCGAAGTCCATGATGAGGTCGCGGCGGATGTTGTCGGCGGTGATGTTCGAGATGCCGCAGCCGGAACAGGTGCCGCCGAGTTCGACGACGACCTCGCCGGTCTCAGGGTCCGCCTCGCGCACGACGCTCGTGCCGCCGTGCATCTGGATGATCGGCATCTGTCCGACCATCCACCGCTCGACCCGGTCCGCAAGGCTTTCATCGCTCTCGTCGCTCATTGTCAGTCGTACGTTGCCGACGGTATGGAAAGTTGCGGTTTAGGAGTCTATTCCGGCAGTGAAAGGAACAGTGTCATCGTCGATGAGACGGAACGGTGGCGGGTGAGGCCGCTATCGGTCACCGGAGGCGGGCGGCCGCTACCGGTCCCGATCGTCGCGCTGGTCGGCCGAGTCCCCGGACTGGCTGGGGAGTCGCGTGGGGTCGGCCGCGTCGTCGCCGTTCATCGAGTCGTCGCGTTCGAGCAGGTAGAGGAGGGGGCCGAGCGCGGTCAGCACGAGGACGCCGGGCAGGGGCGCGTCGGGGACGAGTATCAGGGTGACGAGACTCGCGCCGCCGGTGAGGACGACGAGCGCGGCCCAGGCCG
Source organism: Methanobacteriota archaeon (assembly GCA_051745525.1). Taxonomy (GTDB): domain Archaea; phylum Halobacteriota; class Halobacteria; order Halobacteriales; family Haloferacaceae; genus Halorubrum. The sequence continues at coordinate 1,585 of JBNJEE010000116.1, read as the reverse complement.
CGGGCGAGCCGAGGTCGACGTCGACCTGGGCCGCGTCGCGGTAGACGGCCGCGGCGATCAGCGCGACGGCGACGCCCCCGCCGCCGGCGACGAGCGCCGTGGTGACGGACATACGAACGGTAGGAGCGAGACGCGAAAAAGGGTGTCGCGAGCGAACGCGGTCGGAGAGAGCGGAGAGCGGGAGAGGGCGGAGAGCGGGAGAGAGCGGGAGAGCGCGAACGCGGAAGCGGAGCTACGGCGCCTCGCCGGTCTCGATGCTGAAGGAGTCGCGCGGGTAGGCGACACAGGTGAGGGTGTAGCCGTCGTCGATCTCGGCCTCCTCGAGCATCTGCTGGTTGTCGTGCTCGACGAAGTCCTCAGATGGACCGTCCGCGATCCGGCCGGCACAGGAGACACACTGGCCCTGTCGGCAGGCGTACGGGAGGTCCCACCCCTCGTCTTCGCCCTGTTCGAGGATGGGCTGGTCGTTCGAGAGCTCGACCGTCTCGCCCTGCTTGACGAACTCGACCTCGAAGTACTCCACCTCGTCCTCCGGGATGTCGCCGGGCCCGGAGCTCACGGTGCCGCCCTCTTCGAGTTCGCCCTCCCCGCCCTCGGCGCCGCCCGCCGGGATGGCGCCGCCGCCGCCACCGCCGCCGACCGCGCGGTTGCCCGGCTCCGGGAACTCCGTCTCGGGGACCGCGGACGCGCGGTGTTCGAGCACTTCGTCCGAGATGTCCGTCGTGGGTTCCCACCCCGTCCCCCTCACCGAGGTGACGAGGACCATGAGCAGCGTCGCGACCGCCGCGAGCACGATCGCAGGCGGGTTCACGATCGCCGCGAGCGCGATCGCCAGTGGGTTGAGCATACGAGGGGATATGAAGAGGTGGATTAAGACCGTTTTGATCGGTCCAACGGGACGAGAGCGGGGAAGGAGGGCGAAGCCGCGGGAGAAACCGTTCGTGGCCACGGCGGGGAGCGGTCCATTTATCGGCCGAGCGGTCGACTGGACGCCCATGGAAGTGAAATCCCGGCACCACCTCCGGAGCGACGAGATCACGGCGATCCGAGAGGCGGTCGCCGACCACCTCGGGGTCGACATCGACGGGGACACGTTCGAGTTCGTGGAGTTCGTCGACGCCGGCTACGAGCTCGTCTTGGTCGACGGCGACCCCGCCGTCTTCTACGTCGACGACGACGAGCCGTTCCTCACCGTTCGGGGCGCGAACGACTTCGAGCCGGAGACGGGCGTCGTCACCGTCGACGCCGGCGCCATCTCCTTCGTCTCCGACGGCGCCGACGTGATGCGCCCCGGCATCGTTGAGGCCGACGAGGCGATCCGTGCGGGCGACCTCGTCGTCATCGCCGAGGAGACGCACGAGAAGGTGCTGGCAGTGGGCCGCGCCCTAGTCGACGGCGACAACATGGTCGGCGACAGCGGAAAGGTAGTCGAGTCGATCCACCACGTCGGCGACGACCTCTACGAGTTCTCGGTGTGAGCGCGGGCGGCGTCGATCTATTTATAAATGGTCCGCGATGCGGCGGCGCGTGCCCGACGAGCGCCGCGGTTCAGGTCTTGAATACACTCAAACTTAAAGAAACAGAA
>JBNJEE010000001.1:0-56630 GCA_051745525.1 Methanobacteriota archaeon | reverse complement strand
CCTCAGGGACCGGGCGGCATCCGGGACGCCGTTGCTCAGCGAGCACTTCGAGCGCGCAGCGACGAAGTTAGAGGAAACGCTCACTGAGCGGCGAGAGTAGTAATTCACCGCTATCTCGCTTTTCGCCGCGCTTCAATTGCTCACTCTCCGAGCGCGGCAACAATGTCGTCGATCGTATAGAGACGTAAATCGTCTGCTGTGTTGAATAGCGATCTTATCTGCCGATATCGACGGTTTAGAAGGATGAAGCCGAGGAAATCGAAGTTGGTATGGAAATCGATATCCTCGACTTCATTGAGCAGTGTCGTGACCTAGCTAAACAAGCGTTGGGGAAGCACGCGGGCGAGCCCGCCAGCGGCGGGTTCGCCCGCTGGGTCCACGTTGTTCTGCACTGTTTTCGACTCGAAGACGACCACAGCTACCGCGAAACGCCGAATCGGCTGCAGTACATGGCTGAAGTTCGTGACGCTCTCGGCTTAGATCGGGACGATCTCCCCGATCACACCACGCTCTACAAGTCGTTTGATCGGCTGAAAATGTGGGTTTGGCGGGCGCTGCTGCGCGTTTCCGCGCAGCAGCACCCGCAGTCCGGCCACGCTGCTCTCGACAGCACGTTCTTCGACCGCCGACGTGCGTCGTCGTACTTCCGCCAGCGGGCAGGACGGACGATACAGACGCTGAAAGTGACGACATTGACTGATGTGGAATCGCTTGCTGTGCTTGATGTTCACATCGCAACTCGATGGAAGCATGATACGAAGACCGGACCGCAGGTCGTCCGACGAAACGCGGACGACCTGCAGTCCGTCGCCGCCGACAACGGCTTCCAAGACTGGCACACCGAGTACGAAATCGCCGCATATGACGTTGAGTACCTTGTTCACTACCGCGGGTCGTCAGCGAACGCAGCCGCGACCAACGCGCTCAACCGAGTAAAAGATTACTCTCAGCGGTGGATGGCCGAAACATCGTATTCGACTACGAAGCGCTCGCTCGGCGACGCCGTGCGAGCGCTGGGCTGGTATCGGCAGTTCCGTGAAATTGTCCTGATGTTCGCCATCACCAACATAGAACCACTCTGTGAGCCGCTGTAACTGTGACTCAGAATCTATTCAACACAGCAGTCTTGACGAGTCTCGTCTTTCCCAGCCGTCGCCGTCCGTATACGACTGCGAGATCCGCGTTCTCCGAGCCGAAAAGGCTGTGAAGCCGATCTAACTCCTCTGAGCGGTTCACGAAGCCTATCATGGCCCTGAGTTAGTGGGTCTGAGATAAAAATATTCTGAATCACTTGGTCGAATGGGGGGTGGATGCGATGGACGAATTCCAGGCGGAGTTCGAACCGTGTCTCTCCGCTCTCGGTTCCAACTGACCGCTGATTCTACCGGTGGAACGAACTCGCTGTGTCGGTGCCGTCCATTCTCGCCGTCTTGTCGGACGCACCCCCCTCTCCCATCGACTACCCTGACCGACGGGCGCTGCCGAAACTTGGACGCGGCATTTCGGTCTGTTCTCTCTCCCCGGAACGTGACAACCACGACTTATACTGGCAGGCACACCGCCGTCCCACCATGGAAACCCGCACGGTCCATCTCGATTCCCTGTTGACGGACGGGTTGTTCGATATCCCGATCTACCAGCGCAGCTACTCGTGGACCGAGCCCCAGCTCACGGACCTGTTCGAGGACCTCCTGTACCTCCCGGAGGAGAAGTCGCACTTCTTCGGGAACATCATCCTTCGCAAGCAGGACACCCAGTTCGAGACGGACCGCCGCCGAGCGCAGCCCAAATACTGATTACCGTGACGCGTCCACGCATACGGAGGGAATGCCCGAGAAACAGCCGCGTCCCGACTGGAACCTCTCCGAACGGGACACGATCATTCTTCAGGAACTCGCGCGCGACCCGCAGCTCACCTCCCGGAAGCTCCGAGACCTGCTTGAGGAGGAGCACGACATCGACGTCTCGCACGTGACCGTCAGCGAGTCGATCCGGCGGATGCGCGAGGACGGCGTGTTCCGCGAGGCGCTCGTCCCCAACGAGGAGCACCTCTTCTTCTCGCTGTTCGAGTTCCAGTTCAACCCCCAGGGGTTCGAGGAGAACTGGCGGGACGCGCTCGAACACATCCGGTCGAGCCGCCACACGTTTATGTACTTCCTCTCGGACGGCGAATACCAGTGGAAGACCATCATGATGTTCAAGGACCGCGAGCAGGAGTCGAAGTGGATCCACGACTTCTACAAGGAGTACGGCGAGCTCATCACCAACCTCCGCAACTCCGTCGTGACGAACGTCCTCAAGTTCGGGACCGACCCCGAGCTGTTCGAGGTGTTTCAGGAAGACGGCGACGAGGCGTGACCGCCGTCCGCGACCTGCGGCTTAGTCGAACTCGCCGAACCGAGTAACCGTCTCCAACTCCTCCGTCGGCGGGTCCTCGAAAGCGTCCCGGGCGATCGACCGCCGGTGGACCTCGTCGGCGCCGTCGACGATCCGGAACTGCCGGACGTTCTCGTGGAAGCGCGCGATCGGCAGGTCGTAGGCGATCCCGTTCCCGCCGCAGAACTGGAGTGCGTCGTCGATCGCCTCCTGGGTCACGTTCGCCGCGAACGTCTTCGCCATCGCCACCTCGATGCGCGCCTCGTGGCCGTCGGCGATCCGCCCGGCGGCGTGCCGCACCATCGTGCGGGCGGCGTGGAGCTCGGTTCGGCTGTCGGCGATCCGGAACCGCGGCCCCTGCTTCTCCGAGAGCGGCTCGCCGAACCCCTCCCGCTCGGAGAGGTAGGCGGTCGCGATGTCGAGCGCGCGGTCGGCCATCCCGGCGTACCGCATACAGTGGGTGAGCCGGGCCGGGCCGAGCCGCTGCTGGACCAGCGTGAACCCCTCGTTCTCCTCGCCGAGCGTGTTTTCGATCGGGACCCGGACGTTGTCGAACCGGATCTCGGCGTGGGTCGTCCCCACCAGCCCCTCGCCGAGGTGCGGGATGTTCCGGACGACCTCGACGCCGTCGGCGTCGGCGGGCACGAGGATCACCGAACAGCCCGCGTACGGGTGCGCCTCTTTGTCGGTCCGCGCGAACGTCAGGAACACGTCGGCGTCGAGCCCGCCGGTCGTCCACCACTTGTGGCCGTCGATGACCCACTCGTCGCCGTCTTTCTCCGCGGTCGTCCCCAGCATCTTCGGGTCCGACCCCCCGCCCTGCATCGGCTCGGTCATCGCGAACCCGGAGTCGATCTCGCCGGCCGCGAGTGGGCGGAGCCAGCGCTCCTTCTGCTCGTCGGTGGCCGCGATCTCGAGGGTATGCATGTTCCCCTCGTCCGGCGCCGCACACCGGAGCGCCGTCGGGCCGAGCAGGCTCCGCCCCGCCTCCTCGAAGACGGGCAGCATCTCGCGGAAGCCGAGTCCGAGCCCGCCGTACTCCTCGTCGACCTGCGGGGCGTAGATACCCTCGTCGCGCGCGGCGTCGCGCAGCGCCTCGATCTCCGCCGGCGGGATCGGCCCCCGGCCGAGCCACTCCTGTTCCACCGGCAGCACCGTCTCCTCGACGAACTCCCTGACGGCGTCGGCGACCTCCGGGCCGCGTCCGATGTCGTCGTACTCCATACCGACTATTATTTAGCAATGTAAATAGTGGTTCCGGCTATTCTCCCAAAATTCTATATTACGCGAAACTTATCCCCCTTGTACTGAAAAATAGATTTACAATGTTAGTCGAATATGCGACAACCGATGAAAGCCGTTCGGGCACAGTTCAGTCGGCCGCCGTCGCCTCCAGCCGGCGTCGAACGGGGGGAGACCGGCCGTGACCGACGCGGACTACCTCGACAGGCTGGTCGACGCCGACGCGCTCGGCGAGTACCTCGAGGCCGAGTTCGGGCCGGCGGACGCGTTCGAGGTGGAGCGGCACGCCGAGGGGCACTCCAACGAGACGCTGTTCGTCACGTGGGGCGACCGCGAGCTGGTGATCCGGCGGCCGCCGCCCGGCGAGACGGCCGACACGGCCCACGACGTGCTCCGCGAGCACCGCGTCGTCGACGCGCTCGGCGACACCGGCGTCCCGGTTCCCCTGACGCTGCGCGCCTGTGACGACGCCGCCGTGCTCGGGAGCGACTTCTACGTCATGGAGCGGGCCGACGGCGACGTGTTGCGCGACGCCGAGCCGGAGCGGTTCGCCGACCCGGCTGCCCGCGAACGGATCGGGACCGAACTCGTCGACACGCTGGCGGCGATCCACGCGGTCGACTACGGGGCGGTCGGGCTCGGCGAGTTCGGTCGCCCGGCGGGGTACACGGCCCGGCAGGTCGAGCGCTGGACGGACCAGCTTGAGTGGGCCTTCGGAACGACGGAGGCCGTCAGGGAGGTGCCCGACCTGGTCGCCGTCGGCGAGTGGCTCGCCGACAACGTCCCCCGCGACCACCCGAAGACCCTCGTCCACGGCGACTTCAAGCTCGACAACGTGATGTACGGGCCCGGGACGCCGCCGGAGGTCGTCGCGGTCTTCGACTGGGAACTGTCGACGCTCGGCGACCCCCTCGCCGACCTCGGCTGGCTGCTGTTGTTCTGGTACGACGAGGGCGACCCGGACCCCGCGATGCCCGACCTGATGTCGACGTTCACCGCCCGCGAGGGGTACCTGACGCGCGCCGAGCTGATCGACCGGTACGAGTCGGCGACCGGCCGAGTGTTCGCCCACGAGCGGTTCTACCGCGCGCTCGCGGCGTACAAGATGGCCGCGCTCGGCGAGATGTTCCTCGCGCGGCACCTGAACGACGACAGCGACGACCCGCTTTACCCGAAGATGGAGACGCAGGTCCCCGAGCTCGCGGCGCGGACGCTCGCGTACGTCGAGGGCGAGACAGAGCGGTTGTAAGGTCCCCGAGAACTACGACCGCCGACGACTCACCGCGCCGTCCACCCGCCGTCCGCGGCGAGCGTCTCGCCGGTGACGAAGCTCGCCGCCTCGCTCGCGAGGAAGACGACCGGGCCCGCAATCTCCGTCGGCTCGGCGAAGCGGTCGAGCGGCGTCCGGTCTAAGATCGACTGCCGGAGCCGCTCGTTCTCCTGGAGCGTCTCCGTGAGGTCGGTTGCGACGTAGCCGGGGGCGACGGCGTTCACCCGCACGTCGGGCGCCCAATCCATCGCCGCGCTCTTCGTCAGCCCGACGAGCCCGTGCTTCGACGCGACGTACGGGTGCTGTTTCGGCAGGCCGACCTCCCCCGCCACACTGGCGACGTTGACGACGCTCCCCTCGGCCTCCCGCAGGTGCGAGCCGGCGGCCCGGAGGGTCCGGAACGCGCCCCGCAGGTTCACGTCGAGCACGCCGTCGACCGCGTCGGGATCGACCTCGGTCGGGTCGCCGAGCGCGTCTCCCGGGTTGAACCCGGCGTTGTTGACGAGGACGTCGAGCGACCCGAACGCGTCGACGGTCTCCTCAACCAGTGCCTCGACGTCGTCGTCGTCGGTCACGTCGGCGGTGATCCCGCGCGCGTCGACGCCCAAATCGCGGGCCTCCTCGGCGACGGCCTCGACCTCCGCGGCCGTCCGCGCCGAGGGGACGACCGTCGCCCCCGCGGCGGCCAGTCCGAGCGTGATGGCGCGGCCGATCCCACGCCCGCCCCCGGTGACGACGGCGACCTTCCCCGAGAGATCCGGAAGCGCGTCTGCGGGCGCCGCCCCGCCGTCGGTCGGCGCCGCGTCTTCGGTCGGCGTCGCGTCGTCGCCGCTCATTCGCCACCCCCGTTGCCCGGCGCGTAGGGGAGCTCCGGCTCTTCGACGGTCTCCCGGAGCGTCTTCTTGTCGAACTTCCCGGTCGCGGTCTTCGGGATCTCCTCGCGGAACCGCACGTCGTCCGGGAGCCACCAGCGCGGGAACTCCTCTTCGAGGAACGCCCGGACGGCGTCCACGTCGAGCTCGCGGCCCGCCTTCGGCACGACGAACGCCAGCGGCCGCTCCTGCCAGCGCTCGTGCGGCGCCGCGATCACGACGGCCTCGGCGACGTCGTCGTGCGCCATCAGGGCGTTCTCCAGCTCGATGCTGGAGATCCACTCGCCGCCGGACTTGATCACGTCCTTGGCGCGGTCGACGACCTCGACGTACCCGTCCTCGTCGACGGTGACGATGTCGCCGGTGCGGAGCCACCGAGCGCCGCCGTCCTCGGCCGCGAGGAAGTCCGACTCGTTGGCCTCCGGTCGGTTGTAGTACTCCCCGACGATCGTTGGCCCTCGGACGAGCAGCTCGCCGAACGCCTCCCCGTCCCAGGGAACCGATTCGCCGTCGTCCCCGACGACCCGCATCTCCAGCCCGGGAGAGAGCAGCCCCTGTTTCGCCCGCTTGTCGAGTTCCGCCTCGCGGTCGCCGTCGGCGGTTCCGGAGGTCGGCCGAGAGACCGAGCCGATGCTCATCGTCTCGGTCATCCCCCACGCGTGTTCGATCGTCACGTCGTGTTCGTCCTCGTACCGGCGCATCACTTCGCGGGGCGCGGCGCTGCCGCCGACGACGATGCGCTCCAGCGACGAGAGGTCGCCGCCGTGCTCGTCCAAGTGATCGAGCACGTCGATCCACACCGTCGGGACGCCCGCGGTGAGCGTCACACCCTCCTCTTCGATCAGCTCGACGAGGTCGGCGGGGTCCGGGGACGGTCCCGGGTACACCTGCTTTGCGCCCGCCATCGTCACGGCGTACGGGAACTCCCAGGAGTTCACGTGAAACATGGGGACGACCGGCATCACCACGTCCTCCTCGGCGATGTCGAGCGCGGCGGGCGTCATCACCATCATCGCGTGGGCGTACAGCATCTTGTGGGTGTACTCGACGCCCTTCGGCTTCCCCGTCGTCCCGGAGGTGTAACACATCCCGGCCGGGTCGTCCTCCGAGAGCGACGGCCACGAGTCCATCGGGTCGGCGTCCGCGAGCAGCTCCTCGAACGACGACAGCGGCAGGTCGGCCTCCGTCTCCGGGACCGCGTCGTCCATGACGACGACCTCGCGGACGCCGTCGATCCGGTCCCACAGCCGGTCGAGGATCGCCACCGCGTCGCGGTCGACGATCAGCACGTCGTCTGCGGCGTCGTTGATGATGTACTCGACGTTGTCGTCCTGTAAGAGGAGGTTCACCGTGTGGAGCTGCGCGCCGGAGAGGGGCACCGCGTAGTACGCCTCGAGGTGGCGGTGGGTGTTCCACCCGAGCGTCCCGACGCGGTCGCCGGGCTCGACGTCCAGGTCGGCGAGCGCGGCCGCGAGCCGGCGGACGCGGTCGCCGAAGTCGGCGTAGGTGTAGCGGTCGACGCCGTCGTGAGTGCGCGAGACGACCTCCGTCTCCGGGAAGAGCCGCGTCGCCCGCCAGAAGAACGGGAGGAGGGTGAGCTCCTCAGGCATCGGCGGTCCCCACGGAGAGGTACGTCTTGAGGAGGTCCTCGCGGTCCCGGATCTCCTCGACGGTGCCGTCGAAGACGATCTCGCCGGTGTCCATGATGTACCCTCGCTCGGCGAGGTCGAACGCGAACTCGACGTTCTGTTCGGTCAGCAACACGGTGACGTTCTGGTCGACGACCGTCTGGACGATCTCCTTGAGGTCGTCGACGATCACCGGCGCGAGCCCCTCGGTCGGCTCGTCTAACAGTAGCACGTCTGGCGACTGTACCAGCGCGCGGGCGACCGACACCATCTGCTGTTCGCCGCCGCTGAGGTTCCGCCCGTCGCTGCCGCGGAGGTCGGCGAGCGCCGGGAACAGCTCGTACATCTCCTTGACCGGCCGCGGGTCGTTTGCCAGGTTGTGCGCCAGCCGGAGGTTCTCTTGGACGGTCAGGGTGGGGAACACCCGGCGGTCCTCCGGGACGAGCGAGATCCCGAGCCCGTTGATCTCGTCGGAGGACAACCCCGTGATCTCTTCGCCGCGGTACGTGATCGACCCCGAGCGCGGCGGCGACGCGCCGACGATCGAGCGCATCGTCGTCGTCTTCCCGGCGCCGTTGCGCCCGAGCAGCGACACCACCTCTCCCTCGTCGATCTCCAGTGAGACTCCGTGGAGCACGTGGCTGTTCCCGTAGTACGTGTCGATGTCGTCGACCGTGAGTATCGTCATACGCTATCACTCCCCAGGTACGCCTCGGTCACCCGTTCGTCCGTCAACACGTCCTCCGGCGTCCCGTCCGCGAGGATCGATCCCTCGGCGAGCACGACGATCCGGTCTGAGATGTCTGTGACGACGTCCATGTTATGCTCGGTCACAATGAATGTGGCGTCGAGGTCCGCGTCGAGTTCCCGGATCAGCGAGACGATCTCCGTGACCTCCGTCGGGTTCATCCCCGCCGTGGGCTCGTCCATCAGGAACACGTTCGGCTCGATGGCGAGTGCGAGGGCGATTTCGACGGTCCGTTTCTCGCCGTGGCTCAGCGTGTCGCAGGGCGTGTCTGCGATCTCAGTGAGCCCCGTGAGTTCCAACAGCTCTTCGACGTCGGCCTCGACCGACTCGTCGCCGGTGGCCCGTGAGCGGAAGTCGAGCCGGTTCCCCTCGTGGCTGATTCGGGCGACCCGCACGTTCTCGCGCACGGTGAGCCCCTCGAAGATATTCGTGATCTGATACGAGCGCGACAGCCCCGCCTGCGCCACCTCGTGTGGCTCGGCGTCGGTGACGTCCGCGAGGTCGCCCCCGTCTCCGCTCCGGAGCCAGATCGACCCCGAAGTCGGCTGGAGGACGCCCGTCAGCAGGTTGTAGAACGTGGTTTTTCCGGCCCCGTTCGGGCCGATTATGCTGGTGATCTTGTCGTCGTCGATCTCGATGGAGACGTCGTCGACGGCGGTCAGTTCGCCGAACTGTTTACGGAGGTCTTCGGTCTTGAGGACAGTCGTCACGAGGTATCACCTCTCTCGGTCCGCGCGTCGTCGCCGCTCGGCTCCGCCTCGTCGTCCGGCGCAGCCGTCGTCCGCTCGTCGCCTCGGCTGCCGCCATCTCCCCCATCCGTGCCGTCTGCGTCTCCGTCCCCGAGTAGTCGGTCGCGAAGCAGTAGGAGACCGCCGACGGCGCCCTGCTTGAAGAACAGCACGACAGCGATGAGCAGTGCGCCGAAAAACAGCTCCCAGTACGCCTCCAGCGTCGGGAAGCGACTGATCGCCCACCGGACGTACAAGAAGATGAACGCGCCCACGATCGGGCCGTAGAAATAGGTCGCGCCGCCGATCACGGTCGCGATGACCGCGATCGCACTCGTCGACCAGTGGGTGAGCTCCGGGGACGCGACGCTCGCGAGCCCCGCGCGTAACACGCCGGCGACCCCGACGACAGCCGTCGAAATAATGAACGTCATCCACCGGTGGTGGCTAACGTCGATCCCGAGCGCAGCCGCGCGGTCGGGACTCTCGCGGATCGCTTTGCAGACGGCCCCGAACGGGGAGTTGACGACGCGCCACACTCCGTACGCCGCCGTGACGACGGTGACAGCGGAAATCACGTAGTAGACCCGCCGACCACTGATCCGGAGGCTCGCGCCGCCGAATTCGACTGTCCCGAGCAGGACGATTACCCCGTCAGTTCCGTTCGTCAGCCCCGCCGGGTCCTGGATGATGAGCGAGTAGCCCAACATCCCGAACGCGAGCGTGATCAGTGCGAAGTAGATCTCCTCCATCCGGACGCTGAGCCACCCGACAGGCACGGCGACGGCGACGACGAGTACGAGGCCGACCACGCCGCCGAGGACGAACGTGACGAGCGGCGAGATCCCGGCACCGACGACGTCGGCGATCACCGGTCCGAGGTCCCGCAACACGATCGCGATACCGTACGCACCCCCCGCGTAGAACAGCCCGTGACCGAACGAGAGCAGGCCCGTGTACCCGTACAGCAGGTTGAACCCGAGCGCGAACAGCGCAACAACGAGGAAGTCGGTGAACAGGTACACTTGGAACGTCGGCGCGAAGGCCATCAGGACCAGCGCGACGGCGCCGAGGAGACCGAACCGTTCGCGGGTCCAGCCTTCGGCGACGGCCGAGCCGAACTGACTAACCCGGCTCCCGGTATCAGTCGTGCTCATTCGCCGATCCCCCCGAACAGGCCCTCTGGACGCAGCAGCAACACGATTACCATCGCGAGGAAGGGAATCGCGATGCTGCCGGCGCTGATGAACTGCGGCCCGAGACTCTGCATCATGCCGATGAGCATCGCGCCGACGAAGGCACCGCTCATCGAGCCGAGGCCGCCGATGACCACGACGATGAACGCGTCGATGATCACCTGATCGCCGAGTGCCGGGCTCGTCGACTGTAGCGGCGCTGAGAGCGCACCGCCCAGTCCCGCCAGCACGCTACCGAGGAAGAAGACCCCGGTGTAGAGTTGCGGCACGTCGACGCCGAGCATGGCCGCCATCTCGCGGTCCGAGGAGGTCCCCCGGACCAGCGAGCCGAAGTACGTCCGCGTGATGAACAGCCACAGCGCGACGAGCACCCCAACGGCCAGGGCGATGACAACCAGCCGGTACGCGTTGAACGTGCTCCCGCCGAGTGCGACGGAGAAGTTGAACACGTCCGGCGGGTCGATCGAGTACGACCCCGACCCCCAGATGAACCGGACCGCCTCGTGGATCACGAGCACGAACCCGAACGTGACGATGAGCTGGTCGAGGTCCGAGTCGACTCGGTCGTACAGCCGGCGGATCGCCGAGAACTCGATCGCGGCGCCGACGACGCCGACGGCGAGCGCCCCGACCACGACGGCGATCCAGAAGTTGTCGACGACGTTCGAGACGACGGCGAGCGTGACGTACGCACCAAGCATGTAGAACCCGCCGTGGGCGAAGTTGAGCACGCCAAGTACCCCGAATATGAGACTCAGCCCGACGGCGATCAGGAAGAGCCGACTCCCGAGGCTCAACCCGATGACGACGTCGGAGATACCGATCAGTGGAACGAGTGATGTGAAACTCATGAAGACGGCGACGGGCTTAGATACCCGCCGGGAGGTCGGAGTTGCCGAGCGCCTCGGACAGCACGTCGGGACCCGCCTCGTATCGGTTCACGGGATCGAGCACGTTGCTCTCCCACTCTTCGTCGTACGTCACGGTGCCCCAGATGGACGCGACCGTCCCTTGGTTCGTTTCGCTGAACTGGTAGTCGCCGACGGGGCCCGAATGCTCCATGCCGGTAAACTCGTCGACGAGCGCTCCGGGGTCTGTACTGCCGGCCGACTCGATCGCCTCCTTGTACAGGTAGAGCGCCCGATACGCCCCCTCTGCGTTGTACGTCGGGAGCGATTCGTACTCCTCGTAGTACGCCTCGCGGAACGAGTTGTTCGTCTCGGTGTCGGGGACGAACGGGTCGTACCGGGTAGAGGCGTACTCCCCCTCCGGGAGCGGACTTCCGTCGCTCGGGTAGTCCGTCCCCATCCCGACGCTGAACAGCGTGTGGTCGATCTGATCGAACCAGCCCGCGTCTTCGGCTTGCCCGATGAACGTCGTGAGGTCGGCGCCCCACAGCGGAGTGAGCACCGCGTCGGGGTCGGCGTCGAGGATGGAGCTGATGAACGGCGTGTAGTCGCTCGTCTCCAGCGCCGGGAACTGTTCGGCCATGAACTCGGCGTCGACGCCGAGCCCGTCGCAGTACGCCTGGAAGTAGTCCCAGGTCTCGTACCCGAACGCATAGTCCGGGCCGATGGTGGCCCACTCGGTGGCGTCGAGCTCCTCGGCGACCCGCGCGGCCCCGTAGATGTCCTGCGCGAGGCTGTTGGAGTCGCGGAACACGTACTCGTTCCCGACGGAGTCCTCGTGCTCACCCTGCGGCGAGGTGACGAACGGGGTCGCCGCGTGCGTGATCATGAACGGCATCTGGAGCTGCGAGACCTGCGGCGCGACGGCCTGCGCGACGCCGCTGGAGTCGAGCCCGAACAGCCCGTCGACGTCGTCTTCTTGGACGAGGCTGCGGATCTGCTGGATCGCCGTGTCGCCGCTCGCTTCGGTGTCGCGGACGATCACCTCGACGTCTCGGCCGTCGATACCGCCGTTGTCGTTGATTTCTGACTCCGCGAGATCGATCCCGCGCTCGGCCTCCTCGCCGTACAGCGAGGCGAACCCGGAGAGGATGTACGCGGCGCCGAGCGTTACGGGACCGCTGTCGCCGCCCCCGCCCGAACAGCCGGCGAGCGCGACCGCCGTCCCCGCGCCGGCGGCCTGTAGGAACCGTCGCCGGCGGACGGGTGACTGGCTTACCGAACTCGTCTCCGTATCGTTGTCCCGGTTATGCTTGTTTCCGGAATTCCCACCTTTGGTTTCCATTGTTAACAATCGTCCGTGAGTGTCGCTCACTACATAAATGTGTAGGTCCGTGACACACGCTCACTGTCTTTCCCGCATCACGTCCCCGAAAGCCGCCTCAAAATGGATCTGAACCGCTCGCAACGATCGCGGAATCCGTCGCTCGCGGAGCCCCCGGTGTGACCAATGTTAATATACCTGTGTACCGTTCTCGTGTCTCACATGGACGTTGTGAATCCGGCGACCGGAGCGCGTATCGAGACGTACGATGAACACGACGCGGCCGACGTCGAGGCGGCGGTAGCCCGGTCGGTGCGGGCGTTCGAGGACTGGAAGACCCGCCCGGTCCGGGACCGCGAGCGGCTCCTCGCGGACGCGGCAGACGTGCTCAGAGCGAACAAGCTGGAGTACGCTGAGACGATGACGGCGGAGATGGGGAAACCGATCTCGCAGGCGGTCGGCGAGATCGAGAAATGCGCGTGGGTCTGTGACCACTACGCGGAGCACGCGAGCGCGTACCTCGAGGCGGACCACCACCCGAGTCCGCCGGGCTCGACGGTCAGGACCGAACACGAGCCGCTCGGGCCGGTCCTGGCAGTGATGCCGTGGAACTTCCCGTTCTGGCAGGTGTTCCGCTTCGCCGCGCCGTACCTCACCGCCGGGAACGTCGGGATCCTCAAGCACGCGTCGAACGTGCCCGGCTGCGCGCTCGCCATCGAGGAGGTGTTCCGCGATGCCGGCTACCCCGAGGACGTCTTCCAGTCGCTCCTGATCCCGTCGGACCTCGTCGACGGCCTCCTCACGGACGACCGGGTCCAGGCCGCGACGCTCACCGGGAGCGGCCCGGCCGGGCGCGCGGTCGCGGCGAGCGCCGGCGATCAGCTCAAGAAGACCGTCCTCGAACTCGGCGGGAGCGACCCGTTCGTCGTCCTCGACGACGCCGACGTCTCTTCCGCGGCCGAGACGGGCGCGTGGGCGCGGAACCTGAACGGCGGGCAGTCGTGTATCGCCGCGAAGCGCTTCGTCGTCCACACCGACGCCTACGACGAGTTCCTCGACGCGCTGGTCGACGAGGTCGACGCGCTCGTCGTCGGCGACCCGACCGACGAGGCGACAGACGTCGGGCCGCAAGCGCGAGCGGACCTCATGGAGACGCTCCACGAGCAGGTCGCCGCGAGCGTCGACGCGGGCGCGACGCTCGTGACCGGCGGCGAGCCGCTCGACCGCGAGGGGACGTTCTACCCGCCGACCGTCCTGACCGACGTCCCCGAGGGGTGCCCCGCCGACACCGAGGAGACGTTCGGACCGGTGGCAACGGTGTACGAAGTCGACGACGAGGCGGCGGCGATCGCCAAGGCGAACGACACGGAGTTCGGGCTCGGCGCGAGCGTCTGGACCGAGGACCGCGACCGCGGGGAGCGCGTCGCGAGCCGCATCGACGCGGGCTGCGTGTACGTGAACCAGCTGGTGAAGTCCGACCCGCGAGTTCCGTTCGGCGGCGTCGGGGACTCCGGCTACGGACGGGAACTCTCCGAGGCGGGGATCAAGGAGTTCGTCAACCGCAAGACCGTGTGGGTTGAGTAACGGGAACCAACTTGAATCGTCGCCGTCGACGAAACGGGGACACTCCCGACGAGGAGACCGCTCACCGCCCCTCGATTTCTCCGGTGATCGCGGCCGATGCGCCGCGAGCATCTCCGAAACCGACGGGAGCCGAACTCAACGGCCCAAAGACGCTACTCCGCTCCGCCTAGCAGCGACACACGGCAACACGCAACATATACGTCTGCGAGCCCGACTGCGAGTAGATGCGGCCCGATCCGCGAACCGCCCTGCGACGACTCTACAGGCAGCTAGCACCCATGGACCTCACAGCAACACACATCCGAGAGTACGATCGCCGTGCGATAGACAGCGACGAGACCGAGACGGCGACGTTCGGACTCGGGTGCTTCTGGGGCCCGGACGCCCGGTTCGGCGCCGTCGACGGCGTGGTCCGCACTCGCGTGGGCTACGCCGGCGGGACCTCGCGCGACCCGACGTACCACTCGTTGAGCGACCACACCGAAGTGGTTCAGATCGAGTTCGATCCCGACACAATCACGTACCGAGACCTGCTGACACGGGTCTTCGAATCCCACAACCCCAACCACCAGACCGGAAACACGCAGTACCAAAACGTCGTCCTCACGGCGACGGCGGCCCAGCAGGCGACCCTCGACGAGTTCCTCTCGTCACGAGGGCTCACTGCCGACGGGATCGGCACACGCATCGAGCAGCTCTCGCGGTTCTATCCGGCCGAAGACTACCACCAGAAGTACAAGCTGCGGTCCGCCTCCTCGCTTATGGACGCGTTCGACGCGGCGGGATACGACGACGAGGCGTTGAGGGAGTCACCCATCGCCGCCAAGCTGAACGGCTACGCCGCCGGACACGACGTCGCGGTGGTCGAGGAGCTCCCGGCGTCCGGCTGACGCCGTCGGCCGTCGGTTCTCACGGCGCGGCCGATGTCCGCAGATGACACAGGCTTTCCGTGTGGCACTCCTCGTGTCTGTATGTCGATAACTACTGGCGACTCCGTGACGCTCGAGTACACCGGCCGACTCGACGACGGCACCGTCTTCGACACATCCTAGGAATCGGTCGCCGAGGAGGCGGGTCTCGCCGAGGCCCAGCCCGACCGCGAGTACACGCCGCTAACGATCGACGTGGGTGCCGGACAGGTCATAGAGGGAATGGAGGAGGGACTCATCGGGTTGGAAACCGGCGAGACGGACACGCTGACGATTCCGCCGGAGGAGGCCTACGGGCAGCCCAGCGACGAGAACGTCGAGGAGTTCGAGACCGACGAACTTCGGGAGCTGCTCGGCGGCCAACTGCCTGAGGAGGGCGCGTACCTCGAGGCCCAAGACGGCAGCCAGGGCGAGGTCGTCCACGTCGACGACGACACCGTTCGGGCGGAGTTCAACCCGCCGCTCGCCGGGGAGACGCTGACATTCGACGTCGAAATTCTCGAAATCAACTGAGTTCGAACCGTCCGCCCCGCGTGCCCGGCGGGACTACCCATGGAACCGGTACAGCGACGTGACGTACGGGAGCCGGTTGAGCATCCAGACCGCGACTGGTAGCCCCACGACGGTCATCGCGAGCGCCGACGCAACGTTCGCCCACAGCAGGCTCAGCCACCACCCGACGAGGACGAAGTAGACCGCACGGACGACGAGCGACCGCTGTCCCCGAGCCGAATCGGGGTCGGAGAGCGACCGCGGCTCCGCGAGCGTGAGCACCGTCGGCACGAGGTTGATCAGCTTGATACCGATCGGGAGGAGCACGACCGTGACGTTGAGCAGCCACGCGACGTTGACGACGATCGGCGTCGCCCACCAGCCGACGAGGACGAACCACAGCGCCCGAACGAGCAGGGACCGTTGTGCGATTGCTCGCGATAGACGCTCAGGAAATAAACCCGTGTCGTCGGTCGCCGCTGCCGCGAACCGCGAACACCGCCGATACCGACATTTGCGGGTACGTGCGCTCCGGGTGGATTCCCCAGCGACGCGTCCGGGGCTCCCCGGGGAGGCCGATCGCCCCCGCCCGTTTCAAGGCGCTCGCAGACCGGCCTTTCGGAGGTTGCGGCTCTCCGTTATCCGTTCGGCGGTGTTCGGAGACTCATCGCAGGGAGCGTCGGCGGCCGCGGTCACGGCCGCAGTCGAGCCCGTCGACCCCAACCGACTTGCCCGGGGGACGCGTCGCTCCGCCCATGCCCGCCTCACAGTCCGGATCGACGAGCCTCGAATTCGGCGTCCTCGGCACTGCCGGAATCGCTCGCAAAGCGGTGATCCCGGCGATCGCCGCGAGCGACCACGCGGTCGGCGCGGTGGCGTCCCGCGACGCCGACCGCGCGGAGCGGTTCGCGGCCGAGAACGCGATCCCCCGAAGCTACGGCTCCTACGAGGCGCTCTTCGACGACGACGCGCTCGACGCGGTGTACGTCCCCCTCCCCAACGGCAGCCACGCCGAGTGGACGAAACGTGCCGCGGACGCCGGCCTGGACGTCCTCTGCGAGAAGCCGCTGGCCGCCGACGCCGACGAGGCGCGGGCGGTGGTCGACCACTGCGACGAACGGGGCGTCACGCTGATGGAGGCGTTCATGTACCGGTACCACCCGCGCACCGAGCGCGCCGTCGCGCTCGCGGCGAACGAACTCGACGACGTCCGCACGGTGACGGCCACTTTCCGCTTCCCGCTGTACGACCGCCCGAACGACGTCCGGCTCGACCCCGACCTCGCGGGCGGGTCGCTGATGGACGTCGGCTGCTACCCCGTCTCGCTCGCCCGAACGGTGCTGGGAGAACCCGACCGCGCCTACGCCCACGCCAGCGACAGCCGGGACGCCGGGGTCGACGCGGAGCTTGCGGGCGTGTTAGCGTACGACGACGGCCGCTCGGCGCGGGTCGCGTCCGGCTTCGACACCCAGTTGCTCCAGCGCTACCGCATCGACGCGACCGACGGCTGGGTCGAGGTCGAGCGCGCGTTCGACGCCCCGACCGACGAGCCCGTCGAGCTGGAGTACGAGATCGACGGGCGGCACGGCGTCGAGACGTTCCCCGCGGTCGACCAGTACCGGCTCCAGGTCGAGCACTTCGCCGAGCGCGTCGCAGACGGGACCGCGCCATTAACCGACGGGGAAGAGGCGGTCGCGAACATGGCGGTCATCGACGCGCTCGCCGAGAGCACCGCCGACGGCGGCCCCGTCGACCTCTGAACGCGAGCGTCGGATCGCGGCCGTTCGGCGTCGACGCGGCTACCGATCGATCCCGCCCTCGCCCTCGATAACGTCGCGGACCTCCGCCGGGGTCGTCACTGCGAGGTCGCCGTCGGTGGTGCGTTTCAGCGCCGCCGTCGCCGACCCCCACCGGAGCGCCGCGGGGAGGTCGCCGCCGCGCAGGCGCTCTGCGACGAAGCCGGCGACGAACGCGTCGCCGGTGCCGATCGCGTCGAACGTCTCCGCCTCGTACACGTCCTGCTCGTACACCGAGCCGTCGTGGAGCGCGACCGCTCCCTCGAGCCCGCGAGTGACGACCACCGTGTCGAACGCGAACTCCGTGGCGAGGCCGTGCGCGATCTCGACGGCGCCGCCCTCGCGGTCGAGCACTTCGCGGGCGTCCCGCCGCGGGACGATCAGGGTGTCGACGTGCTCGAACAGGTCCTCGTAGGCCGCCCGCGCCGCCGCCGGCTCCCAGAGCTTCGCCCGGTAGTTCAGGTCGAACGAGCGCGTGGTCCCGGCCTCGCCGGCGGTTCGCAACAGCGCGGTCGTCGTCGCCGCGGTCGTCTCCGAGAGGGCTGGCGTGATCCCCGTCGTGTGGAACCACTCCGCCTCCGCGACCGCGTCCGTCGGCAGCTCCTCCGGCTCGACGGTCGTGATCGCCGCGTCGGCGCGGTCGTAGATCACGTTCGTCCCCCGCGGCTCGCCGCCGTGTTCGAGGTAGTAGGTCCCCACGCGGCTCTCGTCCGGGTCCGCCCACGCGACGCCGGTGTGGACGCCGTGGCTCCGCAGTTCGGTCACGATCCGCCGACCGAGCGGGGAGTCGGGAAGCTTCGAGAGCCAGCGGGCGTCGGCGCCGAGCCGCGCGGCCCCGACCGCGACGTTGCTCTCCGCGCCGCCCGCCTGGACGGTCAGGTCGCGGGTCGTCTCCAGCCGCTCGCCGCGCGGCGGCGACAGCCGGAGCATCGTCTCGCCGAACGTGACGAGGTCGGTCATCGGCGCCACCCCGCGCCGCAGGTCTCGAACGAATTCATATCCGGTGCTACGCTCGGCCGACTATAAGAAGGGGTGATCGCCGCCGACCGTCGCAGGCGGGGGCGCGGCGCTCCCCGCTTAAGCCGCGCCTCTCCGCGCCGCGGCGTCCGCCTACTCCCCGTCCTTTCGCGCCCGGTAGTCCGGGAGCACGTCGTCTTGCATCACCGCGCCGCGGCCGCCGTCGACGAGCAGCGCGGCGCCCGTGACGAACGCGGCGTCCTCGCTCGCGAGGAAGGAGACGGCGCCGGCGACGTCGGCCGGCGTGCCGATCCGCCCGGTCGGGTGGATGGATTCGACCTCCTCCAGCCGTCCCTCCGGCAGCTCCTCGCGGGTCCGCTCGATCTCGACCCAGCCGGGGACGACCGTGTTCACCCGGACGCGGGGCCCGAAGTCCACTGCGAGCGACCGCGTCATGCCGTTGATACCCGCCTTCACGGCGTTGTACGGGAAGTGCGCCGGCATCGTCGCGTACGCGTGGTTCGACGAGACGTTCACGATCGCCCCGCGGTCCATCTGTTCGAGTGCGGCGCGCGCGGCGAGCCAGTACGCCCGGAAGTCCGTCTCGACGACGAACGCCCAGTCTTCGAGCGTCGCCTCGTCGGCGGCCGTCTCCGTCTGGACGCCGGCGTTGTTCACGAGCACGTCGACCGAGCCGTAGCGCTCGGTCGCCGCCTCCGCCAGCGTGGCCACGTCGTCCGGGTCGCGCATGTCGGCGCGGACGAACGTCGCGTCGCAGGTCGCGGAGCCGTTGCCCGCCTCCGTGCCGCCCCGCTCTGCGATCCGGTCGGCGACGGCCTCGCCGGCCGCCTCGGAGCGCCCGCTGACCACGACGTTCGCCCCCTCGGCGGCGAACCGCTCCGCGATCCCGGCACCGATCCCGCGGGTCGACCCCGTGACGATGACGGTCTCGCCCGCGAACCGCCCGGGGACCGCGCCCCCGGTCGGCGACTCCCGTCGACGGGTCACCGGTCACCTCCCGGTCGTCGCGCTCCGGGACCCATCCGGATCACCACTCCGCGACGGAGCCGTCGTCGTGGCGCCAGACGGGGTTGTGCCAGTCGACGTCCGTCTCAGCCTGTTCGCGGACGTACGCCTCGTCGATCTCGATCCCCAGCCCGTCGCCGTCGGGGACGTCGACGAAGCCGTCGCGGTACTCGAACACCGACGGGTCGGCGAGGTAGTCCAACACGTCGCTCGTCTCGTTGTAATGGATGTCGAGCGACTGCTCCTGGATGAGCGCGTTCGGCGTACAGGCGTCGACCTGGACACAGGAGGCGAGCGCGATCGGCCCGAGCGGGCAGTGCGGCGCGACCGACACGTCGTACGCCTCGGCCATCGACGCGATCTTCTTCAGCTCGGTGATCCCGCCGGCGTGCGAGACGTCCGGCTGGATAAGGTCGACGGCGTCGGTCTCGAACACCTCCTTGAAGTCC
Organism: Methanobacteriota archaeon; assembly: GCA_051745525.1. Taxonomy (GTDB): domain Archaea; phylum Halobacteriota; class Halobacteria; order Halobacteriales; family Haloferacaceae; genus Halorubrum. Next base: position 37,165 of record JBNJEE010000001.1, on the reverse strand, counting down.
CACCGGGAGTACATCCGCTCGCCGGTCGCGATCGGGATCGTCGTCGACTCGCGGATGGCCGAAAGCGCGTCGTTGTGTTCCGGCAGCACCGGCTCCTCGATGAACATCGGATCGTACGGCTCCAGCGCAGCCGCGAGCCGCCGGACCATCGGCTTCGACACGCGGCCGTGGAAGTCGACCCCGATATCGACCTCGTCGCCGACCGCCTCCCGCACGGCCGCGATCCGGTCGGCCGCATCGGACACCGTCGACGGGTTGTCGATCGGTCGCAGCTCAGCGGTAGCGTTCATCTTCAGCGCCGAGAAGCCGGCGTCGACCTTCTCGCGGGCGGCCTCGCCGACGTCCGCTGGCCGGTCCCCGCCGATCCACTGGTAGACGCGGATCCGGTCGCGCGCGCGGCCGCCGAGCAGCTCGTGGACCGGTGCGCCAAACTGCTTTCCCTTGAGGTCCCACAGCGCCTGGTCGATCCCGGCGATGGCGCTCATCAGCACGGGACCGCCGCGGTAGAACCCGCCACGGTACATCGCCTGCCAGTGGTCCTCGATCCGCGTCGGGTCCTCGCCGAGCAGATAATTCTCGAGTAACTCCTCGACGGCCGCGACGACCGTGTGAGAGCGCCCCTCCACGATCGGTTCTCCCCAGCCGACCCTTCCGTTGCTCGTCGTGAGCTTCAAGAATAGCCAGCGGGGCGGCACTTCGAACAGCTCGTAGTCGGTGATGTGCATGGTGAGTTGGGGTAACTCCGAACCGGTCCGAGGTCGCGGGACCCGCGCTCCGTCGGTCGCGGCAGGTTGCGCGCCGTCCGTCGCCGCTGGCGTCCCACCCGGACCGGCCCGTCGCCACGGTCGTAGTTGCCCGTCCGTCTGTTAAATAGCGGGTGGGTGCGGCCGCGCCGCGGCCGTCCCCGACACGGTCCGATTTAATACCCCCGGCGGGCAGGTACCACGCATGCGAACCGACCGACCCGACCGGATCACGGACGGCGGTGTGATCGCGATCCTCCGCGGCGTGGCGCGAGACGACGCCGTGGCGGTCGCGGACGCGGTCGTCGACGCCGGCGTGACGGCGCTGGAGGTGACGGCGGACACGCCGAACGCGATGTCCTCCATCGAGGCGATAGCCGACCGCGTCGACGACGCGTTGGTCGGCGCCGGGACCGTCCTCGACGCGGAGACCGCGCGCGCGGTAGAGCTCGCCGGCGCCGAGTTCCTCGTGACCCCGACCGTGAACCGCAGCGTGATCCGGACGGCGAACCGCTACGGGACCCCGATCGCCGTCGGCGCGTACACGCCGACCGAGGCGATCGAGGCCTACGAGGCCGGCGCCGACGCGGTGAAGGTGTTCCCCGCGAAGACCGGCGGTCCGGCCCACGTCGCGGCGATCGGCGGCCCGCTCCCGCAGGTCCCGCTCGTTCCGACCGGCGGCGTCAGCGCGGACAACGCGGGCGAGTACGTCCGGGCGGGCGCGGTCGCGGTCGGCGTCGGCAGTTCGATCGTCGACGACGAGGCGATCGCCGCCGACGACTTCGACGCGATCCGATCGAACGCGCGCGCGGTGGTCGAGGCCGTCGCTGCGGCACGGGAGTGATCGCTCCGGATATCGCCTTGGCCGCCGCGATGGTAGCGCGCGACGGCGCCCGGCGCTTCCCTACCGCGCGGGCGACCGATTCCCCTCGGCGGCGTCAAGCGACGGGGAGCGAACCGCGCCCCACCCGCTGATACAGGCCTCACACAGGTAGTACGCGAAGCCGTCGACGTCCCGGTGTGCGAGCGAGGCGTCCACGCCGCATCTCTCACAGTTCATGCCCGGCGAGTACGCCAAGACTGTTATATGTCTTCTGCTCGGCGTCGGATCTGTGGCAATTCGTTATAGAAACGACGGAACGGAAGTTCAGCCGGGTGCGTGTTCGGCTCATCTCGGTGTTTCACCCGTAGATCGTCGATATCGAACTCGGATCGGCGGCCCGGGACCCGCGGTTCGCGGTCGCGTTCGAGGGCTGTCACGAGGTGGGGACGCAGCCCGCCTTCTGTCGGACCGCGACGGATCGACATCAAAAAAGAGACCCAGCGCGCCGTGGTCAGCGTTCCCGACCGGTCGGGTTCAGAGGCGCTTGCCGAGGAAGACGCCCCCGGCGATGGCGCCGCTGAGCGCCACGGCACCGCCAGCGATTACGACGAGATTCACGTCGCCGAGCAGTTCGCCACTGTTGCCGCCGTTGCCGCTGGTCCCGCTGCTGTCATTCGCGCCCTGTTGGCCGTTGTTGTTGGCGACGACGTCACCGGCCGCGACGTCTACTCCTCCGCCGACAAGCGCCACGTCGACACTGGCGCGGTCGGCATCGTTGACGGCCGTGTCCTCGCCCACGAAGGACAGCTCCGTCGAGTCGCCGTCGTCGCCGACGGCGGTGACTCGGAGCTGAGCCAGTACCGGTTCGTCGACGCCCTCGCTCCCGGACTGCGTGAAGACGACCCACCCCTCGTCGTTGTTCACGTTCACGACGGGGTCGTCGAAGTCGTCGCTCCCGGCGACGCCCTCGACTTGGACGACGGACGGGTCGAAGGTCACGTTGGTCTGGTAGCCAGCGATGTTGCTGGCGTCGGTCGACACCCGAACCACGGCGGTGTCGTTCGGGTTGACTGTCGTCGATCCGAGCCGGAGCTGTGGGGCGTCGGACTGCTGTGCGTACTGCTGGGAGAGGAGGGCATTGTCGCTTGCGATCGAATCGGCCCCGTCGGTCGCCACTGGGGTCCCGTCGGCGGTGGCGACGGCCGCTACGGGCGCGGTGACGGGCGCCAACGCCAGCGCGAGTACGAGTGCGAGCGCGGCGGCGTGTTTGGTGTCATCGAACATACGTTATCTGTGTGTAAGGATCCGTGTTAATCATTTCGCACGTTCTGCGGTACGAAAAATTATGGCGGCTAGGTGGTTGACAGGCGGTTCGGCCGGTCAGAGCGCGGGTGCGCTCGGCGTGGCGGCCGATTCGACGCTCGGAGCGGTGACCGAGGACTGGGCGTCCGCGGCGTTCATCTCCGGCGGTTCCTCGATACCGGCGACGATCTGTAGGATGTAGGTCACGTCAGCGGACGTGATCTGGCCGTCCTGGTTGACGTCACCGAGCATCTCGATCTGGTCGTCCGGGACCTCGGTCGGCAGACCGGCGATGTGGCGCTGGACGATGACCGCGTCACCGGCGGTGATCTCGCCGTCGGCGTTCACGTCGCCGAGCTGTCCGTCGAGGACTGTGACGTGGCCGTTGTCCCAGTTAGTGAGGTAGGCGCTCCCAGTGGGATCGTAGACGGCGGACTCCTCGCCCATCAGCGAGACGTCTGCCTCTTCGCCGTTACCCATGTCGACGACCTCGAACTCGATGGAGGCCATTTCGGGCGCGTCGGCGCCCTGCGCCTGTGCCTGCGTGAGGAACAGCACGCCGTTCTCGTTGTCAACTTCCATCACGGGGTCAGCCATGTCCTCGCCGGAGACGTCCTCGACTTGGAGCTTCTCCGGGTCGAACTCGATCGTCGTCTCGTAGCCGGAGACGTTGCTGACGTCCGTCTGGAGCGTGACCTCGGCGTTGCTGCCGGGCGAGACCGTCGTCTCGGTCACTTCGACCGTGCCGGCGGGCTCGGGCGGGCTGGCCGCGACCCCGACCATATTCCCGAGGATGGTGTTCGCGTCCTCGGTGTACTCGCCTTCGGTGAAGGTGCTGTATCCCATGGAGGCCGCCAAGATGTCCCAGCGGTCCTCACTGACCGCGACGCCGCTGCCCTGAACCTCGCCGTTGGAGACGTCGGCCAGGACCTGCGCGTCGGTGTCCGAGAACCACGACTTGTCGGCGAACGTGGCCTCGTGGAGCGAGATCGGCTCGTCACCGACGCCGTCGAAGATCGGGTGGTCGGCGACGTTCACGAACGTCGGGTTCTCGCCGCTGAACCCGTCGTCGGTCTCGGCGGGGTCGCCGAGCGCGTCCGAACGGGCCTCGATGCCGTTGGAGTCGCTCCCCCACTGGTCGAGGTAGACGGTCCCGACGTCGTAGCTCGCCGTGGCGTCAGCGAACGACTCGGCGTTGTCCTCGTCGAGGTACTGGACGACGTACGCGTCGTACGTGTCCGTTGACTCGATGGCGGTGTCGGAGTCGATGATGTCCACCGAGTAGCTGTCGGGCGTCTCCTCGTCGACGATGGCGGCGACGTCCTCGCCCCACTCGCTGTTATCGTCGACCACGCCGACCTGCGTGAACTCTTCGAAGACCTCGGTCGGGCCGGTGGTCACATCGACGGAATCACCGAGCCCCTCGAAGGTGTGGTCGATAGAGACCTCGCCACTGGTGTCGGCCGTCGTCTCGACGGTCACGGTCGCGGTGCCGCTGTAGTCGCCGAGATCGACGGGCTCTCCGAACTCCTCCTCGGTACCGGCAACGTACAGCGTGGCGTTCTCGGCGCTGTAACCGTCGCCGAGTTCCGCGGTGTACGTTTCGAGGTTCGCGACGTTGACGGTCGCGCTGACGTTGTCGCCGCCCTCGATGGCGCTCGCCTGCCCGGATTCGAGCTCGACGTCGAGAGCCGGGTCGAGGCTGAAGTCCGCTGTGACGGTCTCGTTGTCACCGACCTCGACCGTCTGGTTCGAACCCTCCGCGCCGAACGCGTCGGCCGTCACGGTGACGTTGCCGGTCTCGGCGAGCAGCGTGTACTCGCCGTCCGCGTTCGTCGTGGTCTGGAAGCCCTGATCGCTGGAGACCGTCGCGTCTGCGAGGGCGTTTCCGTCGGCATCGGTGACGGTGCCCGTGATCTCCTGTTCAAGGGCGACCATGTCGGTCGTCTCCTTGATGTCGATGATCCCGTCACCGTACCGGGTCGGGTCGGGATCCTCTGTCGGCGCCCAGGCAGTCTCCGTGAGCGCCTCCGTAGCGGTGGACTTGTCGATGTCGCCGGCCGCGGAGAGCATCAGGGCGTACGCGCCGCTGATGTGCGGAGCGGACATCGACGTGCCGGAGAGTTCCTGGTAGCCGCCGCCGGGCGCGGCGCTGTTCACGTCGACGCCGGGCGCGGCGTAGTTCGGCACGACGTACGTGTCGGGCCAGTCTTCGGGGGCGTCCGAACCCCAATCGGACTCCGTGTCGACTTCCTCGCCGCTGGAGAACTCGGCGATGTCGCCGTCCTCGTTGCTGGCGCCGGCGGCGATCGTCTCGTAGACGTTCCCGGGGCTACCGGAGCTGCCGGCACCGCTGTTGCCGGCGGACGAAACAAGGACCTTGCCGGCTGCTTCGATGTTCTGGGTCGGCTCGATCATCTCGGAGGAGTAGCCCGTCGCACCGAGGCTCATCGAGACGACGTCGACGCCGTCCTGCTCGGCCGCCCACTCCATCCCGCTGGCGACCTGCGCGAAGCTCCCGCCACCCTCCGGGATGACCAGGCCGTGGTAGAGCTCTGCCTCGGGCGCGACGCCGATGTACTCGCCGCTGTCGTTGCCGCCGACGACGGTCCCGGAAACGTGGGTCCCGTGGTCGCTGCTGTCGTACGGGTCGACGTTCTCGACGCCGTCCTCGTTGGCCTCGACGAAGTTGTCGGGGTCGATATCGATGTCGGGATGGTCGGGGTCGACGCCCGTGTCGAGTACGGCGACGCCGGTTCCCTCACCCATCGTGTTGTACTCGTCCCAGACCTCGGTCGCGTTGATCTGATCGAGGCCGTAGGTAGTGTTGTAGCTCGCGGACCGGACGTCGTCGGCGCTCGCGCGCTCCTGCTGGAGGTCCTCCGGAACCGTCAACTCGAAGTTCTCGTGTGCGCGGTCGACGCCTTTGATCTCGGTGACGCGTTCGATGTTCACCTCGTCCGTGTCGACCTCGGCGAGCACCGCGTTCGCGACCCAGAACTGCTCGACGGTCTCGATTCCTTCCGTACTATCCGCGTACCGGTGGAAGTTCTGCTGGGTGGCCGCCGAGTGTTCTTTCATCGACCGGATGGCTGCTTGTCCCGTCTCGCCCTGGAGTGACGTGCGGTCGATCTCGTCGAAGCGGAAAATCACTTCGACGGTACCGTCAGCCTCCTCGAGGGCCGGGTCGACGTCACCCTGTGTCCCGAACTCTACTGGAGCGTCGGGGTTCTGGACGCCGTCGCCGAACGATGCCGTGTCAGTTGCCGCGTCTGTTCCTCCGCTCGCCGGTGCTACCCCGACCGCGCCTCCAACAGGCGCGAGCAGGAGTATCACCGCGAATACCGTGGCGAATATTACGTTACGTAACATTTGGTGCGCGCGGCAGTACCACGCAACTCGGGCCACGACCTATCGGGGGATAGTTAGTAGACAGAATATGGTAACCTTAATGACCACACTTGGGGATTCCGTTCCTGTGAGATCCCATAATCTGTGGAATATGGCAGTGAAAGAATACCACAACGGATGCCTATGGAACGCGTGGCCGCTTACTTCGTTCCGAGCGTTTGGTGTGAATCTTTCCCGTTGAGAGAGCGTAGTCAACTACCGCAGATCGCGCAAGTGAAAGAATACGTACGTCAGTGTACGAAATCAGTCACGAGTGTTCTTTTCAACTGGTGGGAATGAAGAATGAGGGGATGAATAGTAGAAAACATCCGAATACTGTCAATTGAAAAGTTTTAGTTAGTGTACATGTATATAGAGATACGGAGGGAGCGGTGTGAACACTACACAAGTACGTACAGACGACGGCGACGAAGAGACGACCCCCTGCGGCGGCGTGACCGACCTCTGCGAACAGCTCGATGAGGGCACAAGAAACCCGGACGACCTCAGTCTCATCTACGACGTCCTCAGCAACTACCGTCGACGGCAGATGCTTCACCTACTCGGAGCCGAGTCAGATAACTCGGCGACGATACCCGATCTCGCATCCACTATCGCCGCGCGGGAGATGGATGTCGACGACCCCGACACAGTCAGCTACGACGAACGAAAATCGGTACAGTCGACCATCTATCAGCACCACGCGCCCAAGATGGCCGACGCCGGTCTCGTCGAGTTCGACAAGCGGACCAGCCGCCTAGAACTCGCCGACCGCGCGACGCGACTCGGACTCGCCAGAGACGACGCTGACGTCGACGGCTCGGCGGGTGACGACAGGAAGTGGATGTCTTCAGACGCGGCCGCCGTCACTGGTGTCCTAGCGGTGGCTGTCAGCGTCGCCGCGACGGCGACTGTCGTCGATTCCCTGACCGCGTTCGTGGTCCTCGCAACCTCCATCGTGACCGGAGTGATCACTTGGAATCGTTCCGACCAGTAGTCGTCGTCTCGATCGACTCGATCAGACCGTCGACTGCGAGCCGCTGCTCTAGCCTCGGTAGTCGACGGCGACCGTGTCGGTCGCGACGTGACGCTCTGTCGATGCCGAACCGAACGGTGCTGACCGTCCCCGAGAAGGCGCTAGAACGCGGGCGACCCGGAGGATTCCGTCACTGCGGCCCGTCCGTCCGACGCTCGGCGTTCACCGCAGCGCGTCGAGGTCGAACTCGAAGGCGGCGACCGGCACCTCGAGGTCGTGTTCGACGAGCACCGCGGGGTGGAGTTCGCCGACCACGCCGACGCGCCCGCCGTCGATCTCCACAGCTGCGGCGCGCCCCTCGATGAACGAGGGGTGTTCGGTCCGCGGGGTCGCCAGCTCGACGCCGAAGTCGTCACAGAGCGCCTGGAGACGGCCCTTCGCGGCCTCGTAGGAGGCGTCGCGGCGGGCGACCGCGCCAGCCACGTGTCTGGACTCGGCGACGTTCGTCTCCTCGGCGTCGTCGCGCTCGGCGACGAAGCCGACCTCGGCGACGTCCTGCGGGTAAGCGTTGTGGGTGTTCCGCTCCAACAGCATCACGAGCGACGGGAGCGCCCAGGTGCGCAGTTGGGTGTACTCCTCGCTGTACGGTTCCGTGATCTCGACCGGGTTGCCGCCGCCGAAGACGCCGTCCTCGTCGGCCGCGACCGCGGCGCCGCCGGTGCCGGCCTCGACGTTCATCCGGTCGTAGTTCTCGGTCCCGCTCGTCATGTGGAAGTTCAGCAGGTCCTCGAAGCCGAGGCCGACGAGGCTCGTCCGGACCGCGTCCTCCAGCCGCGAGCGCTCGTGGCGGCCGCCCACCGTCCCTACGTCGGGGTAGCGCGGCTCCAGGTTGTCGAAGCCATAGGCGCGCCCCACGTCGTCGACGAGGTCGAGCGGGTGGAGCACGTCGACGCGGTACGGCGGAATCTCCACCTCGTAGGTCACGTCCTCGTCGAGGGTGTAAGAGGCGTCGAGGCCGGCGCGCTCGAAGCAGTCGACGACCTCCTCGGGCTCGAAGTCGACGCCGAGCAGCGTCTCGATCCGGTCGTGCGAGACGGTCTTCTCGTCGACCTCGAAGTCGGGGCGGACGAGTTCGGCCCCGTACTCGCTCGGATGGGTCGCGCCGTCGGCGTAGCTCACCTCGACCTCCTCGATCGTCGCGCCGCGGGCCGACAGCGCGTAACAGATAATCGTGCACATCCGGTCGATGGTCCACTGGTCGGTGCCAGTGAGTTCGACGAGCAGCTCGCGGGAGCCCGTCGTTACCTCGGTGCGCTTCCCGTTGATCACCGGCGGGAACGAGAACAGCCCGAGCTCGTCGTAGATCGCGGGGTAGCGGTCGAGGTCATCGACGAGGTCGGCGTAGGTCGTCCCCGTGTCGTGTTCCGCCAACACCTCGGCGGGGGTCAGCTCGTCGTTCGAATCGAGCGGCACGAACGTCTCGCTGTCGGGGTCGACGCCGCGGTAGGTGACCGACGGCTCCGCGCCCTCCTGGAGCGGCGCGCCCTTCACCATCGCGAGGTCGTGGATGCCGATGGCGCCCTTCGCGCGGCCGCGGCCCATCGTCGCGTGGAGCTTCTCTTGCAGCTGGATCAGCGACTCCAGCGCCGCCTCGTCGAGGTCGACGCCGCGGACCACCGCGCCGGTGACGTACGGGCGCTCGTCGGGCACCGACTCGTCGACCTCGATGGTCCACTCGGGGTCGTTCGCGTTCGGCACGTACACGCCGCGGGCGTCGCCGTAGTGGTAGCGCAGCGAGCGCGCGACCCCCTCGACGGAGAGCCGATCGAGGCGGTCGGGCGCGAACTCGAACTGGGACATGCCGTCGTCGGTCTCGCCCTCGAACTCCAAGCCGAGCCCGAACAGGTCCGCCTTGAGCTCCTCGTCGTCCTTCTCCTCGTGGCCGGTGAGCTCGCGGAGCTCGTCGGGGTCGATGTCGACGACGGGCATCAGTAGCTCACCTCCGCGTTCCGCAGGAAGTCGATGTCGGCCAAGGTCCCGTGGAGGTCGCGGATGTCCTCGGCGCCGGTCGTGAGCATCGCCAGTCGCTCTAAGGCGAGCCCCCACGCCATCACGTCGCAGTCGACACCGAGCGGGCCGGTGACCTCCTCGCGGAAGACGCCGGAGTTACCGATCTCGATCTCCTCGCCCGTCTCCGGGTGCTCGCCGAACAGCTCGAAGGAGGGCTCGGTGTAGGGGTTGTAATGCGGCTTGAACCGGATGTCCGTGATCCCGAACTGCCGGTAGAACTCCTCGAAGGTGCCCATCAGGTCGCGCACCGAGAGGTCCTCGGCCATCACCCACCCTTCGATCTGGAAGAACTCGAGCAGGTGCGTCGGGTCGAGCGTGTCGTTTCGGTACACCTTCTCGACAGAGAAGTAGCGCTGGGGCGGCTCCAGTTCGGCGCCGGCGATCCCCGAGAGGTAGCGCATCGAAAGCGAGGTGGTGTGGCCGCGGAGCGCGACCTCGCGGGCGAAGTCGGCGGACCACGGCGAGTGGTAGCCGTCGCCGTCGAGCCCCCAGCCGTCGCGGTGGGCGGCCTCGACGCGGGCCATCAGCTCGTCGGGAATGCCCTCCATCTGGTCCACGTCGAGCGCGAATCTGTCCCAGTGGGTCCGTGCCGGGTGGTCCTGGGGCATGAACAGGCAGTCGTTGATCCAGAAGTCGGCGTCGGCGTGGGGACCCTCCATCTCCGAAAAGCCCATCCCGACCAGCACGTCCTTCACGCGGTCGGCGGTCCGACGGAGGACGTGTTTGCGGCCGCCGCGGGCCGTCTCCGCCTCGGCCTCGACGTTGTACTCGGCGAACTCGGCGTCGCGCCACTCGCCGCTGGCGAGGAGCTCCGGCGTGAGCGCCCCGACCGTCTCAGTCGCCTCCACCCCGGTCATCAGCGCGTCGACGCCGTCGTCGGCGAGCGTCACCGTCCGGGTGACCGACTCGCCGACCGCGACCAGTCCACGGGAGTCGAGCTGTTCGATCACCGCCTCGTCGACATCGAGGGCGTCCGCGTCGAGGCCGGCTCCCCCGTCGTCGGCGTCCGCGAGCGCCGCGAGCGCTGTCGCCTCGGGGTCGGCGTCCGGGTCGGCGTCCGTGTCGACCGAGAGGTTGCCGCCGTCGACGCTCCCGAGGCCCTTCCGCGCGAAGTTCGCGAGCGCGATATCGATCTCGGGGCCCTCCAGCCCCGCCTCGCTGATGACCGCACCCATCGAGACCGGCTCGGCGTCGGCACCCGCGTCGAGCCCGGCCCGGTAGAGCCGCGTCTCGGGGAGCCCCGCCTCGACGTAGCTCCGTCCCTCGTCGGTGAGTTCGAGCGTCTCGTCGGTCACCGACCCGACCGCGACGAGCCCCTCATCGGCCAGGTCGAAGGCCGCGCCGGCAACCGTCTCCGGCTTCAGGTCGGTCTCCGCGGCTATCTCCGCCACCGTTCGTTCGTCCGTCGCGCTCGCGGCCTCGAGGACCGCGAGCTGTCGTTCCGGGAGTCGCATTCGAGTTGTCTCTACACGCGTGCGGCTGGTTGGTAACGGTTCCGGGACCGAGCCGCCGAAGCAGAATCAATCCTGATAAATTAAACGGCTCATTTATATACAGCTCCGGCGAGAGCCAACGTATGAGCAGCGTAACGGCCGATTCGAGCGACACCGGTTCGGCAGCCGAGACGGCTCGCGTCACGCACGGCGGCGGCGGTCCCAGTCCCAGCCTCGCGGTCGTTGAGGCGATCGCAGACCTCGCGGGGGTCGACTCGGCCGACCTACCCGAGGAGGGCGTGGTACTGTACGAACACGTCGACCCCGACGCGCTGAACGCGCTCGTCGCGGGCCGGCCCGACGCCGATGTCGACGTCTCGCTCACCGTCGCGGGCTACGACGTCCACATCGGTCCCGAGACCGCCATCGCTCGGCGCTCCGGGAACTGAGCCGCCGCCGGCTCGGACCGTCGGTTCTCGCTTGCTACGCTCGGGTCGTTCCTCCCCTTCCTACTTGTCGTCCGCCGCCTCGTCGCGGAGCCGCGCGATCCGGTCCCCGAGGGGCGGCTGGACCTCGAACCACGTCGACCAGTCCCCGGTCTCCGGTTCGACCCCGCGGCGCTCCGCGACGCGCTCGAACGCGTCGGCGACGCGGTCGGCGCCGACCGCTTCCGCGGCGCGGGCGTCGGCCGCGTACTGGACCCGCCGACCGGCCCAGAAGGAGGCGAGCCCCACGGCAACGACGGCGGCAAAGCCGGACTCGAACGGGACGAGCGCCGTGACGACCGCCGCCAGCGTCGCCAACACGGCGCCGACGGCGACCGCGCGGAACTCGGCGTAGTACGTCTCGACCCGCCCGGCTTCCGCCGCGAGCAGGCCGACCGCCACGTCCTCGTCGAGGTCGGTCAACACGTCCGCCGTGAGGAACAGCACCCGCCGACCGGGCGGTCCCCGGACCGAAACCTCCGCGGAGCCGGGACCGGCCGGCTCCGCTCCGTCGCCGGCGACGTCACCCCCAACCCCGACGGACTCGATCGCGATCCGGTCGACGTCGAGTCCGCCGGGTTCCGCCAGCGCCGCGATCTGCGCGCGCTCCGCGTCCGTCGGCTCCCGCAGGTCGCGGAAGCGGTCTGCCGCGTACAGCGGACCGACCGAGACCGCGAGCGCGGCGACGACGGCGACGCCGACGACGAGCGCGACCCTGATCATCGCTCTCGCTGACGGGACGGTCGGAGTAAAAAGGCGTGGTGTCGCGACGACGTTCTCGTCTCTCTCGTCTCGCGCCACTCACTTCGGGACCCGCCGAGCGAGCGCGCGGACCGCCGCCGCGGCCTCGCTGTCGGGCGCGGCGTTCACAATCGGCCGCTCCGCCTCCACTGACCGCCCGACGCGGGGATCGGCCGGGACCACCTCGACCGGCGCGCCGAGCGCGTCGCCGATCGGTTCGACCGGCGGCGGCTCGGTCACGCGGTTGACCGCGCACCCGACCAGTCCGGCGTTGAGCTCGCAGGCGAGTTCCCGGGTGCGGATCGCGTCGGCCAGCGCGAACGCCCGGGGCGAGACGACGAGGAGGCAGGCGTCCGCGACCGCCAGCGGCACGCCGGCGTCCGCGCGGCGCCCCGCAGGACAGTCGAGGACGACGGTCCCGAACTCGCGCTCGACCGCGTCGACCGCCCCCTCTAGCCGCGCCAGGTCGGCCGCCCGCGCGCCGGCCAGCGTCCGCCCGCACGGGACGATGTCGACCGGACCCGCCCGAACCGTCTCTATCGGGTCCGCTGCGCCGGCGAGCACGTCGTGGAGGTCGGGGCCGCGGCCGTCCGGGAGGTCGGCCATCCCGAGGTCGGCGTCGGCGACGACCCCGTCGAGTTCGGCGGCGACGTTGTACGCGAGCGTCGTCTTCCCCACGCCGCCCTTCCCGCCCGCGACCGCGAGGATCACGCCAGCGCCTCCAGCGCCTCGGTCGGGACCTCGCTCTCCTCGGCGCGCTCCGCGAGCGCCGCGGCCCGGTCGCGGACCGCCCGCAGTCGCTCGGCGTCGGCCGCGACGCGCTCGTCGAGTTCCGTGACTGTACCGAGGCCACCGGCCTCCGCGACGGCCCTCGTCGCCGTCGCGAGGTCTGCGTCGGTCAGCCGCTCCGCCCGCTCGATCCGTGCCTCGACGGCCGCGAACCACGCGTCGACCTCGTCGGGGCCCGCCGCGCTCGGCGGCGGTTCGGGAGCCTCCGACCGATCTGCGTCGCCGTCAGAACCGGCCGCTTCCTCGTTTTCGGGGCGCGTCTGGCTCTCCAAGTCGCCCGTTCCTGTGTCGTCGCCCTCCTCGTTGACGCCGTCGACCGCGCCTGCTCCGTCGACCGCGCGCCGCGGGGGGCGATGCGATTCGAGGTCCCGCACCGCCGCTCGCGCGAGGTCAGCCCCGTCTTCGGTCGCCGCGTCCGCCGTCGCGGGCTCGACGCTCGCGATTTCGACCGGAGGCTCGACACGGTCCGCGAGCGCCGCGAACCCGAACGCCGCGCGCTCGCCGGGATCGATCACCGTCGTCACGCCCGCGGCGTCCCACCCTGACTCGGGGACCCCGCCGCGCCGCGGCGGGAGGACGGGGCCGTCCAGCCGGCTCTCGATCCGGACGCGATGCGGTACCGCTCCGTCGTTGCGCACCCGGACGCCGACGAGCGACGCGTCCCCCTCGCGGTCGACGGACCAGTCGAGTTCCATGCGCCGGGTCCCGCGGAATCGTATTTAAATGTCGGGCCCAGAACCCACACGAACCGCGACCGTCCGGAGCAGCGACCGCGCGCTCCGCTCCGACGCTTCGACCGCTCGGGCCGCGTCGCCGCGCAGTTCGACGACGCCGTCGAGCGCCGCGATCCTGACCGCCGCGAGCGACGCCGCGACGGGGGCCCCGTCGTACGCGCTCGGCTCCGCGCCGGCGGCGCTCGGATCGCCGCCCGGAACGATCCCGAGCGCGCGCCGGAACGCCGGATACACCGACGCGGCGAGTTCGCGTCGGGCGGTCCGCCGCCGGTTTCGGAGCCGGTCGCGGAGCCGCAGTCGCCGCCGGCGCTCGTCCCGGTTCCGGGCCGCCTCGGCCCGCGCGCGTTCGAGCGCCTGCTCGGCGGCGATCGCCTCCGTCTGTGCGGCCGACAGCTCCGCGGCCGCCGCTTCCAACTCGTCGAGCGTCTCGTCCGCCTCGGCGTTGACCGCGCGGCGCGCCCGGGCGTCGCCGCGCAGCGCCGCGACCCGTTCCTTCAGCCGCTCGGTCTCGCCTGTCGTCTCGGCGACCCGCCGCCGCGCCGCCGTTAGGTCGACCGGTTCGATCTCGATCGCCGCGAGTTCGGCCTCGATCTCCTCGATCTCCTCCGTGACCGACGCGGTCCGGCCTCGCGAGCGCGCGGCCGCCGCGAGCTGTCGTCGCAGCCCCGCCTCGGTCGGGAGCCGTCCGAGTACCGCGTCCGGTTCCGGAGGCGCTTCGACGGAGAGGCTCCCGGGCTCCTCGCGGTCCGATCTCGACGACGTCGACCGCGCCCCGGTCACAGCTCTCGGCCGCGCATGGCGTCCGGGTCCGGATGCTCCGTCCCCGCCGCGAAGGCGGCGTACGGCGTCGACTTCGCGGATCGGTCCGCGTAGGCCGCGGCGGCCGCTCGGATTTTGTCGTCGACGGCGACGAACTCGTTGAACGGCTCGGTGCGCTCTATCTGAACGTCCCCGCCGTGCGACTCCCGCAACCGCAACGCGAGGAACGCGGCGTACACCGTCTCGTCGAACAGCGCGGCGCGGCCGAACCGGCGGGCGACGACCGACTCGTGGCGGCGACACAGGTTTCGGAGACCGGTCCGGGCGGCCGCCGAATACGTCACGACCAACAACACGCCCGCCGGTGGTCGATCTTAGAATTTATTCGTTCCGGACCGAAACGTTTCAGCCGCCTTCAGCGACCGCGGCCCACCATCCGCACGCGGCTCCGATATCGCCGGTCAGAACCGCTCGACGTCGAACGCGAGATCGTCGCCGTCGGCGGCGTCCGGGTCGCGTTCCCCGTCGACGCCGCTCGCCGCGAGGACGCGGTCGCGGGCGGCCGGTTCCGAGGGCGCGACGACGACCGTGCCGTCGACGGCGTCGTCGCCGACCGCGCGGAACACGTCGCCGTCGCCGTCGAACTCGGTGGCGTACGTCCGGAGCACGGCCGCGACGCGCCGCTCCGTGGCCGCGAGGTCGGCGTCGCCGTTCTCGAACTCGCGGAGCGCGTCCTCGACGTTCCGTATCGCGGAGATCCTGTCCATCATTTACGTCGTCCGGAGGTGACCCTGCTGGGGCTCGTACACTTCTCCCTTCGTCCGGAGCTTCTCGATCTCCTGTTCGGCCTTTCCTCGGTCCATCCCGATCTCGCCCGCGCGGTCGAGCACCTCGTCGACCGGCGCGCCCTCCTCGTACTCCTCTTCGATGTCGGCGATGAGCCCCTTGATGTTCTTGATGCGGTCGCGCTGGCTCTTCGAGGTGCCCGTCTCGACCACGTCGGCGTCGAACTGCCCCGTCTCGGGGTCGACCCCGATGTCCTTGAGACAGGACTCGACGATGTCCGTCGCGCGGTCGGCGTCCTCGCGCTCGACCGTGTCCGAGAGGCGCACCCGCGCGCTCGCCTCCGAGAGGCGCACCATCGCCTCCAGCTTCCGGGCGGTAACGGGCACCGGTGCGTCCTCGTCGGCGCCCTTCGAGCGGAGGTCGACGTAGAACTCCTCGATCAGTTCCTTCGCCTCCTCGGTCATCGTCGGGAAGCACGACCGCTTCGCGTGGGCGATGTACTTGCGCAGCAGCTCCGAGTCGATCTCCGGCGCGACCTCCTCGGTCACCTCCGCGACCTGCTCGGACGTGAACTCCGAGCTCGCCAGCTCCGTCCGCTGGGTGTTGAGCTCGCCGGCGTAGTTCGTCTTGATGATGTGTTTCGCCAGCCGGGAGTCGTGTTCCGGGTCCGGGCTATCCGTCACCGTGAAGATGAGGTCGAACCGCGAGATGAGCGCGGGTTCGAGGTCGATCTGCTCGCCGATCGGCTCGTACTGATCGAACCGGCCGTACTTCGGGTTCGCGGCGCCGAGCAGCGAACACCGCGCCTTGAGGGTGGCGTTGATCCCGGCCTTCGAGACCGAGATTTTCTGTTGTTCAAGGCCCTCATGGAGTGCCGACCTATCAGACGAATCCATTTTATCCAGCTCGTCGACAGCGGCTATCCCTTTGTCTGCGAGCACCAGCGCACCGGCTTCGAGCGACCACTGCTGGCCGTCGCCGAAGTCGTCTCTTACGGCTGCGGCGGTAAGGCCCGCTGCAGAACTTCCTTTACCGGACGTGTAGACGGACCGCGGTGCGATGTTCTCGACGTACGAGATCATCTGGGAGTTGTGAGAGACGACCCCGTTCGAGACGTAGTTGTGAGTCCCCTCGACTTCGAGGTCGTAGACCCAGTCGTCCTCGGACTCGACCCGCTCGATTGACACGATCGACTCCAACCGGACTCCTTCCACGACCGAGGTGTTCTGATCACCAGACGCAGCGACGCCCCCATCTGTGGCAGCGCGCGGTGCGACGGCCACGGAGTCGCCGACGTCGAGTTCATCCGCACGCCGAGGAACGTGTCTGGCACCGTTCTGAACGAACAGCGGATGTGACGGCGTCACTTCCAGTTCCGTACCGGAGGCAGTCTCGATACGATACATCGTTTCGGGAGCCTCGCGCTTCCAGACTTTGGTCGCTCGCGCGGATCCGATCGTTCCGTCCGACTGGAGCGAGGGTACCTCGAAATTGACCTCGTCGAAGACGCCGTCGTCGATTGGTTTCGGGTCATCGAGATTGTTCTCGACAAGATCGCCTATCGGAACTTCTCGTCCGCCGATAAGTGTCACTTCTGTATCATATTTTAGACACTTCCCGGTACCAGGGTCACCGATAAGGAGCATATGCAGGTCCCCGCGGATCCGCGAGCCGTCGGGGAGGTGCTTGGTGACGCCGGAGAACAGCTGGAGGATCATCGCGAGCTTCTCCTCCTCGTAGCCGTAGATGGCGGGGGCGATGGAGCCGACCATCGCCTCGTAGATGTCGTCGCGCTCGGAGAGCTCGATGATGTCGCGTTTGTCTGCCTCGGTGATGTCCATGTCCTCGAACTCCTCGTCCTCGATGGAGATGGAGACGCCGTCCATGTAGAGATCGAAGATGGCGGACTTCTCGTTGCCCTGCTCGACCTGCTCGATGTGGAGGATGCCCACGCAGGTGACGTGGTCGCCGGGGCTCACCTCGCCGGTGATGTCGTCGACGATGTCGACGTCGAGCGACTGGGGCGTCTCGCCGCCGCGCAGGCCCTCGGGCGACTCCTGGATGCGGAGCTTCTGGGAGTCGACGAACTCGGACTGGTCGAAGTTGACGCGGAAGGGGCCCTGTCGCTCGCAGCCTTGGCACTCGTGGGGCTCTTGGAAGCCGCCGTCGGACTGGGGGATATACGTCATCGTGCCGCAGCGCTGGCACTCGAAGGCGGCCTCTGTGACCTTCGGGCGGACGTCGGTGGCCTTGCGGACGATTCCTTGGATCGAGACGAGCTTGCCGATGTGGTCGTCGTGGACGCGGATACCGCGGATGTCGACGCTCTCTGGGAGGTCCTCGATGCGGACGTGCGCGCGGCCGAGGCTGACGTCGGCGGGGAGGTCGTAGAGCCGCAGCGCCTCCTCGGCGTACTCGCGCATCTGCTCCGGCTTGTTCAGGAAGTCCTCGGCGAGGTCGCGGTCGAACTGAAAGAGGTCGTCGTAGGAGACGTACAGCGAGCGCTGCTCGTTGGGATAGCGCTGCGCGAGCTGCCCGATATCCTCCCGATAGTAGTTGCGATAGAACTGAATAAACCGCTCCGTGAGGTCCTGGGTGCCGGCCTGAGCCATTGCGACACCACTTCGTCGGCATCACGTATGAACCTCCGGTTCGGAGCGAACGTGGTCGCGCGGCGCGGGTGGGAAGCCCCGTCACGCTCCCGCCACGCCCCCTCTACGCCCCCGACTACGCGCGTCCGACGAACGTCGCGTCGGCGGAGGTACGGCCTTCGTTGAACGAGAGCACCTTCGCGCGGACCACGTCGCCCGGTTCGAGTTCGCCGGGGATGTCCTCGGTGAAGAGGACGAACCCCTCGACCTTGCCGACGGCGACCTCCTCGCCGGAGTGGTGGTCGGTGAGCTCGGTGACGCCGAACTCGTAGGTTTCGCCGATCTCGACCGGCGGCTCGCGTTTCTGGGCCGCGTCGTGGGCACGTTTCGACTCGCGCGCGGCGGGGGACGGACCGCGGAGTCGGCGAGCGAGTACGAACAGCGCGAGCACCGCGACCGCGACGGCGATGCCGAGGACGAGCGGCGACGTTGGAATCATACCCGTGCGGTCGGCCGGGGCCGCCTAAACGGTGTGGGTCTGCGGCGACGCTTCGCCCCGTGGCGACCTCGCGGTTCGCGGCGATCTCACAGGGCACGGTGAGCGCCTCCGCTCGCACTCGCGACTGTCTCTCGCTCGTCGCGGCCGCATGAGAAACGCCTTTGCCCTCGAAGCCCCCCTTTCGATCCGATGCGACACAGCCGCGGTTCCCGACGACTCGCGCACGGGTGTGGTGTGCCGTGAAGGTCGCGGACGCGGTGCCGGAGTTCGCCGACGCCTTCGGGTTCGACGAGTTCAACCGGATGCAGCGGGAGGCGCTGCCCGGTATCCTCGAGACCGACCACAACGTCGTCGCCTCGGCGCCGACGGCCTCCGGGAAGACGGCGCTCGCCGAGCTCGCCATCTGTAAGACGCTCGCCGCCGGCGGCACCGCGCTCTTTATCGCGCCGCTGCGCGCGCTCACCAACGAGAAGGAGAGCGAGTGGGAGCGCTTCGAGGAGCTGGGCTACTCCGTCTACGTCGTCTCCGGCGAGCGCGACCTGAACCCCCGCCGCGCCGAACGCGCGGACGTGCTGGTGACGACCCCCGAGAAGGCCGACAGCGCGACGCGGAAGCACGACTCCGCGCGCTACTCGTTTATCACCGACGTGGACTGCGTCGTCATCGACGAAGTCCACCTGCTCGACTCCGAGAAGCGCGGCGCGGTGCTGGAGGTGACCGTCTCGCGGCTCCGACGGCTCCAGGACCCCCGCGTCGTCGCGCTCTCGGCGACGATGCCGAACATCGCCGACGTCGCGGAGTGGCTAGACGCCCCCGCGGAGACGACCTACGCGTTCGGCGACGAGTACCGCCCGGTCGAGTTAGAGACCGGCGTGAAGACATACTCGCACGGGTCGAACGCGTTCGCCGACAAGTACCGACGGCTCTACCGCGCGCTCGATTTAGCCGAGCCGCACGTCCGCGAGGACGGGCAGGCGCTCGTGTTCGTCTCCTCGCGGCAGGACACGGTCCAGGCCGCGAAGAAGGCGCGCGACGAGATCACCGAGCGCGACATTCCGATCGACTCGCGGAACGACTACGACTTCCACAACGAGGCGAAGGAGCTGACCAACGACACGCTCCGCCAGTCGGTCACCGACGGCGTCGGCTTCCACCACGCCGGCCTCGGGAAGGACGACCGAGACCGCGTCGAGGAGTGGTTCAAGCAGGGGAAAATCAAGTTCCTCTTCTCGACGTCGACGCTCGCGTGGGGGGTAAACCTCCCGGCGCGCTGCGTCGTCATCCGCGACACGAAGTACCACGACCCGCTCGAGGGCGAGACGGACATCTCGCCGCTGGACGTGCTCCAGATGCTCGGGCGCGCGGGCCGCCCGGAGTACGACGACGTGGGGTACGGCTGGGTGGTCTGCGACCGCGCGGACGCCGACAAGTACCGGAAGCTGCTGCGCGAGGGCAAGGAGATCGAGTCGCGGCTCGCGGCCGACTTGGAGTCGCATCTCAACGCCGAGATCGCGATGGGGACTATTCGGGGGTTAGAGGACGTGATGGCGTGGCTCGAGACGACCTTCTACTACGTTCGCGCGCGGTCAGAGCCGGACGCGTACGACTTCCCGACCCTCCGCGACCGCGTGCGCGACACCCTCGAATCGCTCGTCGACGACGGGTTCGTCGCGGCCGACGACGACCTCGCGATCGAGCCGACCGGACTGGGGCGGCTCGCCTCGAAGTACTACCTTCGACTCGACACCGCGCGGCGCTTCCGGCGCCTCGCGGACCGCGAGACGCTGACGGTCGACTCGGTGTTAGCAACCGTCGCGTCGGCAGGTGAGTTCGACTCCGTCTCGGCGCGGTCGGCCGAGTCGGACGCGATCGACCGAATTCTCGGCGGTCACGACACGGAGTTGGAGGACGGCCACCGCAAGGTGTTCGCCATCCTGCTCGCGGGGATGGCTGATTCGATCCCCTCCGACCTCCGCTCTGACGCGTGGGTGATCCGACAGAACGCGCTCCGCCTGCTCGCCGCGCTCGCGGAGTTCCTCGACCGCTTCGCCGGCCCCCGCGCCGCCAACCTCGCCCGGCGCGTCGAGGCGCGCGTCGAACACGGCGTCTCCCGCGAGGCGGTCGCGCTCACGGCGATCGAGGGGGTCGGCTCCGGCCGCGCCGAGCGCCTCGCGGACGCCGGCCTCACCTCCCCCGCCGAGGTCGTCGACGCCGGCGCGAGCGAACTCGAAAACGCCGGCATGAGCGGCTCCGTCGCGGAGCGCGTCGTCGACGCCGCGCGCGACTGCCCCCGGATCGACGTCGACTGGGGGTCCTTCCCCGAGGCTATCGCCGTCGGCGAGAACGAGCTGTGCGAGGTCGCCGTGACCGCCGTCTCCGGGAGCGCCCGCGCGGGGATCCGGGTCACCGTCAACGACGTGGAGATGACTGCGACGACGACGTACCTCGACGGCGAGGCGACCGTCCCGGTCGGCGTGTTCGGTCCGCCCGACGCCGATGAACTGGAGTTCATCGTCGAGGTCGTCTTCCCGGACCTCCCGCTGTTGCCCATCACGGCGACGCGGACGGTTCGCGTGGAGTAGGCTCGCCGGCGTCTGAACCCGATTTTGCGAACTGTCGTCAGCGATGAGGTATTTAAATGCCAACACCGATGGCGTCGATAGCTTATAAATAAACGAGGCGGTGGCGCGTGCCGGTGAGCGGCCGACAGGCCGCGAACCGCGCGCGCGAGGGAGTCAGTCGCCGGAGCGAAGCGGAGGCGACTGACGAGGCTGGGGAGGCGTGAGGCGCCGTGCGGGGCGGGACTCAAAGGGGCAGCCGCGAGGGCGAAGGCGCGCGACGCAAGGACCGCAGGAGCGAGCGAAGCGAGTGACGAGGACCGCAGCGAGCGCACCGAGCCGTCGCGGCTGGGGCTTTGGCGGTGTTCGTCGTCGATCCAGCATCGATTACTTATAAGTGAGCGACCGGAGCGTCAGAGCGATTCACTCGCTTCCAACACTCTCAGCATTCACCGCCACCCGCCACGTATTCTTCTTAAACCCCCGCAACGACCGCTTTTCACCCATACCGCGGCCACCGGCCCCATGCCGCAACGACTCCGCGTGCTCGCCGGCGACTGCGCAGTGACCGACCGCGGCGACCGCACCCGCACCCATCGCGGGCGCGTCGTCGTCATGATCAAGCCCGACGACACAACGCTCGTCCACGACGCCGACGGCTACCAGCCCGTCGCGTGGCTCACTCGACCCGAAAGCGTCGTTGTCGAGGGCGACGGCGACGGGTTCACCGTCACCGCCCGCGACGGCTCCCGGCAGCTCCGGGTGGTCGCCGAGGAGGCGACCGCGTGCCGGGCGCTCCCCGTCACCGAGGCGGGCGTCCCGGTCGGGACCTGTCCCGACGACGGCGGGCCGCTCGTGCGCTCGCGCGGCGACGTGGTCTGTCTCGACTGCGAGGAACGCTGGGGGCTGCCGGCGGGCGCGAGCGTGACGGACGCGACCTGCGACGACTGCGGGCTCCCGAAGATCCGCGTCGAGCGCGGCGAGCCGTTCCACCTCTGTCTCGACCCCGCGTGCGACCCGATGGAGGACGCGGTCAGCGATCGGTTCGACAGGGTCTGGGACTGTCCGGACTGCGAGGGCGACCTGCGGGTCCGGTTCGCGCCCGGCCGGGTGTACCTCGGCTGCGAGAACGACCCCGACTGCGAGACCACCTTCTCGTTCCCGGCCGGCGTCGTCGTCGACGAGTGCGACTGCGGGCTCCCCCTCTTCGAGACGGCGGCTGGGCTGGGCTGTCTGGACGGGACATGCCCGCACGATGGGTACGCGACGAGCGGAGAACCGGAAGCACAGGGGCCGAACGCCGGATGATGTTGACTACTCCGCGAGCTGCTGGCGCCCCGGTGCGATGAGGCGGTCGAGGTACTCGGCGAGCGCGCCCTTCGCGTCCGCGGGGTGGAGCTCGCCGGACTCCAGGTCGCTCTCTAAGTCGTCGTAGGCGTCGTACTCCAGGTTTCCGCCGTACTCCTCGGGGCGCTCGACGGTCACCGCGTCGAACCGGGGGAACACGTGGTACTCGAACACCTGGAGGACGGGGTTGTCGCGCTCGGCGCCCTCGTCGGTCGGTTCGGGGTCGGCCGTCGGCGGGCAGTAGGCATCGTTCACCTTCGACTCGATGTCCTCGCGGGAGTCCTCCATCGAGATGGTGACGCCCTCGCTGGAGGACATCTTCCCGCGGCCGGTGCCGAGGTCGGCGATAAGCGGTGTGTGGAGGCTCGTCGGCGGCTCGCGGTCGATGCTCGGCAGCACGTCGCGCGCGAGCATGTGGACCTTCCGCTGTTCCATCCCGCCGACCGCGATGTCGACGCCGAGGTACGGGATGTCGAGCGCCTGCATCAGCGGGTAGACGGCCTGCGACACCTTCACCGAGTCGCCCGAGCTGATCTCCGCCATCGCCCGCTCGGCGCGGGCGAGGGTCGTTTCAAGCTCTAAGGCGTGGAGGTCGAGCGTGTAGTCGTCGTCGAGCTGGAAGTCGGAGCCGAGCACAAACTGCGTGTTCGACTCGTCGAGCCCGTAGGCGATGAACTGGTCGCGCATCCGCTCTGCGGTGTGGCGGATCTCCTCGAAGGACCCCTTGTCGTTGAGGTAGGCGTGTACGTCGGCTAACAGCACGGTCACCTCGAAGCCCGCCTCCTGGAGGTCGATGAGCTTGTTCGCGGTGAGCATGTG
Source organism: Methanobacteriota archaeon (assembly GCA_051745525.1). Classification (GTDB taxonomy): domain Archaea; phylum Halobacteriota; class Halobacteria; order Halobacteriales; family Haloferacaceae; genus Halorubrum. The sequence continues at coordinate 14,320 of JBNJEE010000001.1, read as the reverse complement.
ACCGATGTGGAGCACGCCCGAGGGCTCGTAGCCGACGTACGCCCGCTTGCCTTCGGGGTCGTCGGCCAGCGCCTCGATCTCCTCCTCGGTGACCACCTCGGCCGCGTTCCGGGTGATCAGCTCGTGAGCGTCCATACCTCCGAGTGTGCGTTACCGGACATATGACTTCTGGATGCGTGCCGACGGATCACGCGGAGCGCGGCCAGCACGGCCGTCGGCCGCTTCCGCTTCGGTCTCGAACCGCTCGGGGCGCGGTCACTTCTCGGTCCCGAACCGCCCGCGCTGCGCTCACTCCTCGGTCTCGGGCAGCGTCCGCCCCGCCCGGTGTTCGGAGATGATCCGGTCGATCCGCTCGGCTTTCTGGTCGCGCCGGCGCTCCTCGGCCTTCTCCTCCCAGTCGCCGACGGCGGCGGCGAGGTCCTCCTCGCTCGCGACCGCCAGCTCGTCCACCTCGCGGACCGGCACCGCGTCCGCGGGCACCACCGGCACGCCGCGCTCGAACAGCACCGCGTCGGCCACGTCCGAGAGGTTCCCCTCACCGCGGATCACCGCCCGCGGCTCCGCCTCTGCGAGCCGCTCGGCGGTTCGACGCCCGGCCCCCGACGCGTCCCGGAGGAAAACCACGTCGCCGGCGACGAGCCCGTACGCCTCGTCGGCGGCATCGAGCGCGTCGAGCGTGAACTGCTCGACGACCTTCACGCTCACGAGGCCTCGCCCCGCCGCGACGTCGCCGAAGTTCGAGTGGTCGAGCCGCCACAGCTCCTTTAATGTCTCCACCTTGCGTTCGAGGTCCTCGACGCGCTCTTGGGCCTCGTCGCGCTCGCGCTCCAGCCGGTCCGTCTCGCGTTCCAGCCGCGAGACCGCTCTCCGGGTGCGCGCCTCGATGCGCTCCTCGCGTTTCGCCTCCTCTAACTCCCCCTCAAGCTCCGCGATCCGGTCGTCGCGCTCGTCGAGGTCGTCTTCGAGCGACTCGGCGTGCGATTCCAGCCGGTCGACGCGCTCGCGGAGCCGCCGGATCGTCTCCTCTTCCTCGGTGCGCTCGGGCTCGGTTGGGTCGCCCTCGGCCTCGTCCCCGCCACCGTCGCCCTCGTCGCCTTCGTCCTCGCTCAGGTCCTCAATGACGGCCTCGACCGACGACTCGCCCGCGACGACACCGGCGATCACCGCCTCGCGGTCGAGCCGCGGCGGCGTCTTCGCCGCGATCCGCTCGAACTGGTCCTCGTGGTCGTCGTAGGCGTACAGCGCGGCCGCGAGCGCGTCGCGCTCGTGGTCGTTCGCGTAGCTCGCCTCGCGGGTCCGGTGGAGCTTCTCGTCAACCGGGAGGTCCGTCGTGGGCTTCCACCCCGCGGCGTCGAACGAGCGCCGGAACTTCTCGACCGTCTCCGGCATCGGCTCCACGTCGGCGGCGACGATGATCGGGCGCCCCTGCTCAACGATCCACTCGGTCACCGCGGCGGTGTCGCCGGTCCGCGAGGAGTAGAGCGCGTGGACGGTGCCGTCGAGGCCGACGACCGCGGCCGCGGTGGTCGTCCCGGGGTCGATCCCGACGATGACGCGGTCGCGCCGCTTCACGAGCGGCTCGTACTCGATGCCGTCGCGGCGCTCGCGCTCGACCTCGACGCGCACGTCGCCGGCCCGCGAGTTCGAGACCGGGATGTCCTCCGGGCGGGCCTCGACCGCGAACGTCGCGTTCGCGTAGCCGCCGTACTTCTCGGTCACGTTGCGCTCGAAGTCGAGGTTCGCCTCCTTCAGCTTCGACTGGACCTGTCGCGTCCGCTTCCGGACGTTGCCGTGGATCCGTCGGGTGTAGCGGTCTTGGCTCCACCCGCCCTTTCCGGTCGAGCGCCCGCGGGACACCTTCACCCGCGTCTCGTCGGTGAACGCGGTCACCTCGTGGCCGACGTTGGCCGCCGCGAGCCGCGCGGCCGCCTCCGCCTCCTTCATCGGCTTCTTCCCGTACGGGATCCCGTGCCGGGAGGCGACCCGCGAGAGCGGCTCCGGGCGCTCCGCGCCGGTCACTTGGACGAGTCGGGTGCCGTCCGGAAGCGACCGGAGGAACCCGACGAGTTCGTTTTTGTCCGCCGCCAGCTCGTAGGCGTTGTCGGTGGCGACGTAGAGGGGTTCGCGGTCGTCGATCAGTCGGCAGAGCTTCCGGAAGGAGACGACGTCGCGGGTGACCCGAGCCATCGGGCCGTCGGCGTCCGGGGCGTCCGGGTCGTCCTCGTCGACGGGGTCCAAGATGACGAGGGCGTAAGAGGGGCTGTCGCCGCGGACGTCGCCGCTGTGGACGTCGACGCCGAACACCGGCCGGTCGCGGGCGCGGATGGTCCGGGTTGTCACGCACCGAGGTAGGTCGTTGCCGCGTATATACCCCACGCCGGGGGAGGCCGGTTGTGTCCGCCGAGCGCAGAATTAGAGGATCCGCGGTTCGTCGCCCGCCGCCTGTCGCCGGCCGCTGACGACGCCCGGGGTACCGCCGGTCTGGATGATGTTGAACGCGGTCATCAGGTCCGACCGGGAGATGAGCCCGACGAGTTCGCCGTCGGCGTCGACCACGGGGAGCCGCCCCACGCCGTGTTCTTGCATGGTCTGGAGCGCGGTCAGGGCGTCCGCGTCGGGGTCGGCGGCGACGAGGTCGGTCGCCATCACGTCGTCGACGCGGTAGGCGTCGCGCTCCACCTCGCGGACCGAACGCGCGTCCTCTAAGGTGACCATCCCGACGAGCTCCTCGCCGTCGAGGACGGGGTAGCCGGTGTGACGCTCCTCGAACATCCGGCCCATCAGGTCGGCGACGGAGGTGTCCTCGGTCACCGTGTGGAGCTCCTCGCGGGGTGTCATGATGTCCGTGACGGTGACGCCCTCGAAGGCGGCCTTCAGCGTCGTCTGCTGGGCCTCGCCGGAGGCGGCGATGTAGATGAAGAAGGCCAGCACGATGAGCAGCAGCTGGAACGTGAACAGCCCGATGATCCCCATCAGGAATGCGAACACCTTCCCCACGGCGGCGGCTCGCTGGGTCGCCTGCGCGTGCGGCTGGTTCCGCGCGAGTAGCGCCCGGAGGACCCGCCCGCCGTCCATCGGAAACGCGGGGAGCATATTGAAACCGGCGAGGACGACGTTCAACAGCGCGAGGTAGCCGAACACGAAGAGGAGGGCGTCGGAGCCGCCCGTCCCGACGAGGACGACCCCGTAGCAGGCGACCCCGACCGCGACGCTGACGAGCGGGCCGGCGATCGCGATCCAGAACTCGTGTTTCCAGTCCTCGGGGAACTCGGCGAAGCTGGCGAGCCCGCCGAGCAGCCAGAGCGTGATCGACTCGATCTCGTAGCCGTAGCGCATGGCGACCAGCGAGTGGCCGAACTCGTGGAGCAACACCCCGACGAACAGCCCCACTGCGGCCGACAGCCCGAGGATCCACGGGGTGTTGCCGGCGGCGACGGCGGTCGCGTCGATCCCGAGGCCGGCGACCTCGTTCATCACCTCGGCGATCTCTCCCACCTGTCCGCCGATGAGGTACGCGAACAGCGGTAAGACGATCAGGAAGGTCCAGTTGAGCCTGATCGGAATGCCGAACGCGCTCCCCACCTTGATTCCGCGCATGCTCTCGGGTTCGGTCGGTGACCGGTTAAATACACGGGCCCCGTCAGTGACGCCCATGAGCGACACAGCCAACGCCGACGCGGTCGTGAGGCGCGGAGACGACGTCGACTACGAACCCGTCGCGGCCGCGGAGGGGCTCTCGAAGGGCGTCCTCCTCGACGAGTCCGACGGCGCCCCGAACTTCGCGATGCGCCGGTTCGAGCTCGCGCCCGGCGCCGCGGTCCCCCGCCACACCAACGCGGTTGAACACGAGCAGTACGTCCTCGCCGGCGAGTACGTCGTCGGTGTCGGCGACGAGGAACAGACGGTGTCGCCCGGCGACGCGCTCCTCATCCCCGCGGGCGTCGAACACTGGTACCGCAACGAGGGCGACGAACCCGGGGCGTTTATTTGTGCGGTGCCCAACGGCGACGACACGATCGAACTGGTCGAGTAGGAGTCGAGGGGCCGGTCGCGCTCGCAGCGGTCAGTGAGGCGGGGTCGACTACTCCAGCGTCCCGACGCGGTCGGCGACGTAGCCGAACTGGTCGCGGTAGCCGTTCGGCGACAGCAGCACGGGGTAGAACGGCTCGTCGGCGAGGAGCGGCTCGCCGTCGGCGGCGGCGAACCGCTCGCCAGACTCGACGCGCTCGAAGTTGCGCGCGAACACTTCGTACGCCTCCGCCTCCGGCTTCGGGATCCGCTCGCGGAGCCGGAACACCGAGACGTCCTCGCGGCCGCCGGCGTCGAGCACGCCGTCGGCGCCCGGCGCGGAGATGGCGCCGGTCGCCGCGAGGAACGCGCGGGAGAGCCAGTAGGCGTTGTCGGCCGCGGCGTCGGAGCCCTGGAGCCCTGCCTCCACCTCGAGCGTGTGCGGGTGTTCGATGAGCCGCCCCTCGGTGAACGCGTCCGTCTGGATCACGGCGTCGACCGGGAGGTGCGGGGCGACCGCGCGGGTCACCTCGTCCATCGAGTCGATGACGGCGAACGGCTCCGCGTACGACTGCGTCGAGTGGATAGCGAGGGTGGTACACCCCGAAAGCGCGTCGACGAGTTCGGCCGCGAGCCGCACCTCGTGCGCGTCCGCGTCGCGCTTCCCCGGGAACGCGCGGTTGAGGTCGGCGTCGAGGTACCGATCGCCGGCGTCGAGCGCCGCCTCGTTGGCGACGATCAGCCGCACCGGGCGCTCGGGGTCGAGGTCGGCGTCGAGCAGGCGCTCGACGGCGCGGGCGCCGCAGGGCTCGTCGCCGTGGATCGCGCCGACGACGGCGACCTCCGGCTCCCCGTCGCCCAGATCGTGAACGTCCATACGACTCGCAGGTGCGCGGCGGATAAGTGGTGTTCGGATCCGGAGCGAGGCTCAGTGGCCCTCGTCGATGCGCTCCGCGTACTCGTAGTCGGCGGGGTACGCCGGCGGACGCGCATCGTCGAGGGCGATCCGCCAGCCGTCGACCGCGGCGGGGTCGTCGAGCGCTGCCCGGAGGGTCTCCCGGACGTCGTCGACGTCGACGCCGTAGAAGTCGCCCGGGACGCCGTCGAGGTACTGGAGGGCCGTCTCGAACAGCGACCGCATCCCGGCGTCGTTCTCGAAGTCGGCGCGCTTGTACGCGCCGGCCGCGACCTGGACCATCCCGTGGAGGAATGCGCTCTCGACGGTGCCGCTCCCGTAGTTGTACCACTCGCCTTCGAAACAGTCGTGGCTCTCGTGGTAGGCGCCGTCGTTGAACAGCCGCACGCCGTGTTCGGTCGCGCCCCGGAGCGTCGCGTGCTCCCAGTAGCCGCCGAGCGTCCCCGATTCGGGCGGTTCCCCCGACTGCTCGCCCCCCGAATCCCGCGCGGGGCCCTCGCCCGCGTGCCACCCGGTCGGGTTCCCGAGCGGCGGGGCGACGCCGGGGTCGCGGGTGTGGTCGTCCATGTGCGGGCCGTTCACCGGGGAGCGACCTAACCGTTTCGCGGACGGATCGAACCCTTCTTTCCCTCGGTCGCGCTCGGGGCGAACGAATGGACGCCGGACTCCTCTTCGCGCTCGCCGCCGCCGTCGTCTGGGGCGCGTATCTCTTCGTCCTGAAGCGTGCCTTCTCCGAGTATCCCCCCGCGGCGCTGACAGTGGCGATCAACGCCGCGGCGCTCGGGTGGTTCCTCGCGGGGACCGGGCTGACGGTCGGGTTCGGCGACGCCGCGGCCGGCCTGGCCGGGCTCGTCGTCCCGCGGCGGTTCGCCGTCGTCGCCGTCACGAGCCTCGCGACGGCCGCCGCCTTCGTCCTCTTCTTGCGCGCCATCGAGGACGGGGCGGTGTCGTACGTCGCGCCGATCAACAAGGTCGTCCCGATGTTCGTCCTCCCGCTGGAGGTCGGCCTACTCGGGCAGGTGCTGGCGCCGATCCAGGTCGCCGGCGTCGTCGTCACCACGCTCGCGGTGTACGTCGCGAACTACGAGCCGGGCAGCTTCTTCGCGCCGTTCGTTCGAGCCGCCCGCTCGCGACCCGCGCAACTGGCGCTCGCGAGCGCGGCCTGCTACGCGGTCGGCGACGTGGGCAAGCGGGTCGCGCTCCAGGAGCTTTCGATCCCCGGCACGCTTTGGGTGCCGCTGCTGCTCGCCGGAGTCGCAGTCGTGCTGTTCCCCGCGGCGGTCCGGACGCCGATCGAGGCGAGTCGGGGGGACGTCCCCAAGTTCCTCGCGGCCGGCGCGCTCGTCGCGCTGGGCGAGCACCTGACGACGGTCGCGTTCGCGGCGCTGCCCGCAAGCGTCGCCTCCCCGGTGATCAACACGCAGGCCATCGTCGCGGTCGTCCTCGGGGGCGTGCTGCTCGGCGAGCGCCACTTCCGGCTCCGGCTCGTCGCGGCCGTCCTCGCGGTCGTCGGCGTCGCGCTGATCGCGGGGTGAGTGCGAGGCAAGTCGACGCACGAACCGATAGACTCGGCCGTCGCCACGCCTGCCGCTATCCGGGAAACACTTGTTCTCTCGCCTCCTACCAATCGCATGAACTCCTCGCCGGAGTCGACACCGATCGACCACGCCGAGTCGATCGTGAACGCCCTCGGCGACGGCGCCTACGTCCTCGACGCCGACCGGAACCGCGTCTTCGTCAACGACCGCCTCCGCAAGGTGACCGGGTTCGACGAGGCGGTCCTCCACGGGAAACACCCGGAGCGGCTCGTCGAGGAGGGGTACTGGAGCGCGGAAACCGGGGACCGCTACCGGGCCGCCGTCGTGCGCGTCTTCGCCGGCGAGGCCGAGGACGAGCGCGTCCAGCTCACGACGACGCTCGCGGATGGCCGGGAGGTGACAACCGAAACGCGGCTAACTCCCGTCGAGCGCGACGGGTCAGTCGTCGGCGCGGTCGGTGTCATCCGCGACGTCACGGACCGGGTCGAACGCGAGCGGGAGCTGAAGCGGCTCAACGAGCGGCTCGAACGGCTCGCCGGCTTCCTCTCGCACGACCTCCGGAACCCGCTGTCGGTCGCGCGGGGGTACGTCGACCTCGCGCGCGACACAGGTGAGACGGAGCGGTTGGCGGCCGCCGAGGACGCGCTCGACCGGATCGAGGCGATGATCGACGAGGCGCTCGTGATGGCCCGCGACCCGGCCGATATCGAGACCGCGGACGCCGCGGTCGACCTCGCGGACCTCGCGGCCGACTGCCTCGAGTCGGGCGACTTCGGCGACCGGCCGGCCGACGCGGACCTCGTCGTCGAGGACTCCGGACCGGTCACCGGCGATCCGATGTTGCTCCGGCGCGCCGTCGGGAACCTCATCGGCAACGCGTTCGATCACGGCGGCGACGCCGTCACGGTTCGGGTCGGCGTCGACGAGCGAGGGGTGTACGTGGCCGACGACGGACCGGGACTCCCGGACGACGCGGCGCGCTCCGACGCTGCGGACCGGACCGACGAACTGCTCGACTTCGGCGTCTCTCGCGGCGGCGGCACCGGGATCGGACTCGCCATCGTCGAACGCGTCGCGGCCGCACACGGGTGGACGCTCGAAATCGACGAGTCCGCGGAGGGCGGGTTCCGAGCGACGCTGGTCGGCGCGGAACCGACGGCGTAAAGGGGGGGCCGATCCAACGCCAGTCCGCGTGCGAGGGTAGCCAAGCCCGGAAACGGCGGCGGACTCAAGATCCGCTCCTGTAGAGGTCCGTGGGTTCAAATCCCTCCCCTCGCATGAGCGCGCCCACAGCGCGGACATGCGGAAGACGCTCTCGGAGCGCTCTTCCCTCGCAAAACTTCACTCGATTTATTCTAGCCGCTGGCGTCTCCAAGCCCGGAAACGGCGGCGGACTCAAGATCCGTTCCTGTAGAGGTCTCGTGAGCGAGCGACGCGAGCGAACGAGAGTACGCGAGTCGCAGCCGGCGAGCGAAGCGAGCCGGACCGTCTCGCGGTGGTCCGTGGGTTCAAATCCCTCCCCTCGCATGAGCGCGCCCACAGCGCGGACATGCGGAAGACGCTCTCGGAGCGCTCTTCCCTCGCAAAACTTCACTCGAACGCGTCGAGCGGCGCGGTTGGCCGAGCCCGGAACCGGCGGTGGACCCGCGATCCGCTCCGGAGCGACATGGATTTTTGTGCTCTCCCCCGAACCGGACCCCATGACCGAACGAACGCGCCGCGACTGGATTCGGGTCGCCGGCGGCGTCGGCGTGACGGGGCTCGCGGGGTGTAGCGCGCTCGGCGGCAACCGCTCGGGGAACGGCGACGCCGAGCCCGACTTCGAGGGCGTCGACCTCCCGCTCGACCTCGATGACCGCCCGCAGTCGTCGGAGGGGCACACAACGCAGTTCCGGCAGGGACTCCGGAACCACGGCCACGTCGACGCGACGATCCCGGACGCCGTCAAGGTGGAGTGGGCCGTGCCGGCGAACCGCGGCGACCACACCGCCTCGAAGGGGAGCCCGATGCCGGCGCCGTCGGGCGGCGTCCTCCTCGCCGACGACACGGGTCGGCTCCAGTCGATCGCCGCCGACGGAGAGACGAACTGGTCGACCTCGATCTCCGACGACGACCGCGGGAGCCACGGCACCCCCGCTGTCGCCGACGGCACGGCGTACGTCGGCACCTACGACGGAGTCGTCTCCGCGGTGTCGGTCGCGGACGGCGAGGTCCTATGGCAGACCGAGGTGGGCGACGCCGCCGCCGCCAGCCCGACGTACCACGAGGGGCGGCTGTACGTCGCCGTCGAGTACGCGACCCCGAGCGGGACCGTCGTCGTCATGGACGCCGAGAGCGGCGACGTGGAGTGGCGCGACGACCGACCCACCGATCACCCGCACTCGACCGTCGCCGTCGACCTCGAACGGGACCGCTTCCTCTTCGGCTCCAACGACGGCCACGTCTACGCGTGGTCCCTCTCCGACCGCGAGCGCGCGTGGACGTTCGACACCGGCGGCGACGTCAAGGTGCCGATCGCGATCAGCCGAGGGATCGCGGTTGTCCCGTCGTGGGCGGGCACCGTCACCGCCGTCGACGTCGCGGACGGCACGGGTCTCTGGGAGTTCGAAACCGACGAGAGCGTGTCGCCGGAGGACGGAGCGGACGCCCCCGACCCGATGCGGACGGGCGGCGTCATGTGTGCGCCCGCCGTCCACGACGGCGAAGTGTTCGTCGGGAGCCACGACACCAACGCGTACGCGATAGACTTAGCGACCGGCGAGGAACTGTGGTCGACTCCCACGGACGGCCTGATCACGGGAAGCGTGACCGCGACGAACGAACACGTCCTCGTCGGCTCCTACGACGCGCACCTCTACGCGCTGGACCGCGAGGACGGCTCGGTGACCTGGTCGGTCGAGGGGAACGGCGACGTGACCAGCGCCCCCCTCGTCACCGACGACGCGGTCTACTACGCGGAGCGCGCGCCGGAGGAGGGGGATGGGGCCGGGATGTGTTATAAGCTGGTCGAACTGTAGCGCGATCCGACCGGCGGCCTCCCCCGAGGACATCACAGACGTCCACCCGAAACGGAGGGTCCGAAACGGTTTTGACCCGGCCTGCCGGACGGTCGATATGCCAGCAGATCCCGACACGGGGTACGACCCCTCGCTGGGTCGGAAGTTCGTGTTCGTCACGGGCGGTGTGATGTCCGGGCTGGGTAAGGGCATCACGGCCGCCAGCACCGGGCGCCTTCTCGCCAACGCGGGCTTCGACGTCACCGCCGTCAAGGTGGACCCCTATCTCAACGTCGACGCCGGGACGATGAACCCGTACGAGCACGGCGAGGTGTACGTCTTAAAGGACGGCGGCGAGGTCGACCTCGACTTGGGGAACTACGAGCGCTTCCTCGGGACCGACATGACGTTCGACCACAACGTCACCACGGGGAAGACGTACGAGCACGTCATCGAGCGCGAGCGCGCCGGCGACTACCTCGGCAAGACCGTTCAGATCATCCCGCACGTCACCGACGACATCAAGCGGCGGATCCGCGAGGCCGCCGAGGGGAGCGACGTCTGTCTGATCGAGATCGGCGGGACGGTCGGCGACATCGAGTCGATGCCGTTCCTGGAGGCGCTCCGCCAATTCGCCCACGAGGAGGACGACGAGGACATCCTCTTCACCCACGTCACGCTCGTCCCCTACTCGAAGAACGGCGAGCAGAAGACGAAGCCCACCCAGCACTCCGTGAAGGAGCTGCGCTCGATCGGCCTCCAGCCGGACATCCTCGTCGGGCGCTCCGAGGACCGGTTGGACCCGGAGACCAAAGAGAAGATCGCCTTATTCTGTGACGTGCCCACGGACGCCGTCTTCTCGAACCCCGACGTCGAGGACATCTACCACGTCCCGCTGATGGTCGAAGACGAGGGGTTAGACGAGCACGTGATGGAGCGGCTCGGCCTCGTCGAGGAGGCACTCCCGAAGGCGGAGCGGTCGACCGAGTGGCGCGAGCTGGTCACGCGCGACCGCGAGGAGGCGATCGATGTGGCGCTCGTCGGGAAGTACGCCCTCGAAGACGCGTACATGTCGATCCACGAGGCGCTGAAACACGCCGGCATCCAGACCGGCACCGAGGTGAACGTGCTGTGGGTCGACGCCGACGAGACCCGCGCGGAACACGAACAGCGGCTCGCTGAGGCCGACGCCGTCGTCGTCCCCGGCGGCTTCGGCTCCCGCGGCACGGACGGGAAGATCGAGGCGGTCCGCTACGCCCGCGAGAACGACGTGCCGTTCCTCGGGCTCTGCTTAGGCTTCCAGATGGCCGTCGTCGAGCACGCGCGCAACGTACTCGGCCTCGACGGCGCGCACTCCGCGGAGATCGACCCCGACACGCCCCACCCCGTCATCGACCTCCTCCCCGACCAGTACGAGACGGAGGACATGGGCGGGACGATGCGGCTCGGCGCCCACGAGACCGACATCGAGCCCGACACGCTCGCGGCCGAGGTGTACGGTGCCGACTCCTGTACCGAGCGTCACCGCCACCGCTACGAGGTGAACCCCGAGTACATCGACGCGTTGGAGGCGGACGGTCTCGTCTTCTCCGGGCGCGCGGACAACCGGATGGAGATCCTCGAGCGCCCGGACCACCCGTTCTTCTTCGGGACGCAGGCGCACCCCGAGTTCCGGTCGCGGCCGGACCGCGCGAGCCCGCCGTTCGTCTCCCTCGTCGAGGCGGCGCTGGGATCGACGGACACAACCGAGCGGAACGCGGACGTGAGGCTATAGATGGTCGAGACGGAGGCATTCATCGCGGAGGCGAAAGCGGAGATCCGGGAGGCGATCGGCGACGCGAACGCCGTGATCGCCCTCTCTGGGGGCGTCGACTCCTCGGTCGCGGCGACGCTCGCGTACGAGGCGGTCGGCGACCAGCTTACCCCCGTCTACGTCGACACGGGGCTGATGCGGAAAGGGGAGACCGAGGAGATCCGCGACACCTTCGAGTTCATGGAGTCGCTGCGGGTGATCGAGGCCCAAGAGCGGTTCTTCGACCGCCTCGAAGGCGTCACCGACCCCGAGGAGAAGCGGCACGTCATCGGCGAGGGGTTCATCGACGAGTTCGAGACCGTCGCGCGCGACGTGGACGCCGACTACCTCGTTCAGGGGACGATCTACCCCGACCGCATCGAGTCGGAGGGGAACATCAAGTCGCACCACAACGTCGGCGGCCTCCCCGATGTCGTCGACTTCGAGGGAATCGTCGAGCCCGTCCGCGACCTCTACAAGGACGAGGTGCGCGAGGTCGCCCGCGCGCTCGGCTTAGAGGAGATTATCTCCGAGCGCATGCCGTTCCCCGGGCCCGGGCTCGCCGTCCGGATCGTCGGCGAGGTGACCCCGGAGAAGGCCGCGGTCGCCCGCGAAGCGACCCACGTCGTCGAGGAGGAGTTAGCGGAGTACGACCCGTGGCAGGCGTTCGCCGCGGTCCTCGGGAAGGCGACGGGCGTCAAGGGCGACAACCGCGTCCACGGCTGGGTCGTCGCGGTGCGCTCCGTCGAGAGCCGCGACGGGATGACCGCCCGCGCGCAGGAACTCGACTGGAGCACGCTCCAGCGGATCCAGAGCCGGATCACCGGCGAGAACGAGAACGTGGCGCGCGTCGTCTACGACGTGACCCACAAGCCGCCCGCGACGATCGAGTACGAGTGATGGCGGGGATCCCCGCCCGCCCCGACGGCGGCCGCGCCGAGGGAACGCTCGCCGTCGTCGCCGGCCCCGACGAGAACGGCCTCGGCGAGGAGCTCGCGGCGCTCGGCGTCGAGATCCGCCGGATCGAGGGGCTCGTCACGGCGACGAAGCTGGAGGACGCCGGCATCGCCGACGCCGCCTACTTCGTCCTCACCGACGTCGAGGAGGCGACCGGGATCCCGGTCGCGAAGGAGTTGAATCCGGACGTGTTGGTCGTGACGTACGCGAGCCGGTCGCTGCCGGAGTTCGTCGCGACCGTCGCCGACCTCGCGGTCGACCCCGACCTGCTGGACGCCGCCACGGTCGCCGAGGAGCTGCTGGCCGACGACGGCGAGCCGTGAGCGGGGAGACCGACCCGGCGACGGCCGAGGAGGGCGACGACCCCGCGACCGTCCCGGTCACCCTCTACACCCGCGAGGACTGCTCGCTGTGCGTCGTCGCGCGCGAGACGATCGAGTCGGTCGCCGCCGACCTCGACGGCGTGACGGTCGCTCTCGACGAGGTCGACGTCGACACCGACCCCGAACTGGCCGCCGAGTACGGCGAGCGCGTCCCGTACGTGTTCGTCGACGGCACCCCGGCGTTCAAGTACGAGGTCGACGAGCGCGAGCTGCGCCTGAAGCTCTTGGCGGCGACCTGAGTCGGTCGGCGCCCCGTCCGCGATCCGCCCGCGATCCCCTGCGATCTCTCCTACCGCGACCCGACCCTTTACCTTCGCGTCCTTCCGTCTGATCGGTATGGCACACAGCGGCGCACACCTGTTCACCGGCGGTCGAGTCGCGGACGCGGACGGGACCCGGCGGGCCGACGTGGCGATCGTCGACGGCGAGATCGCGGCGGTCGGCGACCCGGAGGCGGCCGCGAACGCGGTCGCGGACGTTCCGGACGAGGACCTCGAACGGATCGACGCGAGCGATCGCGTCGTCGCGCCCGGGCTGATCGACGCGCACGTCCACGTGATGATGGACGGGCGCCCGGACGTGTCGACCGCGGTCTCCGACAGCGACTACACCGCGAGCTACCGGACCGCGAGCAACCTCGAAGCGGCCGTCTCGGCGGGCGTCACGACCGTCCGCGACCTCGGCAGCCGCGGCACGCTCGCGCTCGACGCGGGCGAGGCGGTCGCCGCCGGCGACATCGACGGCCCGCGCGTCCTCGCGTGCGGCCGAAACGTGATCATGACCGGCGGCCACGGCAACTGGTTCGGCCGAGAGGCCGACGGCCCCGCGGAGGTGCGGAAGGCGGCCCGCGAGCAGCTGAAGGCGGGCGCGGACGTGCTCAAGTGTATGGCGACCGGTGGCGTCCTCACCGAGGGCGCTGTGACGGGCGCCCCCGAACTGACGCCCGAGGAGCTGGAGGCGTTCACCGACGCGGCCGCGCCGACCGACACGCCGACCGCGGCCCACGCCCACGGCGAGGCGGGGATCAAAAACGCCGTCGAAGCGGGGATATCCAGCGTCGAACACGGAACGTTCATGCACCGCGAGGCCGCTGAGATGATGGCCGAGCGCGGAACCTACTGGGTGCCGACCGCGAGCGCGCTCCGCGGTATCGTCGACAACGGCGTCGAGGCCGGAATCCCCGAGGACGCCGTCGCGAAGGCGGAGGACGCCGCGGACCGCTTCGACGACGCGTGGGACCACGCCTTGGAGGCCGACGTTCCCATCGCGATGGGCACCGACGCGGGTACGCCGTTCAACTTCTTCGAGGAGATTCCCCAGGAGCTGGCGCACATGGTCGACTACGGGCTCTCGCCGGAACGGGCGCTGGAGGCGGCCACCGTCAACGCCGCGGACCTGCTCGGGCTCGACGACGTCGGGCGCGTGGAGGAGGGATATCAGGCCGACCTCGTCGTCCTCAACGCCGACCCGACCGAGGACGTCGAGGCGTGGCAGGACCCCGAGGCGGTGTTCGCGCGCGGCGAGCGCGTGGAATAGGTGAGTTCGGTCTGGTGCGGGTCTTATAACCGACCGAGTTGCGACGCAGTCGGGTGTCTATACCGAACGGCGATTCTGCGATGAACGCTTCGACAATCTCAGCCGCTCGCTTATAAAAGACTAGTCGTGGCGCGGTGAACGTCCCCGAAGCCTCGGCCGTTCGGTTCTGAATCGTTGTCACCGACCCGACGGTG
>JBNJEE010000115.1:0-7901 GCA_051745525.1 Methanobacteriota archaeon | reverse complement strand
TCGGGGTCGATCCCGACGAGTTCGCTTTCGGCGCGCGGATCGATCTCGCGCCCCTCCTCGTAGCGGACGAACGAGAGGTAGAACGCCTCGCCGCAGCCGACGCCCTCGGCGTCCGGCTCCCGGTACGGCTCGTCCCCGCCGACGTCGGTCCCGCGCACGCCGTCGTGGGGGTCCCAGTCGACGCCGTCGCTCTCGCCGCAGACGAACCGGACGCCGTCGGCCTCTACGGCATTCTCATCGCTCCCATCGCCCTCGTCCTCGTCGAACGGGTCCGTCGGCGCGACGTACGTCCACCCCTCCAGCGGGTACGGCGTCACCGACTTGTCCGCGAGGTACCCCTCGCGTTCGAGCGCGACGAGCGTCCCGCAGTGCGGACAGTAGTACGTGACCGGGTAGCTCATACCGGAACTACGAGCGCCGTTTATAAACAGCCGTCGCCGGCGCGTCAGCTATTTGATCGTTCGGAGCGACGGTCCGGTATCTCATCCGATACCCCTGCCGACGATCCTACCGCATCGGACGACTCCTCCGGACTCGTCACGCGACGGAAGCTCCTCTACGGCGTCGCGGGCGGAATCGGTCTCCTCGGTGGCGGCGGGCTCTACGTCTCGAACGCGCTCGACGGCGACGCGGGCGGGTACGAGGCGCCCGAGACGCAGCCGATAGTGTCGACCCGCGGGCGCCTCGACGCCGACGATCCGACGGAGCGGTCGGGCTCGTGGGCGTTCGACGAGGCCGACGCGGTTGTCCTGTTCGTCCACGGCCTCGGCGCGGACCCGGAGTCGGCCCGCGATCTGGCGCACACCGCTCAGTTGGGACTCGACGCGGCGATTGAAACCGGCGGAGACCCCAGCGCCCGCCCCGTGATCGGCTATTCGTGGGCGTCGGACGTCGACTGGGGACCGGCCAAGGCGGCCGCCGACGCCAACGCCGCCCCGCTCGCCGACTGGCTGACGGCGTGGGCGGACGAGGACGGTCGCCCGGTCCACCTGTTCGCCCACTCGCTGGGCGCCCGCGTGACGGGCGCGACGCTCCGCGAACTCGCCGCCCGAGAGCGCCCCGACGTCCTCGCCGCGGTCTCGCTGTTCGGTGGTGCGATCCCGCACGACAGCGCCGCCGTCGACGGCCGATACGGCGACGCGATCGCGGCGCTCGACGCGCCCCTCTTCAACTTCCACAGCCGGAACGACCGCGTCCTCGGCTGGGTGTACCGCGCGTCGGACCGGACCCGCGCGGTCGGGCACGGCGGACTGCCGGACGCGGCGACCGCGCCCGACGGCTACGCCGACGTCGACGTCACGGACCTGGTCGCGGACCACTACTCGTACGTCGAGCCGGAGGAGGGGTGTCTGCCGCGCGCGGTCGACCGACTCGGGTTCGAGTAGTTCGCCGGCGCGGCGAATCGACTCGGGGCGCCTCCCCGCCGACCCGTCCCCGGAACCCCTTTTACCGGCGCGGTCGACCGTTCGGGCATGATCGACGAGACCGTCGCCGAGATCCGGGCGATGCGGACCCACAGCACGTCGGCGGTGGCCGTGAAGGCGACGCGGTCGCTCGCGGACCTGCTGGACCGCGAGTACGTGACCGTCGACGAGTTCGAGCGCGACCTCGAACACAACGCGGGGGTGTTGCGGCGGTCGAACCCCTCCCACGCCGCGCTCCACAACGCGATGCGCGATGTCGAGCGCTCCATCGTCGGCGAGGCGACGAGCGTCGAGGGCGCGAAGCAGCTCTTGGAGGACGTGATCGCCCGCGTCGTCGACGACATCGAGACGGCAAAGGGCGAGGCGGCCGCCAACGCGGCCGAACACATCGAGGACGGCGACACCCTGCTCGTCCACGACTACTCGACGACGGTGCTGGAGGCGATCGAGAACGCCGCACGCGACGGCGCGCACCTCACCGTCTACGTCACCGAGGCCCGCCCGCGCACCCTCGGCCGCAAGACAGCGCGCGTGCTGGCCGGCGTCTCGCGCGTCGACGTGCGTATGGTCGTCGACAGCGCGATGGGGTACGCGCTCCGCGACTGCGACCGCGTCCTGCTCGGGATCACCTGCATCACCGGCGGCACCTACTACAACCGGATCGGCACGTTCCCCCTGGTCGTCACCGCCCGCGAGCTGGGCGTCCCCGTCACCGCGGTCGGATCGGGCGCGAAGACTATCGAGGAGTTCCGGTTCGAGAACGAGTTCCGCGACGCCGTCGAGGTGATGCGCGAGCCGGTCGAGGACGTCGAGATCGAGAACCCCAGCTACGACGCCACCCCGATCGGCATGATCGACACCGTGATCACCGACGACGGCGTCCGGAACTGACCCCGTGGCCGGGATACAACCGGTCGGAACCGGGTCAACGCCGCCGATCAGCCCAAAGCGCTTTGTGCGCGTACCGTGTTAACAGGGACAATGAGCGTTCAGCCCGGTTCGACGGCGGTCTTTCAGGTCCCCGAACAGGAGGTGACAGCGGGGTGTACGAGCGTCTGGTGTGACTTGGGAGCGATCGCGACCGAGCCGGGAGTCGTCACGTCGCTCGCGCTCGTCGGACTCCTCTCGCTGCTGGCGTTCGCGTACGTCCGCGACGCCGAGTCCGCGTGCCGCCGCGAGCGACGCCGCGTCCTCGACGAGCGCGACGCGTTCGAGTCGTTCGCCGATCGGGTGGCGCAGATCGACACGGTCTCCGTCACAACGGACACGACGTCGACCGGCGTGCCGGCAGGCGCGCTCCGCGGAATCGGCTCTCCCGGCGGCGGACGGCGTCCCGGAAGCGGGCCCGGCGGCGACAACGTCACTCTCAGGCGGGTGATGGCCGCGTACCACGACACCGTGCTGTCACTGCCGCACTACCGGGCGGAGTACGAGGAGACGGCCGCCGAGAGCCTCGCGGCGGAGCTCGGCCCGGACACCGCGACCGCGCTGGCGTCCGACGGCGGGCTGTCGAAGGGCGCCCAGTCGGCGCTCGTCGACCGGAGCCGGCGCGCGGCCACCGCGCGAGACAGCCTCGTCGACGCCATCGACGAGGAGATCGGCGATATGAGCGACCGCGAGGCGGCGCTGTCGTCGATCGACCGCCGCCGTCGCCGGCTGCTCGGGCACCTGGACGGGGTCCGGTCCGGTCGCGAGACCGACGCGGCGATCGACGTCTGGAACCGGTTGACGGAGCTCGAACAGGAGTGTGACGACCTCGCCGCCGACCGGCAGCGGTCGCTCGACGACCCGCCGCTAACCCACGAAACGGGCCTCAACGGCGACCGCGAGCGCCCGTTCTACGGCTACCTCTACGGCCCCACCGACGGTCCGCGCTATCCCGTCCTCGCGCAGATCGCGGAGGTCGCCGACGAGATCCGCGCGGACAGGGAGCGCGTCGGCAGCCGTATCGCCGCCGACCGCTGATCGCCCCGTGGCCGCGGACAACCCCGTTACGACGGATCGCCCGTAGTCGCGAATCGTCCGCCGGCCACGGGAGACGCCGCCGGCCGAGGCGGAAACTCCAAACTACCGGATTGTTTATGAAGGTAGGGCGGGACTGCGTGTGTATGAGTTGGCAAGCGGCGGAGCGAGCGTTCACGGACGACGCTGTCGCCCGAGAGACGCTCCCCGAGATGTTCGAGCGCACCGCGAAGCGACACGCGGACCGGACCGCGCAGCGGTATAAAGGGGGGACGTACGACCGGTCGCTCGTCGCCGAGGGGGTCGTTCAGCGAGCCCCCGCGGGCGAGTACGCCGAGCTGACGTACGCGGAGATGCGCGATATCGTCCGGAACCTCGCGACGGGGCTCCGCGAGCTGGGCGTCGACGGCGACACGCGGGTGGCGATGTACGCGCAGACGCGCATGGAGTGGGCCCAGACCGACTTCGCGGCGCTGGCCGCGAGCGCGGTCGTGACGACCGTGTACGCCTCGTCGTCGCCGAGCCAATTGCGATACCTCCTCGAGGACCCGGAGGCGACCGTCGTCGTCGTCGAGAACCGCGAGATGCTCGACGACGTGCTGGCGGTGCGCGGCGACCTCGACCACGACCTCGACGCGATCGTGACCGTCGACGACGTGGAGATTGACAAGATTTCGGTCGCCGACGCTGACGACGTGTACACCCTCGGCGAGGTCCACGAGCGCGGCGCCGAGGCGTTCGACGAGGCGGCCTACGAGGGGTGGAACGACGCGGTCGACGTCGGCGACCTCGCCAGCCTCATCTACACCTCCGGGACGACGGGGAAGCCGAAGGGCGTCCGCCTTACGCACGCGAACTTCCGCGACAACGTCTCGCAGTGTTACCGGCGATTCGCCGACCGGCCCGACCGCGACCCGGACGTGCCTGGCATCTCCGCGGAGACGACCACCCTTTCCTTCCTGCCGCTCGCGCACGTCTTCGAGCGGATGGCGGGCCACTACATGATGTTCGCCGCGGGCGCGACCGTTGCGTACGCGGAGAGCCCCGACACGCTCCGCGAGGACTTCGGGCTCGTCCGACCGACGACGACCACGAGCGTCCCGCGCGTCTACGAGAAGCTGTACGACGCGATCCGCGAGCAGGCGGGCGAGTCGCCGGTGAAAGAGCGCATCTTCGAGTGGGCGGTCGAGGTCGGCCGCGACCACCACGAGGCGGACGACCCAGGCGCCCTGCTCGACGCCAAGCGCGCGGTCGCCGACCGGCTCGTCTTCTCGTCGGTCCGTGAGGCGATTGGGGGCAACGTCGACTTCTTCATCTCGGGCGGTGGGTCGCTGTCGGCCGAGCTCTGTGCGCTGTACCACGCGATGGACCTGCCGATCTTGGAGGGGTACGGGCTGACGGAGACTTCGCCCGTCATCAGCGTCAACCCGCCGGAGGCGCCGAAGGTCGGCACGATCGGCCCGCCGGTGGTAAACACCGAGATCGCGATCGACGGGACCGTCGTCGGTCAAGAGGTCGCCGACCTGGCCGGCGACGTCGGCGAACTGTTCGTCCGCGGCCCGCAGGTGACGGACGGCTACTGGAACCGGCCGGACGCGACCGCGGAGGCGTTCGTCGACGCGGACGACCTCCCCGACGACGCCGTCACTGCCGGCACCCCGCCAGACGAGCGCGTCGACGTCGACGGGTCCGAGGCGGACGACGCCGAGGCCGCCGCCGCGGCGCCGTGGTTCCGCACCGGCGACATCGTCCAGCTCCGGCCGGACGGGTACGTCGCCTTCCGCGAGCGCGCCAAACAGTTGCTCGTGCTCTCGACCGGAAAGAACGTCGCCCCCGGACCGATCGAAGACCGGTTCGCCGCCAACGAGTTCGTCGAGCAGTGCGTCGTCCTCGGCGACGGTCGGAAGTTCGTCTCCGCGCTAATCGTGCCGAACTTCGAGAAGGTGACGGCGTGGGCCGACGACAACGGGATCGACCTGCCCGAGGAGCGCGCGGCGGTCTGCCGCGACGACCGGGTCCGCGAGCGGGTTCAATCGGAGGTCGACAGCGTGAACGAGGAGTTCGAGTCGTACGAGAAGATCAAGCAGTTCCGGCTCGTCGAAGAGGAGTTCACCGAGGACAACGACCTGCTCACGCCGACAATGAAAAAGAAGCGCCGCAACATCTTAGACCGGTTCGCAGACGAGGTCGAGCTGATCTACGAGGAGTAGGGCGCCTGCGCCGTCAGTCGTCGCTCGGAACGCGCCCGGGATCGTCGACGCTCGCTTCCGGCGCGTCGGCCGCGGGTCCCTCGACCGGATCGCCGAACGCGTACACCGTGTTGTGGCCGGTCACCTCGACCGTGAGGAAGTCGCCGACCTCGATCCCGCGGTCGGTCGCGTTCTGGACGATGATCTGTCGGAAGGCGCCGTCGCGGCACTTCACCGAGTCGCCGGTCCCCTCCTCGACGACGAGGACCTCGAACCGGTCGCCGACCATCGACTCGTACGCCTCGCCGACGACCGCCATCTTCAGATCCGACATCGCCTTCGAGCGCTCCTTCTTGACGGTCCCGCCGAGCCCCTTCATGTCGGCGGCGTCGGTGCCGGGGCGCTTCGAGAAGCGGGTTACGTTGATCTTCTCCGGGCGGACCTCGGCGAGCAGGTCCATCGAGCGCTCGTGGTCGGCCTCGCTCTCGGTGGGGAAGCCGACGATGAAGTCCGTCGAGAGCGTCCAGTGGTCGAGCCGGTCGTCGAACGTCTCCACGACCTCGCGGAACTTCTCGACGCGGTGCTGGCGGCGCATCTCCTCCAGCACCTCGTCGGAGCCGGACTGAACGGGGGCGTGGATGAAGTCGTACAGCTTCTCGTTTGCGGCGAACACGTCCGCCAGCTCCTCGTGGATCCCGTGGATCCCGCCTGGGTTCGCCATCCCCAGCCGGACCCGGAACTCGCCGTCGATGTCACAGATGCGGTCGAGCAGTTCGGGGAGCTTTCGATCGCCGTTATCCCAGCCGTAGACGCCCGTGTCCTGCCCGGTGACGCGGATTTCCTTCGCGCCGGCGTGGACCAAGGCCCGCGCCTTCTCGACGTTCTCCTCGACCGAGGGGGAGTCGACGCGGCCGGTGGCGAACTTGGTGATACAGTACGAGCAGTTGCTCATACAGCCGCGCGCGATGGGGAGGATGCCGACGACGCCGTCTAAGACCGGCTCGGCGTCGGGCGTGACCGTCGGGCACTCGCCGTTGAGCACGTAGGTCGGGACCTCGTCCCAATGGAGGACCTCGGCGTCGACGTCGGCCTCCGCGAACATCTCGCCCTGCGCGAGCGCCATACAGCCGGTGACGACGAGTTCGGCGGTCGTCTCCGACAGCTCCTGGGCGCGGCGGAGCATGTTGCGTTCGGTCTTCTCGACGACGGTACAGGTGTTGAGGATGGCGACGTCCGCGTCTTCCGGGCCGTCGGCCGGGCGGTGCCCCCCGTCGCGGAGGGCGCGCTCGATCTCCCGGCTCTCTCCCCGGTTCGAGCTACAGCCGTAGGTTTCGATGTGGTACGTCGCCATCGGAGTGGGTTCACTACCGGTCCCGTGGGCAAAAACGCGACGGATCGAGACGTCTTCGGGTCACGGAGAGACGGATCGGGGCGTGGGCGAGTCAGAGTGGACCGGGTAGAGTCGGCGTCCGCCTCAGTCCTCGGCGACCGCGGCGGTCGGGGCGTCGGCCTCCGCGGTCGCCTCCGGCTCGTCGACGGTGTCGCGCTCGGCGGGCGGGACGGACTGGTAGACTGAGCGGCGGGCGTCCCGGGGGCACAGCCCTTCCTCGACGAGGCCGACCTCGGTGAGCTTCTCGACCGCGAACCGGACGGTGCGGGTCGAGAGGCGGGTCTCTTCGGCGAGTCCAGTCTGGTCGAACCGCCCCTCCGCGTCGAGCACGTAGTAGACCAGCTTGGCGCTCGGCGGGAGCGGTTCGAGCAGCTCACGGGTTCCTTCGTCCATACGTCACATACAAGGGCGATTCGCGCATAACCGTGGCCCGCCTGTGCGCTCTCGACGCACGCCAACCGGGTTTTTATATACCAGCTCTGTGTCGAAACTCGAACCGCGCGCCGTCGTCACCGCGTATCGACAGCTCCCAGCCGTGGGCGGTCGCAATCTCGCGTACGATCGCGAGGCCGAACCCGGTGCCGTCGGACGTGCTCGAACGCCCGTACTCCGTCGCCGCTTCCGGGTCGATCTCGAAGCCGGTCCCGTCGTCGGCGACGTAGAACCCGTCCGGGAGCGACCCGAGGGAGACGGTGAGGTCGTCGGCTCCCCCGGCGGCGCCGTCTACCCCGGCGGCGTCGTCTGCCCCAGTGGCGCCGTCTACCCCAGGGGCGTCGTCTGGGTCCGAGCCGTGCTCGACGCTGTCGTCGGGCTTCGCCCGACTGTTCGTGGAACCGTGTTCCACGCTGTTCGTGAACAGGTTCTCGAAGAGCGTGCGGAGCCGCTCAGGACCGCCTCGACCGCAGAGGTCGCCTCAGTGACGTCGAGTGTCGCGCC
>JBNJEE010000114.1:0-7953 GCA_051745525.1 Methanobacteriota archaeon | reverse complement strand
CGGCCCGACGACCGTCGACGGCCACTCGAGGATCACGATGGTCGTCGAGGAGACGGACCCGGGCATCGACCAGATCGAAAAGCAGATGGCGAAGCTGAAACCGGTCATCTCGGTCGGCGAGGTCGCCGGCGACGCGGTCACCTCGGAGCTCGTCCTACTGAAGGTCGAGGCCGACGACCCCGCCGCGGTCCACGCGGTCTCCGAGATGTACGACGGCCGGACGATCGACGCCGGCCGGGAGACGATCACCGTCGAGCTCACCGGCGACAAGGCGAGCATCGACAACGCGATCGGCGCCTTCGACCGGTTCGGTATCGTCGAGATCGCGCGGACCGGGCCGACCGCGCTCGCGCGCGGCAACACCCCGACGGCGCCGGGAGAGAAGCCCGGAACGGCCGGCGAACCGACGACGCACGACGACTGAGACGCGAAGAGACACGCGAACACACGCAACCCCACCCGAAACACATGACCGAAGACGACACGCAGACGTTCGATTCGACAGTATACTACGACGACGACGCCGACGAGGAGGCCATCGCCCACAAGACGGTGGCGGTCCTCGGCTACGGCTCGCAGGGCCACGCGCACGCGCAGAACCTCCACGAGAGCGGGGTCGACGTGATCGTCGGCCTCCGCGAGGACAGCTCCTCCCGGAGCGCGGCCGAGAGCGACGGGCTTCGCGTGGAGACCCCCGCGGACGCCGCCGCCGAGGCCGACGTGGTGAGCGTCCTCGTCCCCGACACGGTCCAGCCGGACGTGTACGAGAACGCGATCGAGCCGAACCTCGACGCGGGCGACACGCTCCAGTTCGCGCACGGGTTCAACATCCACTACAACCAGATCAAACCGCCCGAGGACGTCGACGTGACGATGGTCGCGCCGAAGTCGCCGGGCCACCTCGTCCGGCGGAACTACGAGAATGACGAGGGGACGCCCGGCCTGCTAGCCATCTATCAGGACGCGACTGGCGACGCTCACGACGAGGGGCTCGCGTACGCGGCCGCGATTGGCTGTACCCGCGCCGGCGTCGTCGAGACGTCGTTCCGCGAGGAGACCGAGACCGACCTGTTCGGCGAGCAGGCCGTCCTCTGTGGCGGCGTCACCTCGCTCGTCAAACAGGGGTACGAGACGCTGGTCGACGCCGGCTACTCCCCGGAGATGGCGTACTTCGAGTGTCTCAACGAGCTGAAGCTCATCGTCGACCTGATGTACGAGGACGGGCTTGGCGGTATGTGGGACTCCGTCTCGGACACCGCGGAGTACGGCGGGCTCACGCAGGGCGACGTCGTCGTCGACGAGCACGCCCGCAAGAACATGGAGGAGGTCTTAGAGAAGGTCCAGAACGGCCAGTTCGCCCGCGAGTGGATCGCGGAGAACCAGGCGGGGCGGCCCTCCTACACGCAGCTCCGGAACGCCGAGAAGAACCACGAGATCGAGGCCGTCGGCGAGGAGCTCCGCGGTCTGTTCGCGTGGCAGGAGTCCGCCGAGGACGAGGAGGAGGAATCGGCCGAGGTGTCGGCCTGATGAGCGAGGGGACGCTGTACGACAAGGTGTGGGAGCGACACAAGGTCACGGAGCTGCCGAACGGGCAGGACCAGCTGTTCATCGGGCTCCACCTCGTCCACGAGGTCACGAGCCCGCAGGCGTTCGGGATGCTGCGCGAGCGCGACCTCGACGTCGCGTACCCGGATCAGACGTTCGCGACGACGGACCACATCGCGCCCACGGAGGCAGCGAAGCGCGAGCGACCGCTGGCCGACGACCAGGCCGAAGAGATGCTCTCCGCGCTCGAACGCAACGTCGGCGAGAGCGGGATCACGTTCTTCGGCTTCGAGTCCGGCAAGCAGGGGATCACCCACGTCGTCGCTCCCGAACTGGGACTCTCTCAGCCCGGGATGACGGTCGCCTGCGGCGACAGCCACACCGCCACCCACGGCGCGTTCGGCTCCATCGGCGTCGGCATCGGGACGAGCCAGATCCGCGACGTGCTGGCGACGGGCTGTATCGCGGCTGACAAACAGAAGGTACGCCGGGTCAACGTGGAGGGCGAACTCGGGTCCGGCGTCTACGCGAAAGACGTGATCCTGAAGGTGATTCAGGAGCTCGGCGTCGACGGCGGCGTCGGTCACGTGTACGAGTACGGCGGCCCCGCGATCGAAGCGCTCGACATGGAGGGTCGGCTCGCGGTGTGTAACATGTCTATCGAGGGCGGCGCCCGCGCCGGCTACATCAACCCCGACGAGACGACCTACGAGTACTTACGGGGCCGCGAGTACGCCCCCGAGGGCGACGCGTTCGAGGAGCGGAAGGCGTACTGGGAGTCGATCGCGTCGGACGCCGACGCCGAGTACGACGACGTCGTCACCATCGACGCCGACGGGATCGACCCGCTCGTCACCTGGGGAATCAACCCCGGACAGGTGATCGAGATCTCCGATCCGGTCCCGGACCCGGACGACTTCGAGGCGCGGACGGACCGCGAGGCCGCCGAACAGGCGCTCAAGCACATGGAGATCGAGCCCGGCGAGTCGATGCTCGGCTACGACGTCGACGTGGCGTTCCTCGGCACCTGTACGAACGGCCGCCTCTCGGACTTCGAGGAGGCCGCGAAGATCCTCGAGGGCAACACCGTCGACGAGGGCGTCCGCGCGCTGGCCGTCCCCGGCTCCGAGACCGTGCGCCAGCAGTGCGAGGAGCGCGGTATCGACGAGGTCTTCATCAACGCCGGCTTCCAGTGGCGGCGCGCCGGCTGCTCGATGTGTCTCGCGATGAACGACGACGCCTTAGCAGGCGACGAGGTGTGCGCGTCCTCCTCGAACCGCAACTTCATCGGGCGGCAGGGGTCGAAGGACGGCCGCACCGTCCTGATGAGCCCCGCGATGGTGGCTGCCGCGGCCGTCGAGGGCGAGGTCGCCGACGCGCGCGATTACCTCGACGACGGGCCGACCGGCGGTGCCGGCGGCGTCGAGGAGGTGGCGGACTGATGAGCTCGAACGACGCGGGCGATCAACACATCACCGACGTCTCCGGGACCGGCGTGCCGATTCCGGGCGACGACGTCGACACCGACCAGATCCTGCCGGCGAAGTTCATGAAAGAGGTTACGTTCGACAACATGGCGGACTACCTCTTCTACGACGCTCGGCGGGACGACGACGGCGAGTTCAACGACCACCCGCTCAACCGCTTCGAGGGCGCGTCGATCGCGGTCGTCAACGCCAACTTCGGCTGCGGCTCCTCCAGAGAGCACGCGCCGCAGGCCATGATGCGGTGGGGGATCGACGGCGTCGTGGGCGAGTCGTACGCCGAGATCTTCCGCGACAACTGCAAGTCGCTCGGGATCCCGGCGGTCACCGCTGACCACGAGACGGTTACCGAACTGCAAGAGTGGATCGATGCGAACCCCGACGGTGAGGTCGAGATCGACGTCGAGGCGAAGACCGTCACGTACGGCGACGAGACGATCGACGTCGACGTCGACAATGCGATGCGGGAGGCGTTAGTCGACGGGATCTGGGACACCACCGCGCTGATGTACTCGAACCGGAGCAAGGTCGAGGCGACCGTCGACGGGCTGCCGTACGTCGAGGGTGACGACTGAATGGGCGAGGAGATCGCCGTCATCGAGGGCGACGGCATCGGCCGCGAGGTCGTGCCGGCCGCCGTCGAGGTGTTGGAGTCGTTCGATCTCGACTTCGAGTTCGTCGAGGCCGAGGCGGGCGACGCGACAAAGGAGGCGACCGGCGAGGCGCTCCCCGCGGAGACGTACGACCTCGCGGCCGAGGCGGACGCGACGCTGTTCGGCGCGGCCGGCGAGACGGCCGCCGACGTCATCCTCCCGCTCCGGGACGCCGTGGACTCGTTCGTCAACGTCCGACCGGCAAAGGCGTACCCCGGCGTCGACGCGCTGCGCCCGGAGACCGACGTGGTGTTCCTCCGCGAGAACACCGAGGGCGTCTACGCGGGCCACGAGAACCGTCTGAGCGGGGACCTCTCGACGCTGACGCGGGTCGTCACCTCGTCCGCGTCTCGGGAGCTCGCGGAGTACGCCTGCGAGTTCGTCGCGGACGGCCGCGGCCCCGCGGGCGACCCCGACGAGGGGTTCACGGTCGCGCACAAGGCGAACGTGATGCGCGAGACGGACGGGCGGTTCCGCGACGAGGTCCTGTCGGTCGCCGACGAGCGCGGCGTCGACGCCGACGAGGAGCTGATGGACGCGTTCGCGACGAAGCTCCCGCTCGACCCGACGCAGTACGGCGTGATCGTCTCCCCGAACCTCGCGGGCGACGTGCTCTCTGATCTGGCCGCCGGACTCGTCGGCGGGCTCGGTCTGCTGCCGTCGGCGAACGTCGGCCACGAGAACGCGCTGTTCGAGCCGGTCCACGGCACCGCGCCCGACATCGCGGGCGAGGGGATCGCGAACCCGACGGCGGCGATCCTCTCGGCGGCTATGCTGTTAGAGTACCTCGGGCACACCGAAGAGGGCCAGCGAGTGCGCGACGCCGTGGAGAGCGTCCTCGCCGACGGGCCGCGCACCGGCGACCTCGGCGGCTCGGCAACAACCGACGAGGTCACCGCGGCGATCGTCGACCGCCTGTAAGACGCGTCCCGGGCGACTTCGTCCGAGATATCGGCCCGCCGCCGACCGCGGGCGAACCACAAGACAAGAAACCCTGCGGCACCACCGCCCGAGTATGAGCAACTACTCGGTCGCGATGGAAGCCGCCTGGTTGGTTCGAGATGTCGAGGAGACCGACGACGCCATCGGCGTCGCGGTCAGCGAAGCCGGTAAGCGACTCAACGAGACGGACAAGCAGTACGTCGAGGTCGAACCCGGCGTCACCGGCTGTCCGGCCTGCGGCGAGCCGTTTGACGCCGCGTTCCTCGCGGCGAACACGGCGCTCGTGGGGCTGCTCTTGGAGATCGAGATCTTCAACGCCGACAGCGAAGAGCACGCCGAGCGGATCGCGAAAAGCGAGGTTGGCGGCGCGCTCCGAGACGTTCCCCTCGAAGTCATCGAGATCATCGAGACGGAGGCGGACGAAGACGAGGAGACGGACCGATAGGAGAGATCGGACGCAACCGCGGGGTCGGTCGGTGCCGAAAGCTTTTCTAATAACCTTAAGTAATTAGTCGGCATGGAACTGCCGACGCCACAGGACCTCCGCGAGCGCCGGACCGGGCTGGAGCTGACCCAGAGCGAGCTCGCCGACGCCGCGGACGTCTCCCAGCCCCTCATCGCGCGGATCGAAGGCGGCGACGTCGACCCCCGGCTCTCGACGCTGCGCCGCATCGTCAACGCCCTCCAGGAGGCGGAAGGGGAGGTCGTGCGGGCGACCGACCTGATGAACGAGACCGTGATCAGCGTCGCACCGGACGACGCCGTGAGCGCGGCCGTCGAGCTGATGGAGGCGGAGGCGTACTCGCAGCTTCCCGTCCTCCAGAACGGCGTGCCCGTCGGCTCGATCAGCCAGGGCGACGTCGTCCACGCCGGCGAGAACGTCGGCGATCACCCCGTCAGCGAGGTGATGAGCGAGTCGTTCCCGACGGTCGCGCCCTCGGCGACCGTCGACGAGGTTCGGAACCTCCTCGACCACTACAAAGCCGTGATGGTGACCGACGGCGGCGCGACCGTCGGGATCATCACGGAGGCCGACATCGCGGCACAGCTGTCGTAGCGCTTCCCTACTCCTCCCGGCGCTCGGAGAGCCGCTCCCAGATCTCCGTACAGCCCGCGCCGTCCTCGACGCCGTCGAGGTGGGCCGCGTCGTCCTCGCGCTCGTCGTCCCGTCCGGAGCCGTCGCTTCCGCCGTCTCCCGTGTCGTCGTCCACCGCGGCCCCGTCGGTCATCTGTTGGACGTAGGTCGACGGAGGTGATAAGCGGCCATTCGGCGGCACGACACGCCGCCGATCCCCGGCGACCGCAACGCTCGCCGGTATCTCGGACGCGAGCGCTTACAGTTCCAGGCCGCGAATCTCGACGGTCGCTTCAGTCTCCTCGCCGTCGCCGGCCTCGGCGCCCTCGACGCGCCCGATCACGCGGCCGTCGGTCGCGTCGGCGAGGACTACCGCGTCCTCCGGGTCGAGGGCGGCCACGAAGCCGGTCCCCATGTTGAACGTGCGGTACATCTCCTCATCGGAGACGCGCCCCTCCGACTGTACGAACTCGAAGACGGGCTGGGGGTCGAAGGCGTCGTCGACGACGTATCGGTTCGCACCGAGCCGCGTCAGGTTCGTCCAGCCGCCGCCCGTGACGTGGGCCGCGCCGCGGACGCCGCAGTCGCGCATCGGGTCGAGCAGGTCGGTGTATATCGCGGTCGGTTCGAGTAGCGCGTCGCCGAGCGTCTCGTAGTCGCCGAAGGGGCACGGATCGGTGTAGGCGTGGTCGCGCGTGACCGCCTCTCGCGCCAGCGTGAGACCGTTCGAGTGGATCCCCGACGAGCGCCAGCCGACCAGGGCGTCGCCCGGCTCCGCCCGGCCGTCGAACACGCCGTCTTTCGCGGCGAGGCCGGCGCAGGTGCCGGCCAGGTCGAGCCCGCGGACCACCTCCGGCATCACCGCGGTCTCGCCGCCGACGAGCTCCATGTCCGCGAGCTCGGCGCCGCGGGCGAGCCCCTCGCCGACCTGCTCGGCGAAGCGCTCGTCCGGCTCGTCGACCGCGAGGTAGTCGACGAACGCGACCGGGCGGACGCCGGCCGCGACGAGGTCGTTGACGTTCATCGCGATACAGTCGATCCCGACCGTCGAGTAGTCGCCGAGCGCCTCCGCGACGAGCAGCTTCGTCCCGACGCCGTCGGTCGCCAGCGCGAGGTAGCGGTCGCCGATGTCGAGCAGGCCGGCGTAGTCGCTCTCGGAGCCCTCCGCCTCAGTTCCCGACCCGACCGCGCCGATAAGCGCCGCGGTCGCGGCCTCGCTCGCGTCGATGTCGACGCCCGCGTCCGCGTATGTGAGTTCGTTGCCCTTGTCCGGTGCGTCGCCGTCCCCGTCACCCTCGGTCATGTGTGTTGGGCCACGCCCGCGGAGCAAAAGCGCACCGTTCCGCCGGGGAACGGTCCCGGAAGAGAACAGCGGGCGGTCAGAACGGCCCGCCGAACCCGAGCCCGACGACGAAGACGAGTCCGACGGCGAGCAGCACCGAGGGGACGAAGACGGCCGCCCAGACCGGCTTGCTCCACCCCATCACCGTCTTCCCGTCGAGGGGGCCGTACGGGACGAGGTTGAACGCCGCGAGGAACGCGTTGATCGCGATGCCGCGCGCGCCGAGGATCGTGACGAGGTCGCTGCCAAGGACCCCGCCGAGCGCGAACAGCGGGAAGAAGACGACCATCAGCCCGAGGTTCACGGCAGGGCCGGCGAGCGCGATGTGCCCGTGCTCGCGGGGCGTCAGCCGCCCGCGGTGGTGGACGGCGCCCGGCGCGGCGAAGATGAACCCCAGAAGCGAGCTCATCACCGCCAGGAACAGCATGCTGTTGTCCGCGCGGAACTCCGCGACCTGGTCGTAGTGGACCGCGACGACCTTGTGTGCGACCTCGTGGAGCAGGAATGCGACCCCGGCGGTCGCGAGCGCGACGAACAGCGGCGGGAGCACGCCCGCGGCGAGGATCCGGCTGATCCCCCCCGACCCGCCGACGAAGAACAGCATGAACGCCACGCCGAGCGCGAGCCACGCGACGAGCAGGTCCCGGAGTTCTGTCCCGCTGAAGTAGAGGCCCGCGATCCGGCGCCCAGAGAACGTCGCGGCGCCGCTCATGCGATCCCCCCCACGGCGCCGCGCACGAGGTCGACGCCGTTGAGCGCGCCCTCGACGAGCAGCCGGCCGACGTCCTCCACGCCGCCGACCTCGGCGCCGAACATCGCCGGGATGACGTACGCCGCGAAGAGGAAGCTCGCGACGATGCTCCCGACGTTCGTCATCGCGACGACGACGATGAGCCGGAACAGCGGCACGTC
>JBNJEE010000113.1:0-7969 GCA_051745525.1 Methanobacteriota archaeon | reverse complement strand
CGTGGCGGGCGCGCCCACCACCGCGAGGTCCGTCTCTGGCACGCGGACGACGCCGGCGTCGTCCCCGCGATCCCCCTCGCCCTCATCGCCGCCGGACCCCGATCGCTCGACCGCGAGCGTCGCGTCGAGGCTCCCGCCGACGTCGGCGATCCGCCCGCGGAGCCGCTGAGCCGCGTCGCGCCCGTGGGGCGTCGCCGGCCTGACCGCGACCGCGCGGTCTGCGGTCGTCGCGGCCGCGACCGCCTCGTTTGACCCGACCGGCGCGGCGTCGACGACCACCGCGTCGTACGTCGTCGCCGCCTCGTCGATCCGCCGCTCCAGCTTCCGGGCGGCCTCCGCCGTCTTCGCCCGCGCGACGCGCTCGAACGGCGCTCTCGCGGGTATCGCGTCGACCTGTCCCGGGAGGTGCGGCGCGTCGCTCCCGCCATCGGTTCCGCTCCCGCCACCGCCGCCGAACCCCGACCGCTCGGCGCTCGCACCGGTCCCGACGACGGGGTACGCCGCCGCCGACAGCGGGGCGTCCGCGTCGTCGATGAGGAGGGCGGTGAGGTCGGGGTCGATCCGACCCGCCACGTACTCGGAGAGCCCCTGTGTCGTAAACGCGGCGTCGACGACCGCGACGTCGTTTCCGTCTCGTGCGCCCATCGCCGCCAGTTCGACGGCGGTCCGCGTTGTCCCCGCGCCACCGGTCGCCCCGACGAGCGCGAGCGTCGTCGCCTGCATGTGCCGATCTCACCGGAGGCCGTGCTTAAAAATCGCGAAGCCGAACGGCCGGACGGTGATGCGGCGGCGTGGCGGTGCGGCGCTGCCGCGGTGCCGCAGTGCGGCGGTTCGGCGGCGCAGCCCGCCGCTCGCTCGTGTCCTATGCGTCTATCGCGGCCGCGACGTCGTCGGCGACGGCGTCGAGCTCGTCGTCCGAGAGGTCGGGCCGCTCGCCCGCCACTGCGTGGATCGGCGCGCCGCCGTCGCCCTCGAACCGCGGGACGACGTGGACGTGGACGTGCGGGACCTCCTGGCCGGCCGCCTCGCCGTCGTTGACGCCGACGTTGGCGCCGTCGGCGTCGACCGCCTCCTGAATCCGGGGTGTGAGCGACGCGACCGCGTCGAACAGGTCGCTCGCGAGGGCGGCGTCGAGGTTGCCGACGTGCTGCGCGTGCGACTTCGGGACCACGAGCGTGTGCCCGCGCGCGAGGGGGTTCGCGTCGAGGAACGCCAGCACGGCGTCTGTCTCGTAGACGGTGTGCGCCGGGATGTCCCCGGCGACGATCGAACAGAAAATACAGTCGTCGGACATACCCGAGCGATCGCCCGGCCGTCTCATCAAGGTTTCCCGAGCCGCGGTGCGAGGGTTCTCGGCGACCAGCGCCGCGGCCGGGACGACCCTGCCTCGCTCCGCCAACGGACCTATATCCGCCGCGCCGAAACGAGCGGTATGGACGACCGGCTCGAACGCGTCATCCGCCAGAAGCTCCGGCAGGCGGGCAAGCAGTTCGAGGAGGCCAAACGCGCCTACGCCGAGGGGCGCGACGACCCCGAGGGCGCCGCGGCCGCGGCGGCGCGGTTCGACCTCCCGACCGACGAGTCCGGACGCGCCCGCATCGTCTGTCGCCGCCACGCGGAGCGCCGGACCGTGTCGGTCGACGCCGAGGGGCGTCCCGCCTGCTTCGAGGGCGGTCACCCCGACTGCGAAGGCTGCGCTGAGGACGTCCGCGACGGCGTCGTCGAGACGTGGTGACGGCCGGGGGCTGCCCTGAGCCC
The DNA here is from genome assembly GCA_051745525.1 of Methanobacteriota archaeon. Lineage (GTDB taxonomy): Archaea > Halobacteriota > Halobacteria > Halobacteriales > Haloferacaceae > Halorubrum. Next base: position 6,211 of record JBNJEE010000113.1, on the reverse strand, counting down.
CAGCGGTGGGGTAGTTCACCCGAACTTGTTTGTCCCTTGAGCCTCTTCTGAAGGCAATGAATAGGACCGGGGTCGTCGTCACGCTCCTCGTCGTGGTCGGTGTCGGCCTCGTCCTCTCTGGCGTGTTCGCCGGGCAGACCGCGGAGCCGGCGGCTCAGGACGTCGACGACGACAAACTCATCGAGCTCGAGGGTGAGTATCAGCTCTGGCCGTACACGAGCCGGAGCACGACCGTCGACGGCCGGACGCTCGCGATCAACGTGGTCTTCTTCGCCGACGCGGAGACGACGCGCGCCGCCATCGAGGGCGACGGCGACTGGGAGGAGACCAGCCCGAACGAGAGCGAGGCGACCGCGGACACGGAACAGGTTCGAGAGTTCGTCGCCCGGGACTGGGAGGACGCCTACAGCTCCCTTCGATACTCCTACGTCGAGGGGCCGGCCGGCAACGTCTGGCTCGCCGAGACGTTCGAGCTCCACGAGGGGTCGTATCTCGGTATCCGGGACCACCTCCGCGCGTACGAGTCCCCCGACGGCGCCTACACCGCGGTACAGGCCCACGAGGAGTACTACGACTGGTTCCGGCTCCGCCACACAGTCTCCGAGATCGACGCGCCGGCGACGCGACTCGAGACGGCGTTCATCGAATCGGACCGGGCGACGGACGTCCGGCAGGAGTACCGCGGTCTCGACGGCGGGCGCAGCGACGGCTGGATCACGGTGATCGAACTCGCGGCGGCCGCGACCCTCGCGGGAGCGCTCATCGGGCGACAGACGCGTGACGCGGCCGTGGATCTCGCGCGGCGGCTCCGCGGCGAGACGCGGAGACACGCGACGGCCGCGACGCTCGGGTTTGCGCTCGGCGGGATCGTCGCCGGCGTGCGCGTCGCGGGCGTGACGATGGAGGCGGCCGTGCCGGGCGTGTCGCCGAAGGCCATCGCGGCGCCGCTGTACCTCGTCCTCGCGCTCGGGCTGCCCGCCCTGGTCGTCTGGCTCGCGCCGCGGTCGGACCCAGCGGCGGCCTCTGTCGCCGTCGTCGTCGGGCTCGGCGGCGGCTTCGTCGCTGACTTCGCGGCGCTCGGAGTGGCGGTTCCGCCCGACCTCATCGTCCATCGGGTGGCGCTCCTCGCCGCGCTCGGCGTCGTCGCCATCGGGCGGGCGGCCGCGGACCGACCGGTCGCCGCCGTCGGACTGGCGGCGTGGGCGGTGGGGCTGTTGCTCCCGCTGGCGGACGTGATCTGAGTGGCCCGGCTCGATCGCCCCGGGGCCAGGTCACGCCGACGCGGCTTCCGACCGCGCCGACAGCACAGAAGAGATATATCCGGTGACGGAAAACAGAGGCAGACGAACTGATGACGCGACCGATCAGTCGACGAGCGGCGCTCGCCGGGCTCGGCCTCGCGGCCGCCAGCACCGGCTGTCTCGGTCGTACGGAGAACATCGCCGGACGGGACCCGCAATCGCAGCTGTCACTCGAGATCAACACCACGCCGGCGGACGCGGACCCGAACGGTATCCGCATCGCGAGACAGCTCGAAGAGAACCTGACGGCCGTCGGCGTCGACGTCCGACTCAACACCGTCAGTCAGATCGACCTCTGGCGGAAGACGCTCATCAACCAGAACTTCGACATCTACGTCGGCCAGTTCGTGGAGACGGAGCCGTTCGACCCGGACGCGCTGTACGGGCTGACCCACTCGCAGTTCGTCGCGGAGTCGGGGTGGCAGAACCCCTTCGGGCTCACGGAGATCGCGGTCGACGACCTGCTGGCGGAACAGCGTCAGGCGACCGGGAGCGAGCGGCGCGACGCTGTCGACGCGCTCCAGCAGACGGTGTGCGACCTCCAGCCCTTCTCCGTGGTCGCGTTCCCGGACGCGCTCACCGCCGTCCAGGGCTCCCGGTTCGAGGGGTGGACGGAGGAACGCCAGCCGGTGTCTGTCACCGGGCTGCTCGACCTCGAACGCGTCTCCGCCGAGGACGGCTCGGAAGACGACGGATCGACTGACGGAAACACGACCGACGGAAACGAGACGGCGGCCGGCGCGGACGCCGACGGCGGGGCCGGAGACGCCCTCCGGCTCGTGACGACCGACGACCGAATCACGGAGAACTGGAATCCGATCGCCGCGGAGTACCGAAAACACGGCACGTTCACCGGGCTGCTGTACGACCCGCTCGTCCGGACTGACGGCGAGTCGACCGTCCCGTGGCTGGCGGCCGGCTGGGAGCAGGTCGACGAGACCACTATCGACGTCACGCTCCGCGACGCGCAGTGGCACGACGGCGAACCCGTGACGGCGGGCGACGTCGCGTTCACCTACGACTTCCTTCGGGACACCTCGATGGGGAGCGCCGAGACCTCGGTACCGACCCCACGGTTCCGCGGCCGGAGTTCCATCGTCGAGGACGAGCGGGTCCTCGACGACGCGACGGTCCGGTTCTCCGTGCCCGACGTCAACGAGACGGTCGCGGCCCGGGCGCTTGAGGTGCCGATCCTGCCGGAACACGTCTGGTCAGAGCGGACCGGCGCGGCGGCGATCGCCGGCTTCGAGTTCGACTTCGAGACGACGGAGGCGATCGTCTCGAACAACGCCGACCCTGTCGGGAGCGGACCGCTGCGCTTTGCCGAGGCGACCGCCGGGGAGTCGGTCGTCTTCGAGCGGAACCCCGACCACTTCCTCGTCCGCTCGACGTCGGAAGAGGACGCGGACGCGTCCGACGAGACGACGGACCCGCGAGCGGGGATCCCGGACCGATACCACGGGAAGCCGGCCTTCGACCGGCTCCGGGTCGAGGTGTTGCCGTCGGACATCTCGGCCGTGGAGTCGGTCGCCGAGGGGCTCTCCGACGCGACCGTCTCGAACCTCGGGCCCGAGGCCGTCCCGCGGATCGGCCGGTCGGCAGACACCCGGCTCGTGAGTGGGCAGTCGGCGGCGTTCTATCACGTTGGGTACAACGTGCGACGGGGGCCGCTGTCGAACCCCCGGTTCCGCGCGGTGGTCGCGCAGCTGATCGACAAGCCCGCGATCGTCGGCGACGCCTTCGAGGGGTACGCGCAGGCGGCCGCCTCCCCGCTCGCGGCGTCGTCGGACGCGGTCCCCGACTCGCTGGCGTGGACCGACGGCACCGACCCGGTTCACCCGTTCTTCGACGACGGGGGGTCGCTTGACGTCGAGGCCGCTCGCGCGGCGCTTCGAGACATCGGGTATCGCTTCGACGAAGAAGGGCGGCTGCTCTCGCTGGACCAATGACGTTCCTGTCGGTCCTCACGTCGGTCGTGACGTGGGTCGCGGCGATGCTGGCCGTCGCGAGTGTCGCGGTGATCGGTCCGGCCCGGCTCCGCGAGACGTGGAGCGGACTCCGCGACCGTGTCTGGGACGCGCGTCGGGCCGTTGCGGTCCTCTGTGTCGTGCTGATGGCCAGCGGGGTCGGGAGGCCCTCGTTACTGGACGTCTCCAGGCTGTTCGGCTTTCAGGCGACGGCGCTCATCTACGGGCTGGAGGGCGGGTTCGTCGCGTGGATCCAGGCGACGTTCGCGTCTCCCGCGCTGACCGCCTACTTCTCGTGGATATACGTGTACGGCTACGCCTTCCTCCTCGCGTTCCCGGCGGTCGCGTACCTCGCGCTCCCCCGGACGACGACGTTCCGGCGCGTCCTCGTCGCGTACGCGCTCAACTACGCGATCGGGCTGGCGCTGTACACGGCGGTGTTCGCCCACGGCCCGCGGAACGTGATGCCGGACATGGTGACGCCGCTCCTTTTCACCACCCAGCCCGACGTGATGGCGCTGACGAGCGAGGTCAACGTGAACTCGAACGTCTTCCCGTCGCTTCACACCTCGCTCGCGGTCACCGTGGGGACGTTCGCGGTGCTGACCCGCGAGGAGTACCCGCGGTGGACGCCGGTCGCGGTGTGGCTCTCGCTGTCGGTCGTCGTCGCGACGATGTACCTCGGGATCCACTGGCTCACCGACGTCGTCGCCGGGTTCGCGCTCGCGTTCGGCAGCGTCGCGCTCGCGTACCGGCTTGTGAAACCCCGTGACGAGCCGGTCAGTTCGAGCGAGGGCAGCCGCGAGGAGGGTTCCGAATCCGGAACCGGCGCGGACGACTGACCACGGGTCTTGTCGACCGGTCGCAGCCTGCGGATCCGCTGTCAGACGCCTTCGACGAGCCGTTCGAGCTGCTCCGGCGGGACCGCGCCCCGGGCGGCGTGGCCCTCATACGCGAACGTCGGGACGCCGGTGACGCCCTGCCGCTTCGCGGCGTCGAACATGTCGGTGACGCGCTCGCGAAGGTCGTCGTCGCCGATCGCTTCGTCGACGACGGCGGGATCGAGCCCGTCTATCTCCGCCGCGATGTCGGCGAGCACGTCGCGGTCGCCGATGTCGCGTCCCTCCAGCCACAGCGCGTCGAAGACGGCCTCGTCGAACGCGAGCCACGCGTCCGGCGCGGTCTCGCGGACGCGGACCGAGGCGATCTGCGCGGGCAGCGAGTCGACGTCAGTCGCGAGTTCGAACTCCATCTCGTCGGCACCGTACTCCGCTTGAAGCCGGCGGACGTTCTCGCGCGCCTTCTCGTAGTACTCCTCGTCTTTCCCGGTGTCGGCATCGCCGTCGATCTCGCCGTCCGGCCCGCGCTGGCCCGCGCGGAGGTCGAACGGGTGCCAGTCGATGTCGAGCGGCTCCTCGCGCGTCTCCTGATAGCTCGCGAGCGACCGCCGTCCGAGGAAACAGAACGGACAGACGTAGTCGGAGTAGACGGTGATCGCCTCGGGCTCGTCGACGCCGGACGCGGCGTCGGAGTCGGTTGCCATGCCCCCGCTACGCCGCGGAGCCGAAAAGGTCGTTCGGCGACGGCAGGCGGCGTTCGGGCGGATCGAGTACGGGCCGTCGTCGGGTTGAGTGCCCGCGGCGGTCGCGGTCGCCGGCCCTCAAATCACCACCAATTAATATAATTAAGTTGTACCACCGCGCATGCCCGAGTACGACCCGGTCGATCCCCCCGTCGCGCTGACGATCGCCGGCAGCGACAGCGGCGGCGGGGCGGGGATTCAGGCGGACCTGTCCGCGATGCGCGCACACGGCATCTTCGGCGTGTCGGTCCTGACGGCGACGACCGCGCAGCATACCCGCGGCGTCGAAGACGTTCATTCGGTCCCGGCCGACCACGTCGCGAGCCAGTACGCGGCGGTCGCCGACGACTTCGACGTCGGCGCGGTCAAGACGGGGATGCTGGCGACCGCAGAGATCGTCGCGCGGGTAACCGAACTGGTTGCCGACGCAGACGCTCCGATCGTCGTTGACCCCGTGATGGTCGCGGCGACCGGCGACCGCCTGCTCTCGCCGGCCGCCGAGGACGCCTACGAGGACCTGGTCGCGGCCGCGACGCTCCTCACGCCGAACGCCGACGAGGCCGCGGTGCTGACCGGCGAGCCGGTCGAGACGCCGGCCGACGCCGAGGCGGCCGGCCGGCAGCTCGTCGCGCTCGGCGCGGACGCGGCGCTGGTGAAAGGGGGACACCTCGACGGCGAGTCGGCCGACGAGGGTGTCGTCGTCGACACGCTCGTTCGGGCAGTGGGTGCGGCCGGGGGCGAGACCGCGGAGCGCGGCGAGCCGACCGTCGACCGCTTCGAGACGCCGCGGATCGACACCGACGCGACCCACGGCTCCGGGTGCGCGTTATCGAGCGCCATCGCGGCGCGGCTCGCGCGGGGGGAGTCGGTTCGGGATGCGGTCGGCGCCGCGGTCGCGGAGATGACCGAGGCGGTCCGGCGCGGCTACGACGTCGGCGAGGGCCCGGGCGCGGTCAACCCGACGACGCTGGGCGAGGAGTGAGCCGTCGAATCGGGCGGCTGTTTATAAATAGACGTCTACAGATCGGTGTATTACACCGCCAAATCCCCAGCCGCTCGTTTATAAATGACTGTCGGCGGATCGACGACGAGCAGCTTCAAAACCCCAGCCACGAGGACGGCGCACGCTCGCCGCGCTCCTCGTCGCTCGTTTCACTCGCTCCTGCGGTGCTCGCGTCGCCTGCGCCGTCCGCGCGACTGCCCCTTTGAGTCCCCCCGAACCGCAGCCTCACGCCTCCCCAGCCTCGCGGCTCGTTCGGGGCTCCCTGCGGTCGCCCCTCTCTCACCGCGTCCCTCGCGCGTGCGACTCGCGCCCTGTCGGGCGCTCGTCGGCACGCGCCACCACCTCGTTCATTTATAAA
>JBNJEE010000112.1:0-8053 GCA_051745525.1 Methanobacteriota archaeon | reverse complement strand
GCGGGACTCAAAGGGGCAGCCGCGAGGGCGAAGCACGCCGCAGTAAGCACCGCAGCGAAGGAGCGTAGCGACTGAGCGAGGAGCGCAACAAGGCGCGCGAGCCGTCGCGGCCGGGGCTTTGGAGGTGTTCGCTACCAAGCGAGCGTCATCGTTCACTTATAAAGCACTACCCACCGATCACGCTCCACCGTATCAGCAGTACTCGCAGTCGCAGTACGCGTCACAGACCGGGTTGTCGCAGTCCGGACCCCGAGCCGAACAGCGCTCGCGACCGTGCCGGATCAACAACACGTGAAGCGGGTAGATCAGCTCGTCGGGGACCCGTTCGTCTAACACCTCGTGAGCGCGCTCGTTCGACGCCGACTCCGGGACAAGCCCGAATCGCTTCGAGACGCGCTCGACGTGGGTGTCGACCGCCATCGTCGGCTTCCCGAAGTGGAAGTTCAACACGACGCTGGCGGTCTTCGGGCCCACGCCCTTGATTTCCGTCAGCCACGTCTTCGCGTCGTCCGTCTGCATCGCGTCGAGGAACGCGAGCGAGTACGCGCCGCCGGTCTCCTCGCGGATCGCGGTCAGCGCGCGCTGGATCCGGGCGGCCTTCTGGTTGGCGAGCCCCGCGACGCGGATCGTCTCCTTCAGCTCCTCGTGGTCGGCGGCCTCGATCGCCGCGAAGTCGTCGTAGCGGTCGAACAGCGCCTCGGTCGCCCGGCTCGTGTTCGCGTCGGCGACGTTCTGCGAGAGGATCGTCGTGACCAGCTGGCGCACGCCCTCGCCCGGCTCGGCCGTCGGGTCCGCGCCGTGCTCGGCCACGCGATCGACCGGGTCGTATAGCGACACGAGGTCGTCGTGAAGCGCCCGAACCCGCGTCTCGTCCCACTGCTGTGTCGACATACGCGCGCTACGTGGGCGGACGACTTCAGGGCGACGACCGCGGACGATTTCAGCGCGTCGACCGGGGACGACCCTCCGACCGCGGCCGCGGGCCGTTTATATATCTCCCTCGACTACTCCGGCGCGTGTACCGGGCGAGCGACAGAGTCGACAACGAGGCGTGGATCGAACTGGTCGAGGAGGCGTGCGCCTCGCTCGACCTCGACGAGGAGACGCGCTCGACCGCGGTCGACCTCTTCCTCTCTCGCGCGCCCGACGACGACCGCGGGAAGCGCGTCGCGGCCGCCGCCAGCCTCTACGCCGCCGGCCTGATCCGCGGCGAGGAGCGGTCGCAGTCCGCCGTCGCCGACGCGATGGACGTCTCGCGCCTCTCGGTCCAGAAGCGATGGAAGCCGATCTTAGAAGACGCCGGCTTCTCGCCGCCATCGTGGTAAAATCCTGAAAACACGCGTACGAACGGCTCTCACGCGATTCTCCGCTAGATATCTCGCCGGCGATAGATTTATTATCCAACGTAAAGTCTCCTTTACTGTAAAGCGAGCTTTACATTCGACCCGCGCTCGCTTTACCCTCCACCATGAGCGGACACACCACCTCCGCGACGACTCGGCCCTCCACACGGAAACGGTACAAGCGAATCGCGTACGGCCTGATCGGCGCCGGTATCCTCGCGCTGTGGATCGGCATCGCGACCGATCGGTTCGTCCTCGGCGTGGCGCTCTACTGGGCCGGCGGTCTCGGCATGGGACTCGTCCAGCGGTTCAGTCCCGTGACCCTGTACGACGAGCGCGACACCACCATCGAGCGAAAGGCCAGCCAGAACACGATGAACGTCTTCGCGTACGTCTTCATCCTCGGGACGCCCGGCGGGCTCTCGTTACACGAGAGCGGCGTCGTCACGCTCCCGGGCGAGTTCTACGGCGCGACGTGGCCTCTCTTCGCGGTCTTCGTCGTGTTCGGCGCCTCCGTTCTCAATCACAAGTACCGGTCATGAGAAACGACATCAGCGACCGGCGCGCGGAGACCGGCGAGAGCCAGGCCGACCTCGCGGCCGCCGTCGGGGTCACCCGCCAGACGATCAACGCCATCGAACGCGAGCGGTACGACCCCTCGCTGGAGCTCGCCTTCAAGCTGGCCGCTCACTTCGACTGCCGGATCGAGGACCTGTTCGATCCGGCAGAAGCGGATCGCTGAGCGGTCTCGGGGTCGCACACTACAGCGCCGTCTTCGGATCTTTTTATATAGTCGGGATGACGTACGACTCGATAAAATCGATGAGCTTGTCTTCCAGTTCGTTTCGGTCGGCGAAATATCGGAAGCGCAGGCTGTAGGCGTCGTCCATCTCATCGATCGACGCGCTGCTGAACTTCGGTTCGTACGTCTTCTGGTTCCCGCCGCTTCGTTCCGCTTCGGAAAAGATACAGAATGACCTCGGATCGCGTCGCCGTGAGCCGGGTTCTCGAAGTCTGAAGTACTCCGGAACCGCGCCAGCTTCGGCGCCGGTCCCAGTCGTGAGGCCCGCTTTGGTGAAGACAAACGCGTTCCCGTCGCTCGCCTTCGCGAACGCGACCGATTGATCGATCACTGCCAGTCCGGGTTCTGCGCACCCTTCGGTCGCGATTTCTCGTTTCGTCGGAATATCGACGTCGCTGGCGATGAAGACCGCTGCTTGCGTCTCCTTCGAGACCTCTCGACAGATCGATCTGAGCGTGGCCTGAATCTCATCGGGAGCAGCGTCGTCGCCCTCGGGAGCGAGTGGATCTGGTGGGAGCGGATAGTCGTCGCCGGGATAGAGATACGACGGGTCCAGCAGCCGATACGGTCCCATCAAGAAGACAAGTACATCGGAGGCGTCTGCCCACGGAACGGAGTCGACGATGATGTCCCGAACCGGTGTTTCACCGTAGGTCTCGAGGTCTGCCATCGTACCGGGTGTCGTTACCGCTTCGTATATCAGTACTGTCAACAAGTTCTTAACAGTCATTAAGTATATCCGTCTTGGCCTCCGATGTACGCGTATGAGCGAACGGGAAGCCGAGATCGAGGAACGGAGGGAAACGGTGGAGGACCGCCCAGCGGGGTACGATCGAGTCGAAACGGAGCTACTCAACGATGCGCTCGACCTCGATCGCGAGGCGGAGCGGCTCAAAGCGATGGGCGAGCCGACCAGATTCACGCTCCTGTATTTGCTGTCTCAGGAAGGACAGATCGGGAGCGGTGAGCTCGCAGACGCCCTCGATCGCCGTCAAAACGACCTGTACCACCACCTCAACACTCTGGAAGATGCGGGTCTCGTCGGAAAGTACCGAGACGGAAAGACGCGGATATACGAGTTGTCGCCGCTCGCAGAAGCGTTCGTCCCACAGCTATTCGAGGCGGTCAACGATCGAGCCGAGGCGGTGTAAGGCCAAGAGGCGTCGAGACACCCTCCTACGTATCCCCGCCCTACCGCGGCGTCGCGACGACGCCGAGGTGGTCCTCGTGGTACCGGTCTAACCGCCGCGTCTCCAGGATCTCATAGGCCTCCCGGAGCCGGTCGAGCGCGCCCTCGAACACCGTCTCCGGGTCCGCCGTCACGTCCTCGCTGCGCGCCTTGATCGCGAGCAGCAGCCGACCGTCGTCGGCCAAAAACTGCGCGTTGCGCACGGCGACGTCGGCCTGCCCGCGCGTGGCCACGTCTTGAACGATCGCGTCCACGTCGCGCTCCACGACGTGCGCGTACGTCTCCGGTTTCCGCGCGTCCTTGAGGAGCGGGAACAGCCGCTCGCGGGACGCCGCGGCGTCGAGCAGGTCCCGCGCCGGGCGCGGGGCGAACTCGACGGCGTAGGTCGGTCCAGCGAAGTCGGCGACGTGGCTCACGGTGGTGCCGCTCGCGGCGCCGAGGTAGAGCACCGTCTCGCCGCCCGTCAGGCCGGTCTCGAACCCGAGTTCGAGCATGCCGCCGAGCTTCGACCGCTCGGGGTCCCACGCCCGCCACCCGTCGGCGGTCGGCTCGCCGTACACCGGTTCGCCGCGGGTCGCCAGCCGCTCCTCGCCGTCGATTTCGCGGCGTTCGACGCCTTCGGGGAGCGCTGGGTCACTCATCGTCGGCCCCTCCGTCGGTCGCCGCGTCGTCGCCGGCGCGGGCGCGGATCGTCGCCATCCGCTCGCGGAGGTCGTCGTGGAGCTGTTCCCGGCGCTCGCCGGCGTAGTGGTCGGCGCGGGCCGCGAGCGTCAGCTTCCCGGCGAGCGCGCGCGCCGCGGAGCCGCGGTCCTCGGGCCGCGTCCCGCGGACGTACTCGTGCGTGTAGATGATCCCGTGTTTCGGCGAGGGCGCCCGTCCCGAGAGGTGCGCGAACAGCGCGTCCTCCGCGCCGAGCACCTGAACCGTCCCGGAGGGCTTCTTCGCGAGCGACTCCAGCCCGCCCGCGAGCGCGATCAGCCGCGCGGCGAGCTCCGGGCCGGCCATCCCGGCCAGGTTGGGCGCGACCGCGGGCGCGACTCGACCGATGGTCTCGGCGATCTCGGCCCGCTCGTCGTCGAGTTCGGCGGCGCGCGCCGCGAGCGAGACCGCCCGCCGCTCCACCTCGCTTTCGGGCTCACGCGCCGCGATAGCTCGGGCGCCCTCGACGCCGGAGCCGACGTCGTCGAAGAGGCTCCCCGCCCACTCGACCGCGCGCTCGGCGATCTCGTTCGCGGTGCGCTCGGCGTCGTCTAACGCTCGGACAGCGTGGATCAGCTGCGCGTCGTCGGCGCGCTCCCGCTCGCGGACCGCCTCGCGGGTCGCGCGCGTCGTCGCGTCTTTGAGCCGGACGTAGTACTCGTCCGCCTCGGCCGCGAACCCGGACTCCACGGCGCGCGCCGGCCAGTCGGCGGGCGACGCGGCACTCCCGTCGCGCACCCGCGCCGCGGCCACCGCGGTCGCGGCGCCGTCGCTCTCGGTGTCAGTCTCGCCGGTCGCGTCCGACGGCAGCGCCTCGAACCAGCCGCCCCCGCCGTCGGACTCCGCGCTCGCGTCCGGTCCGGCGTCGGTGTCACTCATTGCCGCCGGCTACTCGCCCCGGCGGTATAGACGTTCCCGATGCGACCGGGAGGCGCGATCACCGGACGGTCACGCTGTCGCGTCGTTTACGCTGCCGTGCCGCTCACGCAGCGGCGCCGTTCACGCCGCCGCGTCGGCCTCGTCGCCGTCGTCGCCGTCAGCGTCGGCGTCGTCCTCGCCGTCGTCGGCGAACACCCCGCCGGCGCCCGACTTCAGTTCGGCGAGGGTCGCCCCCGCCAGTCCGCCGAGCGCGCCGCCGGTGCTGGCCGCGTTCCGGCTCCACACCCCGCCGACCGCGGCGCCCACCGCGGCGCCGACGGCCGCGTACTTCGCCCTGCTCAACGCCGTTCGGATTCGGGATCCCATACCTCCATATTTCTTGTCTGCTCATAAAAATGTGTCTGCGAAAACCACGAATTTGCGCGGTCGACGGGGGAGCGTAGGGCGCCGTCGCTCCGGATCCGAGTCACACGGAACCAATTCGACCCGCTCGGGCTTACTGGAGCCGCTTCGTCGTCTCGACGAGGGGGTGTCGCGCGTAGTCGACAATCTCGATGTCGCCGACGACGCGGAGCCCCTCCTTCTCGGCGGTCTTCGCCATCCCGAGATCGACCGTGGTCCGCGGGACGATGACGTACGCGTCCATCGTCTCGATACCGGCCTCGCGCGCGGCCATGGCCCGGTGGTGACCGTCGGCCAGATAGAGGGTGCCGCCGTTGTCGATGACGACGAGCGGCTCGGCGAGCCCGTGTTCGAGCTCGTACTGGCGCCCTTCCAGCTCGTCGGCGTACACGCGGGCCTGCGTCGGCGTCAACTCCGCGATCGCCACCTCGCGGCGCTCCTCGTCGAGGTCGACGCCGTGGATCTGCGCGAGGGTCCGCATTAGCTTCCCGACCTTGCCGGGCGTCGCGCGCTCGATCTGCGAGCGCACGACGTCGGTGTTCGAGATGATCCCGACGAGGTTGTCGGCGTCGTCGACGACCGGGAGCCGCTGGATGCCGGAGCGGAGGATTACCCGGGCGGCGTCGGTCACCTTCATGTCCGGGTGCGCGACGATCAGGTCCTCCGTCATCACGGTAAAAACGGGGGCGTCGTCGTCGGCGAGCAGGAGGTCCCCGGCCGAGACGAACCCCTCGACGGTGCGGCCCTGCGTCACCGGGAACCCGTTGTGCCCGTCGCTGTCGGCCATACGACGCGCGACGGTCGCCACCGTCTCGTCCGGGCTGACCGTCTCCACCTCGCGGGTCATGTACTCCCCGACCGTCGGTTTCCCGCTCATCGTCCGCCGTAGAGGCTCCCGGAATAAAAAGAGGGTGGGGCGACGGCGACCCGCTCCAGAGACGCAGCGCGTCCGCCCGCCGGAGCGCCACGAGCGGACGACCTCCGCCACACGCCGGCAGCGGACGGTTCCGCGGTTCCCTGACACCCGTCGGCCGAGTGCGGCGTTACCTCGCTGGCGGCCCCCAAGTCACCGACTCGTCGGGTTCGCCGTTCGGGCGCTCAACCCGAGTTCTGAGTCCCCCGTGCTCGTCGACGGCGATCGAGACGCGACTCACGTTCCGCTCGTAGCGTCGATACCGACCCTTTTCGGCGTCTATCGAGACGTGTTCCGTCACCAGGTCCAACTCGTTGAGCGCGTCCAAGCGCCGGTACACCGTCGACATCGGGATACCGCACTCTTCGACAACCTCGGCGACCGACGTCGGCTCGTCGAGCGCGGCGAGGATCGTCCGGTTCGTCTCCTCGCTCAGGGCGTCGAGGAGTCGCTGGACAAACTGCGACTCGTCGTGTTTCGAGCGGGCGTCACTCATCGCGAACGACCGGTGACGTGAGATCGCTTCGCCGGGCTCCGTCCCCGCCTCCCGTGCGCTTCGCCTCTGACTCGGCGTGGGTACCGCTCATTATCGGGGATTGCGCCCACAGCGGCTAGTGTGTCCGTTTGTCGCAGGACAACTCCGAGGGTGCCGCCGCTCCGGTGCGCCTAGCTGCCGCCGTCCGGCTCGCCGACTTCGATCGGGACGCCGATCATGTTCCCCCACTCTGTCCAGGAGCCGTCGTAATGTCGCACGTGTTCGTATCCGAGCAGCTCCTCGAGGACGAACCACGTGACCGACGACCGCTCGCCGATCCGACAGTAGACGATCACGTCGTCGTCGGGGGTGACCCCCCGGGACTCGTACACGTCCGCGAGCTCCTCGCGCGACTTGAACAGGCCGTCGGGGCGGACGTTCTCGGCCCAGAACACGTTTGTCGCTCCCGGGATGTGTCCGCCACGCATCGCTCCCTCGTCGCTGCCGGGCGGCTTCGTGACGTCGCCGCGGAACTCCTCGGGCAGGCGCACGTCGACGAACTTCGTGTCGGTACCGATCGCCGCACGCACGTCCGTGCGCGCGGCCCGAACCTCCGGTCTGGCCGGCGCGTCGGGCGCGTCGCCGTACGTCACGTCGGGCGGCGCGACCGGCTCCGTCGTGGTCGGGTAGCCGTGTTCCGTCCAGTACTCTCGGCCGCCGTCCATGATCCTGACGTCCGGGTGGCCGTAGTGGGCGAGCTGCCAGTACAGGTGCGCCGCGAACCAGTTCCTGTTGTCCCCGTAGATGACGACGGTCGTCTCCTTGGTGATCCCGCGCGATTCGAGGAAGGCGGTCATCTCCGCCGGGGAGAGGATGTCGTGTGCCTCCGCCGACCGGAGGTCGGTCCGCCAGTCGACGCCGACGGCGCCGGGCGCGTGCCCCTCCTGATAAAACGAGGCGTTGACGTCGACTTCGAGCAGCCGCAGGTCGGTCGCGTCGGAGCCGAACCGGTCGAGCCGGGCGTTCACCCAGTCGGCGCTGACGAGTACGTCCGTCGGGTACCGGCCGCCGGTCGACGCCTCTGTCGGCTCTCGCTGATCGTCGTCCGTGGGGAGTTCGCCGGTCATGCTTGTTGGTCCGCGAATCGTTTCGCTAACTCAGCGGTCGCGCGTCGCAGCCGGTAGGACACCGTCGAGCGGGGCTCTCCGAGCTCCGCCGCGAGCTCGTCGAGCGTCACGCCCCGCGGCGTCTCGAAGTAGCCGCGCTCGACCGCGAGCAGCAGCGTCTCGCGCTGCTCGGCGGGGACGTCTGGTCGGGTGAGCAGCTCGCTCTCCCAGTGGTCGACCTCGGT
>JBNJEE010000019.1:0-24656 GCA_051745525.1 Methanobacteriota archaeon | reverse complement strand
CGTCCGAAGGACGGACGCAAAAGGGGGGAAAACCGGGGGGAGCTGACGCGGAGCCAGCGCTCAGAACGTGAACACGTGGTCGGCCTCCTCGGCTGCTTCGAGGAAGGTAACCGCGCCGGCGAACTGCGTCGTCAGATCGTCGTCGATGGCCTCCTGCTCCCACTTGAGCATGTCAAGCGTCGTCGTACACGCGACCGAGGTGACCGCCTCCCCGCCGTCGGCGATCAGCTGGTCGAGCATGTCGTAGGGGTTCGGCATCCCCTCGTCGAGCAGCGGCTGAATCGATGAGAGGTCCTTCTCACCCTCCAGCAAGTGCGTCAGCCCGTCGAAGGTGAAGTAGAGGAACACGTCCGTGTCCATCGTCAGCGCGACGTGACCGAGGTTGGTCGCCATCGCGAGGTTCTTCGGGTCGTCGTCGGAGACGATGATTCCGATCTCGTCCATGGTCACGCCTCCTTGCGGACGTAGTGGGTGTACACGTCGTCGCCCTCCTCCTGTTCGAGGAGCGCGACGCCGTCGGTGCCGGTCGCCCACCCGTCGATGTCGCTCACGCTGCCCGGATCGGTCGCGACGACTTCGAGCACTTCGCCGGGGGCGAGGTCGTCGATCGCGCCCTTCGTCTTCACGATGGGCATCGGGCAGCTCAGTCCTTTCACGTCCAGCGTCTCTGCGATGTCGAGTTCGGTGCTCATGTGTGGTAGATTGTACGCAGTAGACAATACTCCCCGGAGTGATTTTAATCTTGTGTGTCTGTTCCAATTCTAGGCTGCTACGCGTCGACGTCCGACGGCGAATCGGTCGGACCGACGCCGATAGCGGCAGTTATACTCGTCGGGACCGAAGGAGATTCCATGTCGACGACCGTTCGCGTTCGCTGTCCCGACTGCGCGTACGAGGAGGCGTTCGACTCGCTCCGGCGGGCACGAACCGCCCTCGACGACCACGAGCGCGAGACGGGCCACGCCGTCGATTGGGAGATTGGCGGGCTGGCTCCCGGCGTCGAGCGCGCGGGCGACGACGCCGGCGTCTGCGGCCGAGAAGGGTGTGCCAACCCGGACTCGCCGCTCCTCGATCACGACCCGTCGACCGCTTCGGACCCGAACGCCTGATCCCGGTCGCCCGGCGCAAAGACCGCTCGCCGGTCACACGCCCGTGGCCGCGACGCGAGCGTCGAGAGGGGTCCCCGTGGCCGATATATTGTACAACAAAAACAATATTACTGACGAGCGCGAACGGGTACGTATGCGTATCGTATTCGCGACGGACCTATCGGACGCGAACGAGGCGGCGATCGAGTCCCGGACCTGTCTGGAGTGTCTTGACAACATCGGCGTCCGAGAGGTCCACCTGCTGACGGTCCTTCCGGACAACGTCTCCAGCGGGCTGCCGGGGATGGAGGCCGCGACCGACGCCAAAGAGGCGCTCGCCCCACAGCGACGCGTGTTCGAGCGCGCGGGGTTCGACGTGGAGACCCACGTCGCGCGCGGGACCCCCCACCGGCGTATCAACGGCTTGGCCGAGCGGATCGACGCCGACATGATCGTCATCGGGTCCCGGGGGCAGTCCCCGCTCCGGAACCGACTCGTCGGCGGCACCGTCCGCAACGTCGCGCGGACGGCGGTCAGGCCGCTACTCGTCGAGCGAATTGAGGAGGGGCCGGAGGGCCACACGGTCAAGAAGGAACACCTGTTCCGGGACGTGCTGTACGCGACCGACTTCTCCGAGAACGCGGCCCGGGCCTACGACTTCTTCCCGGCGCTGACGGGCGCGACGGAGCGGGCGTTCCTGCTCCACGTCAGCGGCGGCGATGCGGAGGCGACGGGAGACGCCGAGGAGCGGCTGGACAAACTGGCGGCGGACCTCCGCGATCGGATGGGTATCGACGTCGAGACCAACGTCAGGTCGGGGAACCAACTCGAAGAGATCACGGCCGAAGAGGAGCGCGTGGGCGCGACAACGACGCTCATCGGCGCCCGCGGGACGAGTCGGCTCCGGCGGCTCCTCCTCGGGAGCACCGCGGAGTCGATCGTTGCGCGCGGGACGAACAACGTCCTGCTCGTCCCGCCTGAGGCGGCGCCGCCGCGGTGACGTCGTCGCGGTGACGCCGGCCGGGATTTTTGTCACCTGAGCGCCCACGTGAACTTGATGACACGCGAGACGGTTACACACCGCGACGGGAACGTGTACGAGTTCGGTCCGGCGATGGACCCGGTCTACGAGGCCGCCGACGGCGAGTCGGTGACGATCGAGACGGTCGACAGCCTGAACGGCGAGATCCAGCGCGACGAGGACCTGCTCGAAGCGATTCCGGAGGAGGTCAACGCCGCGACCGGGCCGATCGCGGTTGCCGGCGCGAGCCCCGGCGACGTCCTCGCGGTGGAGATCGAGGACGTGCGCGTCGCCGAGGACCGAGGCCGCGTGCTCACCGCGCCCGGGTTCGGGTTGCTTCAGGACGACCCGGAGATCGACCACCCCGCGACGCGGATCACGGAGGTCGCGGGCGGCGGTGAGGGAATCGACTTCGAGGGGATCGACGTGCCGATTGAGCCCGTGATCGGGACGATCGGGGTCGCCACGGACGGGGAGACGATATCGACACTCACGCCCGACGATCACGGCGGCAACCTCGACACGACCGACGTGACCGGCGGGACGACCGTCTACTTCCCCGTCTTTCAGGCGGGCGCGATGCTGGCGATGGGCGACGCGAAGGCCGCGATGGCCGACGGCGAGATGTGCGGGACCGGCGCCGAGATCGCGGTCGAGATCGACGCGACGCTCTCGGTGATCGAGAACCCGGCCGTCTCGCCGAATCGACCCGTCCTCGACACCGGCGACGCGGTGAAGACGGTAGCGAGCGCCGGGACGCTGGAGGAGGCCGTCGAACTAGCGAACGGCGACATGCTGGACCTGTTGGCGCACCACCACGGCTTCTCGCGCACCGAGGCGTACCTCTTTTCGAGCCTCGTCGGCGGTTTAGAGGTCAGTCAGGTGGTCGACCCGCAGGTGACGGCCCGGAACGCGGTGCCGAGCGAGTACCTCTCGCTGCCGTTCTGATGGTCCTCAGCGCTCCGACCGCTCGGCGAACCGCCGCGCGGCGTCGCTCAGGCCGGCGTCGGGCAGCGTCTCGGTCTCGGCGGGGTCAGCGGGCGTCTCGGTCTCGGCGGCATCGGTTTCGACACTCTCGCCGGTCTCAGCGGCCGCCGCGGGTCCGTCGCGATCGTCGGTGATCGCCCCGTCCTCAACCTCCGACGGGTCGGCGTTCGGCGGGTAGTTCAACTCGGCGGGCGGGACGAAGACGGTCTCGACGGCGCAGACAATCTCGTCGACCTGGTCCTCGCCCAGCCGGTCGGCGTACGCCTCGCTGACGAGATCCGGGACCGCGTAGGCGTAGCGGCCGCGGCCGGCGTGGCGGATTAGCCCCGCGCGACGGATCGGCCGATGGCGGCTGTAGGCGTGCCCGGAGTCGCCGTCGCCGCCGGCGTCGATGTGGGCCGCGACGGGGTCGCTGGCGCCCTCGCGGCGGTAGTGGCGGAGCATCCCACGCGAGAGCTCCGGGAGCGTCTCGATCCGCGAGCGGAGCTCCTCGATGACCGCCTCGCGAGTGCCGAGTTCGATCGCGTCGTCGAATCGGAGCGCGCTCTCAGCGACGTCGTCGCGGGTGACCGGGTCGACGTCGCCCGGCGGGGCCGCCTCCGCGTCGGTTGCGGGATCGGTGGTCGAGGCGTCCGCGGTGTCGGTGTCCGCGGTGTCTCCGCCTGCGTCGATCTCGGCGCCGCCGTCGGCGGCCGAGGCGGCCGATTCGGTCGCGGGTTCGGTCTCCGATTCCTCCGCGTCCGCCGCGCGCTTCTCGGTCGCGGCGACCGCCTCGTCGTACGACTTGAGCACCGACTGGTCACCGTCGCGGTCGCGGCCAGCGTCGGGTCGGTCAGGGATGCCCGCGGACCGGCCGCCGCCGCCCCGGTACGGCGCCTCGGCCCTCCCGAGGAGCGCCTGCGCGAACTGGTCGGCCATGTTGCTCAGGTCGCGGGCCTCCTCCAACTCCCGTTCGAGGTCGGCGATCCGCCGCTCTCTCTTCTCCAGCACCTGTTTGAGGTCGGCGATCTCGGACTCGCGGCGCTCCTCCTCGTCGGAGATGGACTGGAGCTCGCCGACGAGGTCGCTGGAGACCGACTTCAGCTCCGGGCGCTCGAAGTCGTCGAGCCCGGGCGTCGCGCCCGCGTCGAACGTCTCCTTGCGGTGGAACTGGATCCGGCGGATCGACTCGTCCCAGTCGGTCATCAAAAAGGCCTCGCCGTCGCCGAGGTCCTCGACCGCGCTCGCGTACTTCGAGCCGAGGATGCGCCCGACGACTTTCGTGTCGTTGTCCCACGTGAGCCGGTGCCAGCAGAGCCAGTCGCACTGGGTGATGAAGTCCTTTTTCACGTCGGCCGGACGCTGGCTGATCCCGACGATACCGAGCCCGTGTTTCCGCCCGCGCTTGCCCACCTTGATCAGCATCTTGCCCGTCTCGTCCATCCCGCCGCCCTCGGGGATGTACTCGTGGCACTCCTCGATGACGAGCAGGAAGGGCTTCTTCATCCGCTTCTCCTTCGCGAACAGCTGTTTGACGACTTCGAGGAGGAGCTCGTTCGCGGTCTCCTCTTCGAGGTAGCCGGAGACGTCGAGGATGATCGGGACGTTCTGCTCTAAGGCGAGGTTCGCGAGTTTCTCCGCGTGTTCCGGGGAGACGACGATGTCGCACTCCTCGTCCGCGCCGGCGTGAAGAATTTCATATTCTTCTTTTAAACCGTAATATTCACCGTCAGTGTCCACGATCATGACAGGAAACCCGTTAGATAGCAGATTTTCTATCACGACGGACGCGGTGTTGCTCTTGCCGGACCCGCTTTTTCCCGTAATAAAGGACCGGCCGGTGAGCACGTCGACGACCGGGAGCTCGACCGGCGAGCCGGGGTCCGCCGTCGCGTCGCCGCCGATCCCCTCGCTGACGTCCGCGACGTGGATCGTCTCCTCCTCGCTCATACCCGTGAGAGGTAGCGCCCGCCTCATAAACCATCGCCTCGCTCGTCGGCCGGTCGCGTCGGCGACCACGATCGGAGCACGCCGTTGGCCGCGTTCCGGGGTCCACAAGACGTATCCCGTCTCCGGGAGTCTGACCGCCCATGGGAACCGAAGATACCCTCCTCAACGCGGTCATCGGCGCGGTCGCGTCGGTCCTGCTCTCGTTCACCGGAATCTCCCCGCTCCTCGGCGGCGCCGTCGCCGGGTACCTAAGCAGCGACGGGACACCCGAGAGCGGCGACGGACTCCGCGTCGGCGCGCTCTCCGGATTCATCGCGTCGATCCCGATCGTCGGCCTGCTGTTGCTCGCGCTGGTGATTCTCCCGTTCCTCGGCGTCTTCGGGTTCCCGCTCGAAGTCGGTCTCGCGGCCGGGGGGATCTTCGTACTCACAGCTATCGCCGTGTTGGGCGGCGTCGCCTACTCCGTCGTGTTGAGCGCGCTCGGCGGCCTGCTGGGCGTGTACGTGAAAAACGAGCTGTAGGTCGGTCGCTGTTAGTTATAAATCGTTGACCGCGGATCGGCGGCGAACACCACCGAAGCCCCAGTCGATCTCTTATAAACAGCTACCTGTGGATCGGCGGCGAACACCGCCAAAGCCCCAGTCGCTCGCTTATAAATGATTGAGTACGGACCGGCTGCGAACACCGCCAAAGCCCCAGTCGCGAGGACTCGCGCGACTCGCTGCGGTCCTCAGTCGGTCGCTAGCGCTCCCTCCTTGCGGTCCTTGCGTCGTCGTACTTCGTCCTCGCGGCTGCCCCTTTGAGTCCCGCCCCGCACCGCCCAGCACAGCACCTCACGCCTCCCCAGCCTCGTCGGTGGTCCTCCGCTTCGCTCCGGACCACCGACTCCCTCGCGCGGTGCTGTCTCGCGGCCGCCGAGGGCGGCCGCTCGCAGGCACGCGCCACCGCCACATCTATTTATAAGCGAAGTGTGCGAGAATCGGCCCGCGACGCCGATCGGAGGCGCCTCAGTGCTCGCCGCCGGTGCCGCGCCGGTCGGAGTCGAGGTCGATGTCGAGGTTTTCAAGGAGTTCTTCGGCCTCCTCGCGCTTCTCTTGGTGGTCTTCGAGGAACTCGCGCATGAGCTCTGCGGCCTGCTCCTTACAGCCGCCACAGAGGCGCTCGCCGTTGACGCACTCGGAGTACACCGTTTTGGTGAGCTCGTCGTCGTCGGCCGCGAGCAGGTAGGCGTACAGCTCGTAGACCGGACACTCGTCGGCCTCGCCGCCCAGTTCGCGCTGCTCCTCGGCGGTGTCGCGGCCGCCCGTGGTCGCCGCCTTCACCTTGTCGTAGCCGTCCTCGGGGTCGTCGAGCAGCGAGATGTGGCTGGCGGGGACGGAGGAGGACATCTTCCCGCCGGTGAGCCCGGTCATGAACCGGTGGTAGATCGAGGAGGGCTGCCGGAAGCCGAACCCGTCGTGGTCGATCTCGACCTCGCGGGCGACCGACTCGGCCCCGCCGCGGGTGAGGTCGAACGCGTCGATGTGACCCTCGAACACGCGCTTCTCGCCGTCGACCGCGTCGATCAGCGCCTCGAACGCCTCGTCGGTCGCGTTGCGGTCGAAGAAGCGCACGCGGGGGCGGAGGGGCTCTTTCCCGCCGGCTTCGAGCTTGTCGAGCGCGGTCGACTTCGCGGCCGCGAGGTCGACGCTCTCGCGGTCGCTCTCCGGCGGCTCGTAGTCGGCGAGCCACTCGGCGGCGTCCTCGCAGCGGACGTCCGAACCAGCTTCCTCGCCCTCGCCGGCCGCGAGCGCGTCGTAGGCGGCCCGTACGAGCTGCCGCTCGTCGTCGTCGAGCTCGAAGGAGGCGAACGCCTCGGTCACCTTGAAGTAACGCACGCGGGTCGCCAGATCGCGGGTGAGCCGGACGTGCGGGTCCTGGTCTGGCCCGACCGGGATGACGGTGGGCTTCGGCTCGTCGACGAGCTGCGGGTAGAGGATGTCCGCGGTCTGGGTGATCACGCTCTGCATGTGCGAGATGTTGGTCTCGCCGTCGAAGCCGTAGATCGCCTCGAACTCCGAGAAGTTCGCCTTCGAGCCGAGCTCGAAGCCGAGGTCCTGCACCGCGCGGTTGTCGGACTGGCGGTACAGCTCGCCCGCCTCGGCGTCGAAGCCGAGCGCGAGCAGCGAGAGGAGGTAGTTGCGCGCGTGCTCGTCGATCTCCGGCCACGACATCCCCCGCGCGGAGTGAGCCTCCAGGTCGGCGATCAGCCCGAAGGCGTCGCCGCCCTGCTCCTGATGCCAGATGATCTCGTCGAACACGAGCTTGTGGCCGATGTGCGGGTCGCCGGTGGGCATGAACCCGGAGAGCGCGGCGAACGGCTCGTCGTTGGCCATCGCCTCCGCGACCGCGTCGTACTCGCGGTGGCCGAAGATGACGCCCCGGCGCATGAGGTAGTGCGGGTCCGGCACGTCGTCGTCGACTTCGTCGAACGCCTCGATCCCGAACTCCTCGAAGAGGTCCGCGTAGTCCCCGACCGACGCCGACCCCCACGGGTCGAGCGCGACGTCCTCTGTCGGCTCGTCCGCGCGCTCGGTCCCGCCGTCGGTTCGGGGGGGCGTCGACGCCCCGGCGGCGGCGGACTCGCGCCCGTCGCCGCCCCTCGTCGTCCCCTCGGGGGTGTCCTCGTCCATACCACCTCTCCCGTCGGTCGACGCAAAAACCGTTCGCTTGCGCGGGACCAGTTAGCACGCGGCGACGAGGCGAAACGCTCGCGAGCGGGATCACTCAGCGTGCGCCACCAGCCGCGTCGCGGTCGCCTTCCACCGGATCGAGACCGGGTCGCCGGGATCGAGGCGGAGCCGGTCGACGCTCTCGGCGGTGATCAGCGCGGCGACTTCGGCGTCGGGGGTACCGGTGTCGGAGGCACCGGCGTCGCTCCCGCCGACCGCGATCCGGAGCGTCGATACCGTCTCGCCGGGGTCGACTGCCGAGACGCGCCCGTCGAGGCGGTTCCGCGCGCTCGTCGCGTCCGGGTCGACAGCGCTGGCCGCGTCGTTGACGGTGACGGCGTCGGCGCCGATCCGGACCTGGACCGCGTCGCCGACGGCCACGCGCTCGCGGTCGACGCCGGGGCCGTCGGCCTCGCCGGCGCCGCTCCCGCCGTGGAGTCCGGACAGCTCGCCGACCGCGGTGTCGACGACGGCGAGCTCGCCGTCGACAGCGGTGACGGTGCCGTCGAGGATCGTCTCCGGCACCGCCGCGGTCGCCGCGAGGACGGCCTGAAGCCGGTCGTAGCGGTCGAGGAGGTCCCGGCCCGACGCGGCGAGCCGGCTCCCGCCGCCGCCCTCGCCGCCTCGCCGGCGATCGACGAGCGTCCCGTAGGCGTCCTCTAGGGCCTCGATCCGCGAGAGTGCGCGGGCGCGCGAGCGCCCGAGATCCGCGGCCGCGCCCGCGACCGACCCCGCCGCGTCGACCGCGCGCAGCAGCGCGGCGTCGCGGCCGTCGAACTCGACGCCGTCCTCGATGAGCGCGGCGCGCCCGCGCCCCGCGGCCGCGTCCGCACCGGGTTCGGTCGGCTCTCCCATGTCCGGAGGATGAATCCGGGCCGTGTTGGCGTTTTCGCCCCGACGTCGACCGCCGCACGCAAGCTATATGTGGGACCGACCCACCGTTGTATCTATGTCGATACAACGGCGCGAATTCGTGGCGGCGTTGGGTGCGGGGGCGGTCGCCGGTACGGCCGGCTGTTCGGCGGTCGGGGGAAGTGCGGGCGGAGGCGACGGAGAAAGCGGGGGCGACGGTGAGAGCGGGGGCGGCGGCGAAAACGGAAACGACGGTGAGAGCGGGCCCGGCGTCGCCGGCGAGACGCTGACGCTCACGACGACGACGAGCACCTACGACACGGGGCTGCTCGACGCGATCCACGGGGAGCTCGAGGAGCTGTACGGCGTCACCGTCGACGCCGTCGCGCAGGGGACCGGTGCGGCCCTCCGGACGGCTCGCGACGGCGACGCCGACGTGGTGATGGTCCACGCCCGCGGGCTCGAAGACGAGTTCATGCGGAACGGGTACGGGATCAACCGCCGCGACCTGATGTTCAACGACTTCGTGATCGTCGGGCCCGAGAGCGACCCGGCGGGGATCCGGGGGGTGGGATCCGCAACGACGGCGCTGACGACCATTGCGGAGGCGGAGGCCGCCTTCGTTTCGCGCGGCGACAACTCGGGGACGCACACGAGGGAGCTGAACCTCTGGGAGGCCGCCGAGACGGAGCCAGTCGGCGACTGGTATCAGGAGACCGGTTCCGGCATGGGTGAGGCGCTAAACATCGCGAACCAGCAGGGCGCGTACACGCTCTCGGACCGCGGGACGTTCGTCTCGCAGCGCTTGGCGGCCGATCTGACGATCCTCGTTCAGGGACCGATCGAGGGCGGGCCGGAGACCCTCGCGAACCCGTACGGGATCATGGCGGTCAACCCCGCGGTCCACGAGGACGCCAACTACGACCTCGCGATGGCGTACATCGGCTGGATCACCAGCCCCAGTGTTCAGGAGGCCATCTCGGAGTACCGGGTGGACGGCGAGCAGCTGTTCTTTCCGCGGGCCGTCTCCGAGGACCCGGACTTCAAGCAGTACGTTCCGGAGGGGTGGAGCAGCGAGCGCGACGACGCCGACGCGTAACCGTGCCGATCGAACCGACAGTCCAGCTGATTCCGGCGCTGCTCGACTCGACCCCTCGGCTGGTCCCGGCGCTGCTCGACGTCTCGTTCAGGGACGGCTACGTCGGGAGCGTGGTCGCCGTCTCGCTGTACGTGAGCCTCACCGCGGTGGCGCTGAGCACCCTCATCAGCGTCCCGGCCGCGGTCGCGATCGGCCTCGCAGAGTTCCCCGGGAAGGGGTTCGTGAAATCGGTCGTCAACACCGGGATGGGGTTCCCCAGCGTGGTCGTCGGGCTGGTCGTGCTGTTCGCCGTCTCGAACCAGGGGCCGCTCGGGTCGCTGAACCTCGTGTTTACCCGCGAGGCCATGATCCTGTCGCAGTTCGTCCTCGCGACGCCGCCGATCACGGCGATCACCCTCGCGGCCGTGAGCGGCGTCGACGACGGGGTCCGCGACGCGGCCCGCGTCCTCGGCGGGACGCGCGTCGACGTAGCGCTCGTCGTGATCAAGGAGGCCCGCTACGGGATCGCGACCGCGGTGCTGGCCGGGTTCGGCCGCGCCGTGAGCGAGGTCGGTTCCGTGCTCATCGTCGGCGGGAACATCACGAGCGCGGACGGAATCTCGAAGACGCGTACGCTGACCACCGCGATCCAGCTCGAAGCGCGCCAGGGGCAGTACGAGACCGCTCTGGTGTTAGGCGCCGTGCTCGTCGCGCTCGTGTTGACCGTCAACGCGATCGTCGTCCGCTTCGGCGACCGGGGGGTGGCGGGATGACGCGCCGCACGAGTGGCGGACCGAGGCGCCGCGGGGTGACGAACTGATGCTCCGTGCGAGAGACGTGTCGCGGTCGTACGGCGACAAGATCGTGTTCAGCGACCTCTCGCTCGCGGTCGACGCCGGCGAGGTCGTCGCAGTCATCGGTCCCTCCGGCGTCGGCAAGACGACGCTGCTCCGGACGCTCGCGCTCTCCGCGGCGCCGGACGAGGGGACCGTGACGCTCGGCGGGACCGACGTATGGAGCGTCGACGAAACCGAGCGCCTCGCGCTGCGCCGGCGCGTCGGGATGGTGTTCCAGGAAGCGAGCCTCTTCGACGGCTCGGTCGCGCGCAACGTCGAGTACGGGCTCCGCGTCCGGCGCTCGTGGAGCGACCGGCTGGCCTCGATGCTCCGGTCGGGGAGTGCTCCCGACGCGGTCGACGAGTCGCTGGCGGTCGTGGGGCTGGCCGACAAGGCGGGCCAACCCGCCGAGTCGCTCTCGGGCGGCGAGGCCCAGCGCGTGTCCTTCGCCCGCGCGCTGGCGTACGACCCGGACGCCCTGCTGCTCGACGAGCCCACCTCCGACCTCGACCCGCGGAACACGGCCGTCATCGAGGACGCAGTCGGCGAGGCGAGATCGCGGGGGATCGGGGTCGCGCTCGCGACCCACGACATGCACCAGGCCGAGCGGGTCGCGGACCGCGTCGCGGTGCTGCTCGATGATGAGATCACGGAGATGGGGCCGACGGAGCGGATCTTCGAAGACCCCGAAGACGAGCGCACCCGGAAGTTCATCTCGGGAGAACTAGTGTACTGAAGCGGGGGAGCGGGGACGCTGGTCAGCGTTCATCGACGGCGTGGCGGACGGTGCCGGGCGAGGTTCCGAGCCTTTGACATCCTCCCCGCCCTGAACAGTAGTCGCCGAATCAAATCTTGTTCCGTACTAACCAAGCCGTTGAGTTCGCACATTTCACGATCGTCGCGGATTTCGCTGTGACTGGTTCAGTGAGAGAGCGAGGGAACGCCGCGCTAGCGGCGTTCCCGAGCGATGCCTCTCCGAAATAAGGCGTACTCACCGGTCATCCCGGTCAGATTCGAGTGTGAACTCAGCCGGAGTCTGTCGAGAGAACGAATCTACGGAAAATTCGTGTTGAGATCAGCTGTGTCTCTGGAACTGTTTCAGCTGAAGCTAAAACGTTAGCTAACACCCAGAGATTGTACAACGAGACCGCGAACAGAAAGTAGAACAGTCGCACCGAGAACGTCGGTGATGACGTTCTCGGGAGGAAATCGCCGAGCTGTCGATATGACGTTTCGATCCCCCAGCGGCGGCGGAACGCCGCCGCGTATGCTCTCGCTGTCGAAGAATCTGCGTTTAAGCTCGTCACGAACCAGACGTGCTCGTCTTCGCTTGTGCGGTGTGGAACCGCGAAGACTGTGACATCTACCGACGCAGTTGGGTTGCGCTTTCGCTGCATCGTGTACTCGTCAGCAACCGTCTCAGCGCCGGCGCTGAGACGGTCTTTCATTCCACTACTCGGCCGCGCACGCACGAATAATCCACATCCTGCTGTTGTAACTCTGTAACGACGTGGACTTGGTAGAATCCACGGTCGAGGTAGACGTGCCGAATGGAGACGTACTGTTTGGCTGTTTCGAGCAAGGAGCGAACGGCTTCGCGCTTGGCGCGAAAGCCGTTCGCGTCCATCGGGACTACCGCAAGCGTAAATCGCGTGCGAGGAGCGACGATACACAGTGTTGCGAAGCAAAACGCTTTGTCCGTTCCGAGATCTGGATACGTGGTTAGGACGTGGTCTGTGTCGGCAGACCCGTAGAAGCGCCACTCGTGGAGATCGATGGCAACATCGACGGATGCTGGAAGTCGCCGCTGAGAGCGAAGGACTTCGAACACTCGATCTCGGACGCCATCGAACTGGTCGGTAATTGCGCTTGCTGAGAGATTACGCAAGTGATACAGCAGTGATTTAGCGAGCGGGTTTCGCGCCGTAGCGGTGATATCGACGTGCTCGTCACGATCAAGTTGGAGCGTTTTCCCACCCGTATTGCGAACTCCTGAGCAAAAGCGATCCGAGAGAGGATTTCTCGGAAATCCCCTCTCGTGTACTTCCCACACGGTTTCACGCCGAATTCGAGCGCTGGAAACAGCACTGTCGACGCAGCACGACAAACCTGTTTCGCCTCAGCTGTCTGGACCATCTGTTGACCAACACAGCCCAGCGTGAAGAGCCTCAGTCAGGTTCGGCAACTACTGTAAAGCGCGGGGTTTTAGCCTTGTAACTTTCATAACCTTCGCGTACGTTACGGATCGTGCCCCGTTCATCACGTGGATATAGTATTGTATAGTACGTCCAAAACTGATATATCTCACCGGCTGCTAGAGACTGGTGTATGACCGAACCCGGACCGCGGCAGTCGTCGAGCGTGGGGCCGTCACCGACGGAGGGGGCGGGATGACCGGTACTGAGCTGCTGCCCGGCGCGTCGCCCACGGTGGCGGCGTTGGCCGTGCTCGGCGTGGTGGCCATCGAAGCGGGACTGCTGTACGCGGGGTACGGGATCCTCGAAGACTGGCTCGGACCGGTCGTGTTCAAACGGATCGCCCGGCGATAGATGCTCGGACTCCTCGGATTGAGCCCCGGCCTGTTCGCGCTCTTCGTCGCCTTCGGGTTCATGGTCGGCGTGTTCTTCGGGTTCTTCGGGATGGGCGGCTCCTTCCTCGTGACGCCCGCGCTACTCATCCTCGGGTATCCCGCCCCGGTTGCGATCGGGAGCTCCATGACCTTCGTGTTCGGCACCGCCGTGATTGCGACGCTGAAACACCAGGACTCGGGGCAGGTGGACTACCGGCTCGGCGCGCTGATGTTCGTCGGGATCGCCCTCGGAATCGAGGGCGGAAGCCGGCTGGTGTTCGGGCTGGAGGCCCTCGGGATCGCCGACGCGGTCGTCGGCGTGACGTACGTCCTCCTGCTTGCGGCCATCGGCCTCCTGTTCACGCGGAGCGCGCTGAACGCCGGCGAGACGACCGACGACGGGGGGGAAGACGGCGGGGCTGCCGGCGACGACATCCCCGCGATCGCCCAGCGGGTCCAGTCACACGACATTCCCCCGATGATGACGCTGGCGGATGGACAGCGGGCCTCCCTGT
The DNA here is from genome assembly GCA_051745525.1 of Methanobacteriota archaeon. GTDB lineage: Archaea > Halobacteriota > Halobacteria > Halobacteriales > Haloferacaceae > Halorubrum. The sequence continues at coordinate 11,070 of JBNJEE010000019.1, read as the reverse complement.
GGACGATCTCCGGCATCAGCGCCGGCGTGGGAGTGATATCGGGCTTCCTAGGCATCGGTGGCGGGTTCGTCCGAATGCCCGCGATCTACTACGTGATCGGTACCTCGCTCGCGGCGGCGGTCGGGACGAGCCTGTTCACGGGGCTGCTCTCCGGAGGCGTCGGAGCGTTCACGTACGGTCGCGCCGGGGTCATCGACCTCGGGATCGTCACCGCGCTGCTGCTCGGGAGCGCGCTCGGCGCCCGAATCGGCTCCGGGGCGACCGTCTACGTCGACGAGAACGACGTGACCATCTACTTCGGGCTCATGCTGCTCGTCGCGAGCGTCGCGGTCGCACTCGGCGAGGGGGCGGCGTGGCTCTCGATGCCGGTCCTCGATCAGATCAGCTTCGTCCTGCTCGTCGGCTCCGCGCTGTTCGTCTGCGCGACGATCCTCTACCACGGCGCGCTCGCGGTGCGGCGCGAGCGCGGTCCGTCGCCGTCGGCGTGACGCGACCGGAGGGCTCCGGGCCCGGACGGTTCGAACACTCTGTGCGGGCGCCTCAGCTATCGAAGTCGAGTTTGACCGCGTCGACCGCGTCGGAGTCGCCCGGATCGACCGCGTGCTCGTCGGCGGCGAACCCCGCGTGAAGGTGCTCGTAGGTGCGCTCTATCGCCTCAACGATCACCTTCGTATCGCCGGTGACGGGCATGAAGTTCGTGTCGCCGCTCCACCGTGGGACGACATGGGTGTGGAGGTGGTCGATCGACCCGCCCGCGGCGTCGTCGCCGAGGTTCTGGCCGGTGTTGACGCCGTCAGGGTTCATGTCGCGTCGCAGCGCGTCGAGCGTCGCCGCCGTCAGTTTCGCGTGGTCGAGGAGGACGGCGTCGTCGAGGTCGGTCGGGTCATCGACGTGGTCGTCCGGGACCACCATCGCGTGGCCGGGGTTGTACGGCGCGTTGTTCAACAGGACGTAGTTGCGCTCGCTGCGGGCGACCACGCGCGCCTCGCGGGCGTCCTCACGCTCGGGGAGCACGCAGAACGGGCAGCCGTCGATCGGGTCCGAATCGCGCTCGACCCACTCGATCCGCCACGGCGCGAAGATCCGATCCATCAGTCGTCGAAGCCGTGGATGCCCGCGGTCGTCACCTCGACGCCGTCCTCGGTAACGAGGAGGGTGTGCTCCGCCTGGCTCACGAGGGCGTCGTCGTCCTCCTTCAGGACGGGGTACCCCTTGATCGCGTTCGCCTGCTTCAGGCGGCGGAGCGCCATCTCGGCGCGGTCAGTCTCCAGCCACCGCGCCGCGAACGGGAGGTCGTCGAACGCCTCGATCTCCTCTAACGCCTGCCGCGCGCGCCGGTCGCGCACGCTGGCGGAGCCCTGCTGTTCGAAGATCTCCTCGACGGTCCCCTCGCCGACCTTCCCGCGGCCGTCGGTGGCAAACGGCTCGATCGCGACCGCCTGCCCCGGTTCGAGCTCGACCGAGCGATCGACCCCGCGGTTCGGCACCGTGGGCCCGGTGTGGGCGTCGTAGCGCTGGACGCCGTGGCCGGAGAGGTTGAGGACCGGCGTGTAGCCGTAGCCGCGGATCACGTCCTCGATCGCCTGCCCGACGACGCCGACCTCGACGCCCGGCCCGGCCTCGTCGAGCGCGGCTTCCAGCGCCATCTCGGCGGCCTCGACGAGTTCAGGGTTCCCGCTGTGGTCGACTGTCACCGCGGCGTCGGCGATGTAGCCGTCGACGTGGACGCCGACGTCGAGACACACCATCTCCTCGCCGAACTCCGTCTCGTCGTCGCGGCCGGGGGTCGCGTGCGACGCCTCCGGGTCGACGCTGATGTTCACCGGGAACGCGAGGCCGGCGCCCTGCTCGCGGACGAAGTCCTCCGTCCACTCGGCGACTTCGAGGTGGGTCTGACCCGGTTCGACCATCTCGCGGGCCTCGTTCATCGCCTCGACCAGCACCGCGCCGGCCTCGCGGTAGCTCTCGACCGCGTCCTCGTCAAGAGGTCCGTGACTCATGGACTCGGGTTCGGCGACCGCGCGCAAAGAGGTTGCGGAGGGCGGTCGGGCCCGACGGACGGACGACTCGCGATGGGCGGCTCTCGGTGGATTGAGTCTTGCGGGCGGTCACGCTCCGGCCGGCGATCGACCGCACCTGGTTCAGGCGGGCGTGATCTCGACGTCCCACTCGTCGGCCGCGGGGTTCGCTGTCTCTCTCGTTGGCGTCCAGCCGCTCGTCCGCGTCTGGGCGGGGCCCCCCGGGACGTCGGCAGGCTACTCGCACTCCTCGCTCTCCTCGGTCGCTCGCGGGAGCCACATCTGAACCACCGTTCCGGTCGGCTCGCGGGTGGCGATCTCCAGGTCGCCGCCGGACTCCGTGACGATCCAGTGGACGAGCCAGAGACCGAGCCCGCTCGCGTGTTCGAGCGCCGTCTCCCGAGCCTCCGAGAACACCGTCCGCTCGACCGGCGGGATCCCCGGGCCGTCGTCGGCCACGTCGAGCCGGAATCGGTCGCCGTCGGCGACGACGGTCGCCTCCACGTGCGGGTCGTCGTCGTCGTTGTGAACGACGGCGTTCTCCAACACGTTCCGGACCGCCGACTCCAGCAGCTCGTCCGCTGAGACGACGGCCGCCTCGGGGACGGTTGCCGTTACCGTCGCCCGCGGGAACGACGACGACAGCGACTCGCAGAGTCGGGCGACGAGCGCTGCGAGGTCGATCTCGGTCCGCTCTGCGTCGCTGTGGAGCGCGACGTCGATCTCCCGGGCCTGATCGCTGAGGTGGGTCAGCGTCCGGACCTTCCGGTCGATGATGTCGAGGTACGGGTCGCCCCCCTCGTCGACGTGGTCGCGGAGCAGGTCCGCGTACCCGCCGATGACGTTAGTGTCGTTTTTTAGGTCGTGTCGCAGCACTCGGTTCAACACCTGAAGCCGCTGTTCGTACCGCCGCGCGTCCGTGACGTCGGTGGCGGTGATGACGACCTCGCGAGCGTCCTCGAACAACCGCTCGATCACCGTTTCGAACCGGCGCCAGCTACCGTCGGCACAGGCGATCCGGTGCGTGATCGACTGCGGCTCGGGGGTGTCGAAGGCGCGCTCGAAAGCCCGCTGCGCCTCGAGTCGGTCCTCGGGGTGAACCAGATCGATGATCGGGCGCCCCTCGATCTCGTTCGGCTGATGGCCGAGCAGCCGATCTATCGACGGGCTCACGTACCGGAGCAGCCCGTCCTCGCCGCAGACCGCAATTACGTTCGGCGACTTCTCTATGAGGGCGCGGTACCGCCGCTGGAGCGTTTCCCGCTCGGTGACGTCGCGGAACAGCAGGACCGTCCCGCCGCGGGTCGTTCCCGGCCCGGCGATGTCGTGGACGCCGACCGTCAGGAACCGCGGGGCGCCGCCGTCCCCGCCGACCGTCACGCGGAACTCGTCGTCCGACCTCGCGTCGGTCACCGCGTCCGCGACCGCCGGGGCGTCGGCGAACGCCTCGTCGACCCCGACGCCGAGTTCGGCGTCGGGAAACAGCGCCCTGACCGGGTCGTTGCGGTCGACAACCCGGCCGTCGGCGTCGCAGACGACAACGCCGTCGGAGATGTTCGCGAACACCGCGTCGCGGGCGATCGGCGAGACGTCGAGCAGCCGGTTCCGGAACACGACCCACGCCAGGAGCGCCGAGGACCCGCTGAAGGCGATCGGGGTAAAATCGACGAGCCCGTTCTCCGGCCCGACGAACCCCGCGATGCCGGCCGCGCCGAGCGCCAACGGTGCGACGCCGGCGATAAAGAGGACGGCCGCCTGCCGGCGGAACACGCCGTCGCGGGAGACCGCGGCGTAGGCGAGGACGGCGAAGGTGAACAGGTTGACCGCGTAGGTGTAGCCGACAAATCCGAGCAGCGCGGGCGTCGGCGTGTACGCCAGGACAAGATAGCTGCCGGTGTCGACGAGGGAGGGATCGGCGTAGAACAGGGGGTTGACGCCGACCGTCCAAACGGCGGTCGCGACCGCGACGGGGACGATCCAGAAGAGCGCGAAGCGACGGCGACCGAGGGATCCGGTCCGGTCGACGTACGAGAGGACGAAGGCGGGCCACGCCACCGCCAGCCCGGCGGCACCGAGCCAGACGAAGCGGTTGAACGAGAGCGTGAGACCGAGCGCGGTCGCCGACAGCTGCGCCGCGTACGCCAGCGACCAGACGCCGGCAGTGCCCGCGACGCCGACGAAGCTCCACAGCAGGGCGTGGCCGCCGCGCGAACGGTTGGCGACTGCGTACGCGGCGAACGAGAAAGACGCGACGGCCGCGAAGAGTAACGGAGCCGTGTACGGCGTCGGTTGCCACGCCATCGATACCGGATGGATGCGGGACCTCGGTAAAAAGGGACCGAATCCCCTAAAACGGTTGAGGAGAGTCGATCCCCATGCTCGAACCGGGCGACTCCGCACCCGAGATCACGCTCACCGACCACTGCGGCGAGACGGTCACCGTCGACCCGGCCGCGGCCGACCACACGGTCGTGTACTTCTACCCGCGCGCCGACACCCCCGGCTGTACGGCCGAGGCGTGTAGCTTCCGCGACGAGTGGGACGCGTTCGAAGACGAGGACGTCGCAGTCGTCGGGATCAGCGACGACCCCGTCGACGACCTCGAGCCCTTCGCCGCGGAGTACGACCTCCCCTTCACCCTCCTCTCGGACCCCGACGGCGAGGTGTCGAGCGCGTACGACTCCTACGGCGAGAAGTCGATGTTTGGGAACACCTTCGACGGCGTCTTCCGGAACACGTACGTCCTCGACGCCGAGGGAACCGTCGTCTTGGCCTACGAGGGCGTCTCCCCCGAGGACCACGCCGTCGAGATTCTCGACGACGTCCGCGCGCTGGACGGCTGAGCGCGGACCCGCCGGCGGCGGCCACCCGGCAGTATTATTACCTGTCACGAGACACCTGAAACGATGCCCTCCAAGCGAACGTTCGCGAAGCGCCTAGCGGCGCTCGCGGCGACCGGGCTGGGAGTCGGCGGACCGATCGACGCGCTGACCGCCGAACCGCCGCCCGACGGGACTCTCGCGGTCGAACCTGGGGCGGCCGGATCCGGATCGAGCGGCGGTGAAACGGTGAGCGACGGCGTCGGTTCGACTTCCGACGAGCCGCGCTCCGCGGTCGCCGCCGGGACCTACGACCCGGCCGCGGCCGCGTCGAGCGCCGTCGACACCGTCGTGACCGGCCGCGTCGACCCCGCGGTCCTGACGGCGACCGGCCTGCCGAGCGGGGTCGGGAGCCGACTCCGGCGACTGCTCGACCGATACGACAATGTGTCGCTCGCCACCGTGCGGCAGGCGACCGGCGGCGCCGCGCTCACCGCGGACGGGCCGGAGGGGTGCGCGGTCGCCGTCGGCGACGTCGACGCCGCCGCGCTGACCGCCGAACTCGACGCCGACCCCGACGTGGTTCGCGAGTCGGACGACGGCTTCGACTTCGCCCGATACCGGGCGCGGGGCCCCGGCTCGGCGGTCGCTGTGGCGCCCGACGAACTCGTGGCCGCGTACGGCCCGAGCGCAACCGTCGCCGCGGCGCACCGCGACGCCGGAATCGGTGAGGACGTCGACGGGGGAGCGCGCCGCCGGACGAGCACGACTGCGAGCTACGGCCCCCTCCCCTCGCTGCTAGGGGGCGACGCGACGGTGTGCGTCGACCTCGGATCGGACGCGCGCGGTCACCTCCGTGACCTGCTCGCCGACGCGCCCGACGAGCTCCGCACCGCGGTCGACACTTCGGACGCGGTCGGAGCGTCGCTCCGCGTGACCGACGGGGAATCCGCTACCGGAGACGCGGACCCCAGTGAGCCGACCGTGGCGTTGCGGTACGGCGCGGTCGCGGACCCGCGACGCCTCGACAGGGAGACGGCCGAAGCGATAGCGCGGGCCGCCCGCGAGGGAGATCCCTCGCTTTCCGACGCGAGCGTCGCCCGACACGGGCGGACGGTGATCGTCGACGCCGCCGCCGAGAGCGACCTCTTCGCGGCCCACGCCTCGCTGTTCGACGGGAGCGTCGGCGACCCGATCGAGGTGGCCGACGCGTGAGTGACGCCGTCGACCGCGAGAGTGCCAGCCGCGAGAGCGACGCAGACGTATCGACCAGTGACCGACGCGCGAGCGAACCCACGATGACGACGACAGACCACACGCCACGACAGCGGTACCGAACGAGGACGAGTCGATGAGTTCTGGGGACTCGCCTCCGAGGACTCCCGACGAACCGACGGACGGCGCGGAGGCGACAAGCCCGGATCGATCGCCGACGGCGACCGACCGACCGCGGACGACGACCGAGCGACCGACCGCGGACGACGCGTCCGGGTCGCCCCTCGACCGGATCGAGACCCGACACGCGGTCGGGGTCGCGGCGGTCCTCGCGGTGGCCGCGGGGCTGCTCGTCGCACCCGGCGTGTACGGCGCCGTGACGGGGCCCGACGGGACGGTCGCCGTGATCGAGATCGACGGCACGATCGACTCGGCGACGGCACAACACGTCGAGGACAACCTCCGGGATGCCCGCACGAACGACTCGATCGAGGCGGTCGTGCTGGAGGTCGACAGCGGGGGCGGCCTGCCCGCGCAGAGCGAGCGGATGTACGCCGCGGTCGACCGCACCGCGTCGGTGATGCCGGTGTACGCCGCGGTCGACACGCTCGGCGCCTCCGGCGCCTACCTCGCTATCGCGCCTGCCGACCGGATCTACGTCGCGCCCTCCGCCCAGGCGGTCGGCAGCGTCGGCGTGGCCGGCACCGCGCCGGCCCCGAACGGCCCGAACGCCGGGACGACCGGCCCGGACAAGGCCGGCGGCGACCCGGACACCCAGCGCGAGCGCCGACAGACGCTCGCGAACCTCTTCGTCGAGAACGTGATCGAGCAGCGCGGCGATGAGATCGAACTCGACCGCGAGGCGATCGCCCACGCCGACGCCTACCTCGGTACCGAGGCCGTCGAGAACGGCTTCGCCGACGAGTTCGGCTTCGTCGACGGCGCGGTCGCCGACGCCGCCGCAGAGGCGGAGATCGACGACTACGAGGTCGACACGCGGCGCACGGAGAGCCCCGCACCCGGCGGCATCCCGCTGTTGGAGCGCGACGACGGGACGGTCGTCGTCGCCGACGGCCCCGAGGAGACCCTCGGCGACGGACTCATTCTCGCGGTCGCGCCGGCGGCCTGGGACGAGACCGTCGGCGACGACGTGGTCATGACGAGCTACACCGGGCGACCGACCGCTGACGGCGGCGACGCCGCAGCGGGGACGACGACCGGCGGCGACGGAGACGCGACGAGCGACGAGGGCCCGGCCGCGGCGAACGGGGGTGACGGCGCGTGAGCGTCGACCTGCGAACGACAGTCGGCGCGTTCGCGCTGGTCTTCCTCGCTATCGTCGGCGTCGCCGCCGTCGGGGGCGTCGTCCTCGACGACGCGCCGCCCGAGACCGACGCCGTCGCGGACGACCACTGGCAGGCGGACGCGGTCGAGCCGGAGACGGCCAGCGAGGGCGGCGAGGTCGAGATGGAGAGCAGCGAGCCGTCGAACACGGTGGTCGTCCACCTCGGCGGCGGGGCGGCCGGACCCGGCGGCGGCACGTCGATCCTGCCGATCGAGGACGGCGACGCGCCCGCGGAGGCGGACGTCGGGTCGCTCGGCGGCGTCCGGCGCGGCGTCGCGCCGCTCACCACGGCGCTCGTCGAGAACGGCCACGAGGTCCGGTTCTACGGTGGGGCCGTGGGGTCGGAGCCGCTGCCGTCGATGCTCTCGGACGCGGACGCGTTCGTCACCACGAGCCCCGGCGCGCTGTCGGCGCCCGACGCCGACGCGGTCGAGACGTTCGTCGACGCCGGCGGCCGGACGCTCGTGACGAGCGACCCCGGCGCCGCCGGCGCACTCACCGACCTCGGCTCGCCGTTCGGCGTCTACGGCGAGGCGGGCTACGTGTACGACATGGAGAACAACGACGCGAACTACCTCAGCGTGTTCGTCGAGCCGACCGGCCCGGGAGCGCTGACGGAGGGCGTCGAGGAGGTCGTCTTGCGCGGCGCCGCGCCCATCGGGACCGCCGACGGCTCGGCGACGCTCGCCACCCCGGAGACGTCGCGGCTGTCGACGACCCGCGAGACCGGCTCGTACGGCGTTGCGGTCCGGAGCGGCTCGCTCGCGGTGCTCGGCGATTCGAGCTTCCTCGAACCGGAGAACGCCGACAACGCCGATAACGGCGCCCTGATCGGCAACGTCGCGGACTTCCTTGTGACGGGCAAGAGCCCCGACGCGTCGTTCGGGTCGCCGACCGGTTCGGGCGGCGCGGCGCCGCCGGGGGGAGCGGTCCCGCCGGGCGGGTCGACGCCGCCGCCCGAGCCGACCGACCCGTCGGGGAACGAGACGGATCCGTCCGGGAACGCGACGGCGTAGCCGACACTCGGTCGGGACCGGCGCGGCCGCGATTTTTATCCCGGGAACCGGATCCCGGCGGCCGCGTCGGCGATCTCGCGCCGTTTCAACAGCCCGAAGCCGAGGACGATGACGGCGAAGCCCGCGACGGTGTACGCCGTCACCGGCTCGGCGAGCAGCAGGGCGCCCGCGACGGTGGCGACGATCGGCACGACGTAGGAGACGAGGTTGATCTCGAAGGGGCCGAGCCGGTCGAGCAGCGTGAAGTAGATGGTGTACGCCACTGCCGACGAGAGCAGCCCCAGGAACGCCAGCGCGACGAGCGCGCGCGGCGCCGGGGCGGGGAGCCGCTGGCTCTCGCCCAGCCCGAGGCTGAGCGCGTGGATGGCGAGCGCGCCGAACCCCATCGCCCACCCGGTGAGCGCGACGCTGGAGAACGACGTCTCCACGGTCCGGAGGCCGACGCTGCCCACCGCGACGGCGACGACGCCGACTGCGATCAGCCCGACACCGACCGCGACGCCCCCGCCGAGGTTCGCGGGGTCCGGCTGCGCGACGAGCCCCACCCCGAGGAACGCGAGGACGACGCCGACCGCGCCGCGCGCGTCGAGTCCGGCGCCGCCGATCCAGACGGCCGCGACCGCCGCGGTCGCGATGGGGACGAGGCTGTAGGTGATCGAGGCAATGCCGCTCGTGGTGTACTGCTGGCCGACGAACAGCAGCGAGTTGTTCGCGGCCACCGAGAGTCCGCCGCTGAACCCGATCGCGGCGAGGTCGCCGCGCGTCCGCGGAAACGGGCCGTCCTGCGTGATCAAGACGTACGAGATCAGCGCCAGCGCAGCCACGTCGAACCGGTAGGCGGCGTACAACACCGGCGGGTAGTAGTCGAGGCCGACCTCGATGGCGACGAAGGACCCGCCCCACAGCAGGGCGAGGAGGAGGAACAGCGCGACGTCTCGGTACCGTGACACGGTCAACCGAACGCGCGCGCGGGGTAAAGCGGTATCCGTCGCGGCCCGGACCGCCGGTGTCGACCCTGTTGCCGGGGCCGTCCCGCTAACGGCCGTCCGGTCGGGTCGAACCGCTCAGTAGCCGCGGACGATGAGGTAGTCCGCGAGGTCTTCTAGCAGGCTCCTCGAGCCGCTCTCAGGGAGGATCTCGAGGTGTTCCTTCGACCGTTCGGTGAGGTCCTCGGCGGTCTCGCGGGCGTACTCGATGGATCCGACGTCCTCTAACGCCGCCACCGCGTCGTCGATGGCCTCCTCGGTCACCTCGGCGGGCGTGTCGGCGTCGACGAGGCCGTCCACGTCGACCCCCTGCTGGCGAGCGTGGAGGGTGATCAGCGTCTCCTTCCCCTCGACGAGGTCGGAGCCGCGCTGCTTGCCGAGCTCCTCCGAGGGAACGGTTAGATCGAGCACGTCGTCTTGGATCTGGAACGCGCGCCCGGAGTCGATCCCGTACTGGTAGAGGGCGTCGACGACCTCCTCGTCGGCGCCAAGGAGGAGGGCGGGCGTCGCCGCGGACGCGCCGTACAGCACCGCGGTCTTCAACTCGACCATCTCCAGATACTCGTCGGGGAGGATGTCGTCGCGGCTCTCGAAGGCGACGTCGAGCGCCTGCCCCTCGCAGATCTCGGTACAGGTCGACGCGAGCATCCGCATCGCTTCGAGCCCGTTCTGCGGGTCCGCACCCGTCTCGGTCATGAACTCGAACGCCTTCGAGTAGAGCGTGTCGCCCGCGAGGATCGCCGTCGAGACGTCGTACGCCTCGTGGACCGCGGGGACGCCCCGACGCAGGTCATCCTCGTCCATGATGTCGTCGTGGATCAGCGTGAACGACTGGATCACCTCGATGGCGACCGCCGCCCGCATCACGTCGACATCGTCGCCGGCGAGCGACGGGAACGCGCGGAAATCGGCGCCCATCGGCTCGGTGCCGGTGACCGCCTCCGCGGCCAGCGTCGTCACCGTCGGTCGGAGTCGCTTCCCGCCCGCTTCGAGGATGTACCGCGTCGCCTCGTACAGCCGCTCGGGCTCTTGGACCGGCAGCTCCTCGTCGATAGCGGCGTTGACGAGGTCACGCCGCTCGCGGATGGCGTCGAGCACCCGCGCCTCCTTCGTCTCGCTCGTCATTCGACGAGTTGGATGGTGGACCCGTTCTGCGTGACGTGGACGTCACGTCCGAGCTTGTACCCCTGCGACGTCGCGAGGTTCACGTACGGCGAGCGCCCCTCCAGCGTCTGGTGGCCGGGGATCACGTGCTGTGGCTGGAGCGCCTGGAGCATCTCGTAGTGGCCCTCCTCGCGGAGGTGGCCGGAGACGTGGATGTCGTCGTAGAGGCGCGCGCCCTGCATCCGAAGTAGCTGCTCGCTCTGGTAGCGCTGCCCCTCGTTGGTGGGCTCCGGGATGACGCTCGCGCTGAAGACGACCTTGTCGCCGTCGTCGATTTCGTACGGCGTCTCGCCGCGGCCCATGCGGGTGAGCATTGCGCGCGGCTCGCCCTGGTGGCCCGTCACGATGGGGAGGAAGTTGCCCTTGCCCTCCTTCATGATCCGCTTGAACGCGCGGTCGACGGACTTGCGGTGGCCGTACATGCCGACGTCGCCCTGGAAGTCGACGAAGTCGAGCCGCTCGGCCGTGCCGGAGTACTTCTCCATCGAGCGCCCGAGCAGGACCGGC
>JBNJEE010000018.1:0-24855 GCA_051745525.1 Methanobacteriota archaeon | reverse complement strand
CCGCTCGGTATATCAGTCTGGAGTGTCGTCCCGGGCGCAAGCCTCTGGAGTCAGTCGCCATGCCTGGCTTGGCCACAGCCCCGCGTGATCTCGCATCAGACCGTTGCCGAAACGCGGATAAAGGGGTTTCGATCGAGGGCGTTCAGGGGGCGGCGACGTGCTCTCGGTCCCGCGAATATTGGTCTGCCCCGACGCCGCGCGGGACCGACGGAGACCGACGCTACTCCCGGTCGTCGGCGCTCCAGTCGCACTCCTGGCACTTGTAGCCGGTGACGAACTCGGTCACGCTCGGCATGTATCCGACCGAGATGACGTCGCCGCCGCACTCCGGGCAGTCGCGGTCGGCGTCCGTGATCGACTCAGCCTCCAGTACCGACTCCCCTTCGACCAGCGCTGCGAGTTTCTCTGGCGTCACCATCCGCCCCTGAACGACGCGGTTCGACATACCCGCCGTTCGACGCCGAGCACCTAAACCCCCGCGACACGCGCGGGGCGCGCCGCGACGAACGACGCGAGGCGACACGCGGCGTCTGCGGTCAACGGCCCCGGATCACAGCCAGGGCGCCCGGGAGTCGTCGTCGGTGAAGGGGTCGGAGTCGTCGTCGGTCTCACGTCCCTCGCCCCCGTTCGCGAGGACGGCGACGTCGTCGTCGACGATGGGAGCGGGCCCTTCCGGCGGCGCGTCGAGGGGCGGGTCGCTCGGCGTCTCGGCGTCCGACTCCTCGCCGGAGTCGCTCGAGCCGTCCTCCGACGCGTCCGTTCCGTCGGCGGGGCCATCCGGCGCGTCGTCGTCGACGCTCCCCGGTCCGGTCGCGTTTGGGTCATACGCGAAGAGGGCCGTCACGGCGAGGACCGCGAGCGCGACCGGCGCCTCCGTCTGCATGAGGTCGAACGGACCGAGTAGGATCGGCAGCGCGAGTACGCCCAGCGCGACCGCGGAGCCGAACCGGAACCGGTCGATGTCGACGCGGCCGCGGAGGTGCGGGGACAGCAGCGCGATCGACAGCGCGAACGCCACGCCCACGCCGGCGGCCGCGGTGCCGTTGACCACGTACTCGGTCGACGTCTCCCAAGCGAAGCCCGACGGGTTGAAGCTCGCGACGAGGCCGAGACCGATGATCACGCCCGGGCTCGGCAGGTACTCGCCGATCTCCGAGCTGGCGGTCTTGGCGGCGACGGTCAGGATGACGAGCCCGGCGAACCGCTCGAAGACGGGGAGGTCGAGGACCCCTTGGAGTGTCGGCGCGAGCGCGGCCTCGACGGCAGCGACCGGAATGATCACCGCGCCGATCAAAAGCACCGAGGTCGCCATCTCCCGCCGCGAGCCGTCCATCTCCGCGAGGATCACCGCCGCAGTCGCGGAGCCGCCGAAGATGAGGATCCCGGTCTCGACGACGCCCGTGGGCGATCCGAGGACGCCGGCGACGACTAAGGCGGGGAAGATGCCGTCGATGAGCGGCAGGGCCATCACGGTCGCGAGCAGCTTCGTCGCGCTCCCGACCTGCTGTTCGAGCCGCAGGGCGACCGGGTGGCGTGACGTGCTCATTTAGGGACGATAGCCCTGACCGGCGGGGTGGCGGTGGGATGCGTGTGACTCGCGATGGCCGGGGGACTGGCACGCGGAGTCCACGCCGCGGGAGGTCCGACGAGCCCATGTAAAGCGTTTGCGCGAATTGCCGGCTGTAAAGCGGACGCCGAGGACGGCGTTCGGCTGGCCGGCGATGCTCGCGTTCACGGGACTGTCGGAGTCCATACGCAATATACGTGTTTCGGTCGCGTTAAAGGTTGTGTGAGACGTGTCCGCACGACACGATGAATCGACGACGAACGCCCGCCTCCGACGACGATACGTCGACGGTTTGCGGTCTTCTCCGATCATCTCTCGGTGGCCGAGCTCTCCACCGCCGATCGACTCCGGACGGTGAGTCATCTGCCCCGGACAGCGAGTCATCGATTTCAGGCTGCGAGTCGCGTCCGATCGCTCTCGCGCAGGGCGCGTCTTTCACCAAATATTCACGATTGTGGGTATCTCACGGACTCGGATGTGACCAACAACCACGTCCGTGCCGTCTCGCAACGCTTTTCATCGGCCGTTCGTGACGGATTATATGGCGACAGATTCTGGCCGATTCTCGGCGAAGCTTGAGGTTCCGGAAGCGTTGACCTTCGACGACGTGCTGCTCCGCCCGAAGGAGAGCCGGGTCGAGCCCGACGACGCGGACCTCTCCACTCGCGTGTCCAAGCACGTCGAACTCACCCTCCCCGTGCTGTCGGCGGCGATGGACACCGTCACCGAGAGCGACCTCGCGATCGCGATGGCGCGCGAGGGCGGACTCGGCGTGCTCCACCGTAATATGACCGTCGAGGAGACGGCCGCCGAGGTCGAGCGCGTCAAGCGCGCCCACGAGCTCGTCATCCGCCGCGAGAACGTCGTGACGGTCTCGCCCGACGACACCGTGCGCGAGGCCGACATCGTGATGGAGCGTCAGGGCGTCTCCGGTGCCCCCGTCGTCGACGACGACGACGCCGTCCTCGGGATCATCTCCGGCACCGACATCCGCCCGTACCTCGAGGTCGGCGAGGACGACGCCGTCCGCCAGGCGATGACGGACGAGGTCATCACCGCGCGCGAGGACGTCGAAGCGCGCGAGGCGCTCGAACTGATGTACGACCACAAGATAGAGCGCGTCCCCATCGTCGACGGCGGTGACCGGCTCGTCGGGCTGGTGACGATGCAGGGCATCCTCCAGCGCCGCGAGCACGAGGAGGCCGCCCGCGACGAGCGCGGGCGCCTGCTGGCCGGCGTCGCCGTCGGTCCCTTCGAGGAGGAGCGCGCCGTCGCGGCGGACGAGGCCGCCGTCGACGTTATCTTCATCGACTGCGCGCACGCGCACAACCTCAACGTCTTAGACTCCGCGGAGGCGATTAAGGCGACCGTCGACGCCGACGTCGTTGTCGGTAACGTCGGGACGCGCGAGGCCGCCGAGGCCGCGGTCGACTTCGCGGACGGGCTGAAGGTCGGCATCGGGCCGGGCTCGATCTGTACCACGCGCGTCGTCAGCGGCGCGGGCATGCCCCAGATGACCGCGGTCGCGGAGGTCGCGGACGTCGCCGCCGAACACGGCGTGCCCGTGATCGCCGACGGGGGGATCCGTTACTCCGGCGACGCGATCAAGGCGCTGGCGGCGGGCGCCGACGCGGTGATGCTCGGCTCCTACTTCGCCGGCACGGACGAGGCCCCAGGCCGCGTCATCACGATGCAGGGGAAAAAGTACAAGCAGTACCGCGGGATGGGCTCGGTCGGCGCGATGAAGTCCGGCGGCGGCGACCGCTACCTCAAGGAGGAGGACGAAGACGGGGATTTCGTCCCCGAGGGCGTCGAGGCCGCGACCCCCTACAAGGGAAGCCTCGCCTCCGAGCTCCACCAGCTCACCGGTGGGATGCGCTCCGGGATGGGGTACGTCGGCGCCGAGACCGTCCCCGCCCTCCACGAGCGCGCGGAGTTCGTCCGCGTCTCCTCGGCGGGCCAAAGCGAGAGCCACCCGCACGACGTGATGATCACCGACGAAGCGCCCAACTACAGTCCGGGCGAGTAGCCGCGGCCAATCACAGGCCGGATTTGATCGCCCCCGGGTCCGGCTGAGGGACCGTCCGGACGGCGCCTCGAAGAGGTATTTTAATATAGCCAGCGGTGAGACGAAATGTGTGAGCGAACACCCCCTCGCTCCGGTCATCCATGAGTGAGCAACCGCCGCTGGTCCTCGTGGTCGAGGACGAACCCGACCTGGCCGACCTGTACGCCGCTTGGCTCGGCGACGAGTACCGCGTTCGAACCGCGTACGGCGGCCGCGAGGCGCTGGACCAGTTGGACGAGGCCGACAACGAGGTCGACGCGATCCTCCTCGACCGCCGGATGCCCGGTCTCTCCGGCGACGAGGTCCTCACTGCCGTCCGCGACCGCGGCATCGACTGCCGGGTCGCGATGGTCACCGCCGTCGAACCTGACTTCGACATCTTGGAGATGGGGTTCGACGACTACCTCGTCAAACCCGTCACGAGCGACACGCTCCGCGAGACCGTTGAGGGGCTGTTGCGGCGCGGCGAGTACGACTCGGAGGTGCAAGAGCTGTTCTCGCTGACCTCGAAGAAGGCGATGCTGGAGGCGGAAAAGAGCGCCACGGACCTCGCTGACAACGCGGAGTACCAGCGGCTCACCGATCGGATCGAGGAGCTCCGCGAGCGCGCCGACGAGTCCCGCGACGCGGTCACGACCGACGACGAGGACTACGAGAAGCTCTTCCAGGACTTCGACACCGACGCGTAGCGGTCGCCGACGTCGAGGGAGTATTTCCGCCGACTCTTTATGACCGGTCCCGTCGAACGAGCGGTACATGCGCGTCCGGGACCTGCCGTTGTCTCAGCCCGTCGTCGACCACTTCGCCGAGCAAGGCGTGCGCGACCTGTACCCCCCGCAGCGCGACGCGGTCGACGCGGGCGTCTGCGAGGGTGCCGATGTCGTCGCGGCGGTACCGACCGCGTCGGGCAAGACGTTTATCGCTCAGCTCGCGCTGCTGACCGCGGACGGCCCCGGCCTGTACGTCTGCCCGCTCCGCGCGCTGGCCCGCGAGAAGTACGAGACGTTTGCGGCCCTGCCCGGCGTCGACGTCGGCATCTCCACCGGCGACTTCGACGCCACCGGCGAGGCCCTCGCCGGCAACGACGTCGTCGTCGCGACGAGTGAGAAGGTGGACTCCGCGATCCGCAACGGCGCCTCGTGGGTCGACGAACTGGCCTGCGTCGTCGTCGACGAGGTCCACCTGCTGGGCGCGAAGCGCCGAGGGCCGACGCTTGAAGTGACGCTGGCGACGCTCCGGCGCCGGAACCCCGACCTCCAGACGGTGGCGCTGTCGGCGACCGTCGACAACCCCGACGCGATCGCCGACTGGCTCGACGCCGCCCTCGTCGAATCGACGTGGCGCCCGGTCGACCTCCGGACCGGCGTCGCCGTGGGCGCCGAGGTCGCGTTCGACGACGGCACGGGCCTCTCCGTCGTCGTCGACGAAGGAGACGGCGACGGCGAGGACGACATCGACCCCACCGAGGTCACGGCCGCGCTGGTCGCCGACGCGGTCGCCGACGGCGGCCAGTGTCTCGCGTTCGTCCGCTCCCGGCGCGAGGCGGTCGACCTCGCGGAGCGGCTCGCGGACGACGGCCTCGCCGCGGCGCTGGAGGTCGAAGGCGCGGCCGCCACGGCGGCCGAGGAGGTCACAGACGTGGACGGCACGCTCACCGGCCGACAGCTCGCCGACTGCCTGCGGGCGGGGGTCGCGTTCCACCACGCCGGGCTCCGCTCCGGCCACCGCGCGGTCGTCGAGTCGGCGTTCCGCGAGCGCGACGTGGCATGTATCTGTGCCACGCCCACGCTGGCTGCGGGAGTCAACGTCCCCGCCCGCCGGGTCGTCGTCCGCGACCAGCGGCGGTACGGGGAGGGAGGCATGGCGTGGGTCCCGACGCTCGAGGTCCACCAGATGTGCGGCCGCGCGGGGCGTCCGGGACTCGACCCGCACGGCGAAGCGGTCCTCGTCGCCGACGCCGACACGCGCGCCGAGGTTCGCGAGCGGTACGTCGAGGGCGAGCCCGAGGCCGTCGAGTCGCAGCTCGCCGACCCGGCCGCGCTCCGGACGCACGTCCTCGCGGCGATAGCGACGGACTTCGCGGCGACCGAGACGGAGATCCTCGACGTCTTCGAGGGGACGTTCTACGCGCGGGAGGCGGGTGCGGGCGGCCTCGCGGACGCGGTCGCCGTCGCGGTCGACGACCTCGTCGCGGCCGGGATGATCGCCCGGGAGACGGGCGGCGTCGAGGACTACCGGCTCGTCGCGACCGCGGTCGGCGAGACGACCTCGAAGCAGTACGTGCGCCCCGAGACCGGCGAGCGGATCGTCGCCGGGCTCCGCGCGGCGGCCGGTCTCTCGGAGGCGACGACGCTCACCGCCTTCGAGGTGATCTGCGACACGCCGGACATGCAAGACACCTACCTCGGGAACGCCGAGCGCGCCGACATCTACCGGTTCGCGCGGAGCAACGCCGCCAACCTTACCACGAACATGACCGAGCCGGACGACTTCGAGGGGTGGTTAGAGTCGGTGAAGACGGCGCGGATCTTAGACGAGTGGATCGGCGGCTCGACCGTCGAGGAGCTCGTCGAGCGATATCGGATCGGGCCCGGCGACCTCGACTCGCGGGTCGAGCGCGCGGAGTGGCTGCTGAGCGCGGCCGAGGCGCTCGGTGAGACGATCGGCGTGCGCGTTCCCGCGGTGTCGCGGGCGCGGTCGCGGCTGTGAGAAGGCGTCGGGAGCGTCCGGTCCGGGCGCTCAGTCCGCCGAGCCGACCGCGCGGTGGAACGGGGTCCGGGCGATCGTCTGACGGAGTTCCGCGAGGGAGTCGCGGCCCACGCCGCTCGCCGCGGACATCACCGCGAACACCTCCTGTCTGGACACCTTCACGCCGGTCTCGGTGAGCGCGTCCTCCGGGCGGCTCCCGAGCTCGCGCAGGGTGCCGACCGCGAGCAGGTACGGGACGGTCCACGCCTCCATCGTGTTGCCGTTCGAGAGCGGCATCGTCTCCAAGTACGCCTGCGCGTCGTCGAGGAACGAGCGGGCGTAGTCGGCGGTGCGGCCGACGACACGCGCGGACGACTCGCGGTTCTCTGGGTGGACGACGCGCTCCTGGTCGACTCCCTCAGCCTCCAGCCACTCAGCGGGGAGATAGACGTTGTTCTCCTCGGTGTAGTCGTCGTAGACGTCCTTCGAGACGTTCACGAGCTGTAAGAGGAGCCCGAACTCCTCGGCGGTCTCCCGCAGGCGCCTCGCGCGCTCTTCGCCGACGTCGCCGCGGGTGAGCAGGTTCGTGATGAGGTTGCCCACCGTGCCGGCCGCGTAGTAGCAGTACTGCTCTAACTCGTCGCGGTCGTCGATCCGGAGGCCGCCCTTGGTGGCGTGGCGGTCGACGAACATCGCCATCCCGTCGACCATCTCCAACACGGGCGGGACGATGGCCGCCTGCGCCTCCGGGTCGAGCTCCTCGAACGTCGCGGCGATCGTGGGCGCCTCGGCGACGACGGTCCAGTCGTCGTCGCGTTCGGCGGGCAGCCACTCGTCGACCGCCTCGCGGAACTCGCCGATGTCGGTCTTGTCGTCGGGGTCGATAGCTCGCTGGTACGTCCGAAGCACGTCGCTCTGGGCGTCCGGCGGAATGTGGCCGGCGTCCTCGACCGTGTCGGCGACGCGACAGAGGAGGTAGCCGACGCAGATCTGCGAGGCCATCGGTTCCTCTAGCACGTCGACCGTCAGCGCGAAGGTCCGCGAGACCCCTTGGACCGCCTCGTGACACCACGCGAGGTCGGCCTCGGCGGGGCCGTGTTCTCGTCCGCTCATTCAGTTGCCCGTGTTTACGGCACAACGCATAAAAACCCTCGTGGAACGCCGGCCGACCGCAGCTCGCCGTCCGGGTCGGCGAAACCGCACGACTCGGTGCCCTTCCGCGCCGACGAACCGCCGACCCGTGTACAACCGTGTGAAAACGGCTAAGTCCGCCCGGCCGAACGCTCCATCATGGAGTTCACGCTCACCGAAGAGCAGCGTCAGATCCGCGACACGGTCGCGGAGTTCGTCGACGAGGAAGTCATCCCGCGCGCGGCCGAGATCGACGAGACCGACGAGTTCCCCGCGGACCTCGTCCAAGAAATGGCCGACCTCGGGCTCATGGGCATGCCGTTCCCGGTCGAGTACGAGGGCGCCGGTCTCGACTACCACAGCTACGCGATCGGGCTGGAGGAGATCTCCCGCGGCTCCGGGGGGCTCGGGACCGTCGTCGCCGCCCACACTTCGCTCGCCGGCAACATGCTCTACGAGTTCGGCGACGAGGCCCAGAAAGAGCAGTACCTCACCGCCCTGAACACCGCCGAGGACATCGGTGCGTTCGCGCTCTCGGAGGCCGAGGCCGGCTCCGACGTGCCGGCGATGTCGACCACCGCGGAGCGCGAGGCGCGAAGCGCCTCGGAACGGAGCGGCGTCGCCGCGAAGCGCGACGGCGACGGCTACGTCGTCAACGGCGGGAAGCTCTGGATCTCGAACGGCTCCGTCGCGGACACGGTCACGCTGTTCGCAAAGACCGACCCCGACGCCGGGCGGAAGGGTATCTCCTCGTTCGTCGTGCGCCCCGAGGAGGACGACGGGTTCATCGTGGAGGGGACGGAGGACAAGCTCGGCGACAAGGGGTGTCCGACCGCGGAGCTGCGGTTCGACGACATGTGGATCCCCGAAGAGCGCCTGCTCGGCGAGGAGGGCGAGGGGTTCGTCCAGGCCTTAAAAACCCTCAACGGCGGCCGGATCACCATCGCCGCCCGGTCGGTCGGCATCGCCCGCGCCGCGCTCGACGAGGCGGCGTCCTACGCACAGGAGCGCGAGCAGTTCGACCGCCCCATCTCGGACTTCCAAGCCATCCAGCACAAGCTCGCGGACATGGACACGAAGGCGCGCGCCGCGGAGCTTTTGATGCACGAGGCGGCCGACCTGAAGATGCGCGACGAGGACTACATCAAGGAGGCTGCCCAGGCGAAGCTGTACGCCTCCGAGATCGCCCGCGAGGTCGCCAACGAGGGGATCCAGATCCACGGCGGCTACGGCTACACCAAGGACTTCCCTGCCGAACGCTTCTACCGCGATGCGAAGCTCTCAGAGATCTACGAGGGGACGAGCGAGGTGCTGCGCAACACGATCGCACAGCGGCTGCTCGACGAGTGAGCGGGCGCGGCCGCGTCGGCCACGCCCGTTAGCGACTACCGCTCTCGCCGCCGCGATCGTCGTCGACGGCGTCGCCGTCCCTGTTGTGGTCGTCGTCCATGGTTTCGCGGTCCCCT
The DNA here is from genome assembly GCA_051745525.1 of Methanobacteriota archaeon. Lineage (GTDB taxonomy): Archaea > Halobacteriota > Halobacteria > Halobacteriales > Haloferacaceae > Halorubrum. Next base: position 15,935 of record JBNJEE010000018.1, on the reverse strand, counting down.
TCCTGGTCGTCGTCCGCGGCCCCACCGCCTTCGACGCGGCCGTCGTCCGCGGTCTCGGAGTGCCCACCGCTCTCTTCGTCGACTCCGGGCCCGTGAGCCACGTCGGCGTCCGACGGGTTCTGGTCGACCGCGTACTCGCCCGTGTCGATCCGCGCTGCCGGCTCCGAGTAGTCGCGGTCGCTCGGCGAGAAGTCCGGGCGGACGACGCCGTCGTCGGGGATGTCGAGGTCGTCGCCGGCCGTCGTGTCGGCGACAGGTCCGTCGCCGGTCGGCGTCTCCTCGGCGTCCGGCACCTTCGGCGCCGCGTCGGAGGCCGCACCGACGACGTCATTTTCGGCAGCCTCGTCGTCGGTGACGCTCTTGTCGTGGTCGGAGGCTTCGTCCCCGCCGACGTCCTCGTCCACCCACTCGAAGGAGTCGTTCCCCGCGCCGCGCCGCTCCGCCACGGCGGTCGCGAGTCGCTCGGTGAGCGTCTCCTTCAGCGCCTCGGCCTCGCCGACCTCGAAGTCGACGGCGGCGGCGTCGCTGCCGGTCAGCGAGCTGGTGCCCGCCGTATCGGCGACGATGGTCGCAACACCCCAGCGGCGCTGGAACAGAGTACGGCTGTCGATCACGTTCTGGATCCGGTAGTACGGGACGACCGCGATGGTGCGGCTCCAGAACCCGTTGCGCGTGAGCAGGTGGTCCTCGCCGAGCCAGTAGCCGCGGTGTTTCCACTTCAGGTGCGCCGCTGGCGGGACGACGACCAGGAGCGCGGCGACCCCGTACCACGGGAGCGACGGGGAGACGTACCAGTTCACGCCGTACGCGATCCCCGTGAGGATGCCGACGATCAGTGCGTACCGGATCGCGTACCGCCACCGGATCCGCTTCGGCGGCCGACTGAACTCCGGTGTTCCGAACGACTCGATCTCGTGTGCGAGCCGGTAGACGCGCTCGGTCGCGGCGATCGGCACGGCGGACTGGTTGCCGGACTCGGCCCCCTGTCCGGGGGCGTACCCCGCGGTCTCGATGGAGAGGCTCGCGTAGCCGAGCGCGCGCTTCGCCGGGTTGTCGGTGATCCGCAGCGCTTGGACCTTCTCGGTCGGGATCGACCCGCTGTACCGGCGGAACAGCCCGCGCTCGTAGCGCAGCTCGTCGCCGGCGCGCACGAGCCGGAACCCGTAGTAGTTCGAGAAAGCGAGCCCCGCGCCGATGAGCCACGACGCGATGAACAACGCCGCCACGCCGACGAACGCCGTCGCGGTGAGCGCGGCGGCCGACGTCTCTGGCAGGAAGCTCGACAGCACCGGGAACGACCCGGAGCTCAGGAATGCCAAGAGCCCGATAAGGCGCCCGTCGAACGACAGCGCCCCGACCAGGGCGAGTTCACCTGGCGAGATGGCGAACAGCTCCTCCTCGTCCGGTGCGAACGCGTCGTCACGGCCGGCGTCGACCGCCTCGGCGTCGGCGCCCGCCGCCTCGCTGCCATCGTCCCGACGGGTTGCTGCCGACTTCCGTCGCTGAACCTCGCGCTGGAGCCGCGTCGCCTCCTCGGGCGTGACGAACCGGATCGACCCCTCCGTGCTGGAGCCGCCGGCGGTCTCTAAGTCGACCGCGGCGACGCCGATCGCGCGCTGGATCACGCCGCGGCTCACGTCGACGTTCTGGATCCGCCGGTACGGGATCTCGCGCTCGCGCCGGGAGATGACGCCGGAGGAGATGTCGAGCGTGTCCGCGGTGAGGACGTACTCGAACCGGCGGTAGTACGCGACCTCGTAGGCGAAGGTGACGAGGAGGACTGCCGCCCCGCCGCCGACCGCAAACGGGAGGCCGAATCCGCCGCTGTTCACGATCACGAACAGCGCGACGGCGGTCCCGGCCGCCTTCTGGAGCGCCCGGTACGGGACCGACTGCGGCGCCAGCTTCACACCGCGTCCTCCCCGTCGGCGCGGATCGCCAGCCGCTTCAGCTCCTCGCGGAGATCGCTCGCGCCGTCCGGCGTCAGCCCCGGTATTCTGACGTCCGCGCCCCGCGACCCGGCGGTGTACACCACACAGGAGGCGAGCCCGACGGTGCGCTCGATCGGGCCGCGGCGGGAGTCGACGTGCTGGATCCGAACCAGGGGCACCGTCGTCCGGACCTGCGTGATCACGCCGCGGTCGAGGTAGATCGCGTCCTCGCGGATCTCGTAGCTCCAGCGGCGGTAGCGAAGCAGCGCGTGCGTGACCGTGAGCGTCAGGGCGACGGCCCCGACGACGACCGGCGCCCACCGCGGGAGGTACTCGAGGTACGCGCCGCCGGCGAACGGGGCGGTGACGAGCGCCGAGAGCAGCACCGCGCGGAGGACCCACACGACCTGGACTCGGGGGTGGAGCGTCTGTGCCGTCATCGACGGTCCCCCGTCTCGCGTCCGTGTGTCATGGCCGGCGATTGACGCCCCCGACGTATAAGTCCGGCCGGATGCACCGAAGAAAAACGGGCGAAAAACCGTGGTACATATTCTCTCCCGATGGCGATACTTGCCGAAACCGATATCACGGGTGATCGAGTGGTGCCAGCCATGGCCGACGATCCGTTCGAGAACATGCTCGCCCAGATGGACCGCGCCGAGGAGTACGCAGACGTGGATCACGGGGTGTTCGAGCGGCTCAAACACCCCGAACGCACGCTGAAGGTGACGCTCCCGGTCGAGCTGGAGTCCGGCGAGGTCGAGGTGTTCGAGGGGTACCGCTGCCAGTTCGACAGCGCGCGCGGGCCATTTAAAGGCGGCGTCCGGTTCCACCCCTCGGTCACGCAGCGCGAGGTGGAGGCGCTCGCCGGCTGGATGACCTGGAAGACGGCGCTGGTCGACCTCCCCTACGGCGGCGCGAAGGGCGGCGTGATCTGCGAGCCAAAGGACCTCACCGAGCGCGACCTCGAACGGCTCACCCGCCGGTACACCGAGGGGATCCGCCGGATGATCGGCCCCGAGGTCGACGTCCCCGCGCCGGACATGAACACGAATCCGCAGACGATGGCGTGGATGATGGACACCTACTCGATGTACGAGGGACACTCCATCCCGCAGGTCGTCACCGGGAAGCCGCTGGAGATCGGCGGGACGCCCGGCCGCGTCGAGGCGACCGGCCGCGGCGTCTCGCTTGTCACCGAGCGGCTCTTCGAGTACCTCGACCGCGACCTCTCGGACGCGACGATCGCGATTCAGGGGTTCGGAAACGTGGGGTCGAACGCGGCGCGGCTCCTCGACGAGGCGGGCGCGAACGTGGTCGCCACCTCGGACGTGTCTGGCGCGGCCTACGACCCCGACGGGCTCGACGTGGCGGCGCTGGCGTCGCACGTCGACGCCGGCGGACTGGTCGAAGAGTACGTCGCGGGAGCGATCCGCGGCGGCGCGAGCGCGGCCGACTCCCGCTGGGACGACCCCGACGCGATCACCAACGCTGAGCTCCTCACCCTCGACGTCGACGTGCTCATTCCGGCCGCCGTTGAGGGCGTGATCACCGACGAAAACGTCGACGACCTCCGGGCGTCCGCGATAGTCGAGGCGGCCAACGGCCCGACGACGGTCGCCGCCGACAAGGCGCTCACCGAGCGCGACATTCAGGTCGTGCCGGACATCCTCGCGAACGCGGGCGGCGTCATCGTCTCGTACCTGGAGTGGGTCCAGAACGCCCAGGAGTTCTCGTGGCCGCTGGAGACCGTCAACGCCGAACTGGAGCGACGCATCGGCACCGCGTTCGACGAGACAATCGAGCAGTACGACGCGAAGGATCTGCCCGACCTGCGCACCGCCGCGTACACGCTCGCCTTGGAGCGCACGGCGAAGGCCCACGAGTACCGCGGGCTGTTCCCGTAGCGAGTCGCTCGCGGCCGCTCTCTCTACGAACCCCTCGCCCCGGTCAGACCCGCCTGATCCGGTCCGCGGTGACCGCGATCGGTTCGGCGTAGTGGAGTGTCGGCTCCCCGTCGGGGGCCTCGAAGCCGTTCGCCGCGAACAGCGTGTTCGCGCGGACCTCAGCCGCCGCGGGCCGCAGGGTCCACGGGTCGTGGTCGATCTCGCCGACGTACAGTCGGCCGCCCGAACCGGCAGTGTAGAACCGGTAGTTCTCCAGCAGAAAGGCCGACAGCGACCCCGGCTCGGGGGTGAACGCCTCGCCGGCCGGCGCGTAGGTCGCGTCGAAGCGCGCGTGCGGGGCGCCCTCGTGGACGCGGCGGCTCGCAAAGCGGACGGCGTCACCCTCGTCCGCGTTGACGCCCCGACCGCCGAGCCCGTCGCCCCCACCGAGCCCGTCGTCCCGACCGCCGAGCGCGTCGCCCGCAGCCGTGCGCCGAACGTCGGTCTCGGCGTGGTAGTACGGGAGCCGGAACAGCCCGCGAGCGACCGCCACGCCGAGTCTGTCGTCGGCATCGAGGCTGTGGAAGTAGACGCCCGGACCGTTCGGCCCTTCGACGTAGGTCCGGAGGTTGAGTTCGGGAAAGGACAGCCCCATCGGCACGCCGCGCGGGCGGATCTCGTCCATCACGAACGGAACGACCCCGAGGTAGGCGTCTCCATCGTGGGTCGCGACCGAGAGCGCGTCGGGTAGCGACGCGGCGACAGTCGCCGGGTCGACGGGCCAGTGAGCGAACAGTCCGTCCCGCCACGTCATCTCCAGCCAGCGGCGACTGAACATGTCGATCCGTAGGGGTCGGAGGGGCAAAACCCGCACGCCGCCGGGGATTCCTGGGCGGTTCGCGCGGTCTCAATCCGCGGCGTCAGACTCCTCCGGCGCATCCTTCCACTCGCCGAGGCCGGAGGGATCGAGGTGGACGTGCACGTCGCCGACGTCCTCCAGCGCGCGGAGGCTCGTGACGAGTTCCGTCTCCACGTCGTGGGCCTCGCGGAGCGTCATCTCGCCGTCGACCTCGACGTGGACCTCGACCTCCAGGTCTGTCCCGTCGTAGAACACCGTGAGATCGTGGACGCCCTCGACGGCGGGGTTATCGCGGAGCGCGGCGACGACGCGCTCGCGGTCGCTCGGCGGCGGAGCGCCCCCGACGAGGTAGGTGACGTTCTCGCGGCCGATCTCGATCCCCTGGTAGACGACGAGGACGCTGACGAGCGCGCCGGCGACCGGGTCGAGGATCGGGACGTCGAGGAGCACGCCGAACACGCCGATAAGGGCGGCGATCGTGGTGTAGATGTCGTTGAGGCAGTCGACCGCGAGCGCGGTCAGCGCGGTCGAGCCGAGGTCGGCGTTGACACGCTCGGTGTACCAGTACAGCAGGTACATGTCCGCCATCGCGAACAGCAGCGCGGCGACGAGGAGCAGGCTCTTCCGTGGCGGCTCGTGCGTCCCGAGCAGTCCGAGGACCGACTCGCGCAACAGGAGGAGCCCGAGGACCACGATTGTCGCGCCGACGAGCAGCGCGGTCAGCGGCTCGATGCGCTGGTGGCCGTGCGGATGCGTCTCGTCGGCGCTCTCGTACCGCGAGCCCCCCCAGACGAACACGACCGCGCTCGCGACGAGGTCGGCGACCGAGTGAGCGGCGTCGGCCACCAGCGCGACGCTGCCGAACGCGAGTCCCGCCGCGCCCTCGACGGCGATCTTCACCGCGTTGCCGACGACGTTGACCGCCGCCGCCCGCTGGAACCGAGCGCGGTCGCCGCTTCCGAAGGGGCTCGACATAGACGCCGATGCGCCCGCAACACTGTTAAGCGTCCCGCGTCGCGTCGACGTTCGGCTCTCGCCCGAGAGTCGATCGTCCGCCGACCGATCTCCCGACTTTCCGCCGGACGCCAGCCGCATCTCCGGCTGGAGACTCCGTCGTAACGCCTAAGACCGAAACGCTCCTCGGCTACGGTAATGAATCACGATCTTTTCGCCCGAGGTGGTCCCGGTGGGCGTCGAAATTAAGGAAACGGAGGTGAGCGACGAGGATTTCGAGGAGATGAAGGGGTTCGTTCGCGACTACCTCGCGGCCAGCGTCGAGAGCGAGGACGACGGCGGGCGGATGCGCTGGTACCCGTGGCACTCGGCGTCCTACCGGTTCAACCACATCCTCAACGTCGTCGACCTCGCGACGGAGATTGCGGAGGCCGAGGGCGCCGACGTCGACGTCGTGCGGGTCGCGGCCGTCTTCCACGACGTCGCCAAACTGGAGGCCGAACAGGACGTCCACGCGGAGGCCGGCGCGCGCGTCACCCGCGAGTACCTCCAGAGCCGCGGCAACTACCCCGAGTCGTTCATCGAGGAGGTGTGCGGAGCGGTCGTCGACCACTCGTACACCGGCGACCTCGACGACGTCCCCTTGGAGAGCCGGTGTCTGATCGAGGCCGACGTGCTCGACAAGGTCGGCGCCAACGGCGCCGTCCTCATGCTGTTGCGGATGGGGTACGAGTCGCGCACGCACATGGACGCCGCCAAGATGGTCGACCGCGTGCTCGAACGCGCTCGCGACCACACCGAGCGCGTCGTCTCCGACACCGCCGAGAGCATCGCGCACCAGCGCATCAAGCGCGTGAAGTGGCTCCGCGAGTGGCTCGAAGAGGAGGTGTCCCGGATGGACGCCGAGGGCGTCACCGACCGCTGACGGCGCCCCCGTCCGTCGGCCGCGTCGTCTGCCGCTACTCCTCCGAACCGGTCGCCTCGACGAGCGGCAGCATCGCCTCCAGGTAGCGGTCGATCCCGTCGCGGGAGTCCGCGACCCACGCCCGCTCGTTCGTCGTCGCCCAGCGGAACATCCCGCCCGTGGCGAACGTCTGGAGCGTCGCGGCCACCTCAGAGGCGGTGACCGTTCGCTCGCCCCCCGTATCCGCGCCGCCCTCGCAGGCCACTTCAATCGCCGCCTCGCGGACGAGCCGTTCGAGGTACTCGCCGAAGACCCGGTCGCTTCGGTCGAAGTGGTCGCGGTACGCCTCGTCGCTCGCGGCCTGCGAGCGCAGCTCGGTCATCACTGTGACGAACCGCGCGTCGGGCGCGTACGGGTCGTCGAGCGACGCGGGGTCGACGGCCGCCGTGAGGTAGCCGTCGAGCTGCTCCCGCGCCGAGCGTTCGAAGGCCTCTTCTGGGGCCATCTCGGGCACGTCGCTCGCGGCCGCCGCGCCGTCGTCCGGCGGCCCCGCGACGCCCCCGTCTGCGATAGACGCCTCGAACTCGTCGAGCAGGAACCCGAGGAGGTCGATCAGCAGCTCGTCTTTCCCGTCGTAGTGGTGGTACACCAGCGACGGGCTCTTGTCGAACTCGTCGCCGATCCGCTGTATCGTGACGCTCGCGTACCCGTGCTCACAGAGCGCGCGGAACGCCGCGCCGAGGATCGCCTGTCGGGTGTCCGACGGCTCCGCGAACGGGTCGGTCATACGCCGCCTAGAGGAGTGCGGTATATACCGATTTTGATTGAACGTTCATTCAACACGCTTATGCCGCGCGCCCCTGACAAAAACGTATGACTCGACCCGACGCGTCACGATACGGCCGGTCGCCGCGCGCGACCAGACCATCCTACCGGTCCGGCGGAGGGGATCGATGAGTCGGTCGGCGCGGTTCGCGACCGCCGCGCTCGCCGTCGTCGCGGTGACCGCGCTGCTCGTCGGCGTCTCGCTCGCCGGCGCCGCGACCCCGAGCGCGGGGACGGCGGACGACGGCGACGCCGCGGCGCTCTCTGGAATCGACGGTCCGGCCGCCGACGGCGCCGTCGCGCAGTCGGAGTCCGAGCCGACGGACAGACAGATCCGCGGATCGCCCGTGCTGGAACTCTTCGCCTCGCAGCGGTCGGTCCCGAGCGGCGCCGAGTCGACTGTCACGGTCGACATCGTCAACACCGGGGAGATGGAGATCGGCAACCAGCTGGACTCCCGGGTAACGACCGCTCGCGGGCTCACCCTCGAAATCGACGACGGCGACGTGCCGATCGACGTCGAGGACGGCGAGGTCCCGGTCGGCGACGTCACGACGTCCGCGAGTCCGGTCTCCGTCCCGCTGGACGTGACCGTGCCCGACGACGTGCCCGACGGCAGGTACGAGGTGGAAGCGACCGCCCGCTACCGGTACACCTTCGAGATCATCCCTGAGTTCAACGACCACAAGGACCGGCGCGGAATCGACGACTTCGACCTGACCATCGTCGTCGACGACGGCGCCCGCTTCGCGGTGCTGGAGACCGACACGGACGCGCAGGTCGGCGGCAGTGGCGATGTGAGCGTCACGATGGAGAACGTCGGCGACGAGACCGCCCGCGATGCGGTCGTCTCCGGGACCACGACCAGCCCGGGGGTCCGGCTCGGGTCCGGCGAGGGCGGCGGCCAGTCGTTCGTCGGCGACTGGGAGCCCGGCGAGAACCGGACGGTGACGTTCGATTCGTCCGTCGGCGAATCCTTTGGTGAGGGCGCGTACGCGCTCTCCTCGACGGTCGACTACCGCGACCCCGACGGCGTCGACGCGACCGCGGCGGCCGCGCGCGCCGGCGTCGTCCCGGTCCGCGAGCAGTCGTTCTCGCTTGACGACGTCTCCGGCACGCTCGAGGTCGGCTACTCCGGGACGGTCTCCGGCACCCTCACGAACGAGGGCCCGCTCGACGTTGAGGACGCGGTCCTCGTCGCCGACTCCGGCAGCAACCGCGTGAGCCTCGGCGAGACCCGATACGCGCTTCCGACGATCCCCGCCGGCGAGTCGGCGAACTTCACCTTCGACGCCGACGTGAGCGGGAGCGCCGATCCCGGCCCCCGACAGTTCCGGTTCACGACGGAGTACGAGAGCGGCGATGCGACACTCGCCGCTGAGGAGACCCGTCGCGTCGAGGTGGCACCTCGGCAGCCCGAGTTTGAACTCGCGGTCGACAACGCCACGGTCCCTGCCGGCGAGACTCGCCGGATCAACGCAACGATCACGAACCAGCGGCCGGAGACGCTCTCGTCGATCAACGCCGGCCTCTACGCCGACAGCCCGCTGACGGCGGTCAACGACGAGGCGTTCGTCGACGAGCTCGAACCCGGCGAATCCGAGGAGATCTGGTTCGAGGTGTCCGCCGCGGGGAGCGCGAGCGTGGAGGATCACCCGATCGAGATCGACTTCCGGTACGACGACGAGCGGGGCAACGACCGCATCTCGGACGTCACGCAGGTCCCGGTGTCAGTGACCGCGCCCGTCGACGACGGCGGCACGCCGACCGGACTGATCGCCGTCGGCGTCCTGCTCGTCGTCGCCGCGGTCGGCGGCGCCGTCTGGTACCGACGGCGGTGATCCGATGAGCGGACGCACCACCCCTCCGGCCCGGTCGACGGGCGAGCCCCCGAAGACGGAACGCCGGACGGCGCGCTCTCAGACAACGCCAAGCCGGACAGCGGGGCACCGGTGACCGCGGCCGACCGCCTGATCGAGGAGATCGACCGCGTCGTCACGGAGCGCCCGCTGGCGGTCCTGGCAGTCTTCCTCCTCGTCACCGTCGCGTTCGCCGGGGGACTGACCGGCATCGAGACGAGCGCAGGCGCGGACCAGTTCACGCAGGACATCCCCGCACAGCGGGCGCTCGACGACATCGACGAGGAGTTCGAGACGTCGATCGGCGGCTCCGCGACGTCGGCGCAGGTGATCGTCTCCGACGACAACGTCCTCTCCCGCGACGCCTTGGTCCGGACGCTGGAGACCCAACACCGACTGGAGTCGCGCTCGACGCTCCGGGTCGCGTCGACGTCGAGCCACGCCGACGCGATCGCGCGGCAACTGGACCCGGACGCGGCGGACACGGGAGAGCGCCGCGACGCCGTGGCCGAGGCGACCCCAGCCGAACTGCGGGCGGCGATCGACGACGCCGACGCGGCCGGAGCGATCGCGTCGCAGGTGTCCGTCGACTACAACCCCACCGCGCAGGCGGCGGACACCGCCATCGTGGGGATCACCTACGACCTGCCGGACGCGGCGACGACGGCTCGGGTGACCGAGCTTCAGACCCGCAGCGTCGAAGTCGTCGACTCCGTCCCGGGCAACGAGGCCGGCGAGAACGCGATCCTCTTCGGCGACGGCGTCCTCCAGTCGGAGATCACCGCGCTGCTTACCGACACCGCGATCATCGTCTTCCCGGCGGCGCTTATCCTGATCGTCGGGTTCCTGATCTTCGCGTATCGCGACCCGATCGACATGGCGATCGGGATCTCCGCGCTGCTCGTCTCGCTCCTGTGGACGTTCGGGTTCATGGGTTACGCCGGGATCCCCTTCTCCGACTCGCTCGTGACCGTCTTTCCGCTGTTGCTCGCGGTCGGGATCGACTTCGGGATCCACATCGTCAACCGCTATCGCGAGGAGCGGGCGACCGGGACCGGGATCGAGGCGTCGATGCGGACCACCACCGACCAACTGCTCATCGCCTTCCTGCTCGTGACAATCACCACGGTGTTCGGGCTCGTCTCCAACGTGGTGAGCCCCTTCGATCCCAACCGTGACTTCGGGATCGTCGCGGCCGCCGGGATCACGTTCACGCTGGTGATCTTCGGCGTCTACCTCCCGGCCGCGAAAGTGCTGGCCGACCGCTGGCGCGAGCGGCTCCCGATCCCGACGTTCGGGACGACCGCGCTCGGCTCCGGCGGCTCGCGGCTCGCGCGGGTCCTCCACGTGGGCGTCGACCTCTCGCGGATCGCCCCGGTCGCGGTCGTCGCCCTCCTCCTCGTCGGCGGCGCGGTCGGCGGCGCCTACGGTACCGGCGTGAACACGGAGTTCTCGGAGGAGGCGTTCTTCCCGGACCAAGACCGGTTGGAGGCGTACGCCGAACTGCCGGAGCCGTTCGCGCCGACGGAGTACACGTTCCTCGACGTGTTGACCCTCTTTGAGGAGGAGTTCGAACAGGACTTCGTGGGGTCGGTGACGCTGTACGTCGACCAGTCGGTGAGAGACGACGACGCTTTAGAGCTGATCGACCGGACGACGCGGAATCCGCCGGACACCTTCGAGACGACGGACGAGCGCCGCGCGCAGGCGACGAGTATCGTCACCGTGATCGACGACCACGCGGCGCAGGATCCCGAGTTCGCGGCGTTAGTCGAGCGCAACGACCGCCTCGGCAACGGCGTACCGGACCGGAACGTCGACGAGGTGTACGACGCGCTCCTCGACTCCTCCGCGGAGGGGCAGGCGCGCGGGTACGTGGCGGCCGACCGCGGCAGCGCGCGGATCGACTACACGATTGAGCCGGGCGTCGACAACTCCGAGGCGGTCGCGGACGTTCGCGACCTCGCCGAGCGCACCCCGCTCGAAGCCGTGCCGACCGGCGATCTCGTCGTCAACGAGGCCGTGATCGACCTGCTGACGGAGTCGGCCATCCGGAGCCTGTTTGCCGCCTTCGGGCTCACGGCGCTGTTCTTGGCGCTGTCGTACGCCTACCTCGAAGGGAAGGCCGTCTACGGCCTCCTGAACCTCGTCCCGGTCCTCGTCACCGTCGGACTGCTCGTCGGATCGATGCGGGCGTTCGACATTCCGCTGACGCCGATCAATGCGCCGATCCTCTCCGTCTCCATCGGGCTGGGCGTCGACTACACGGTCCATTTCGTCCACCGGTTCGTCGACGAGTACCAGGCGGGCCTGCCGATCGACGAGGCGCTCGACGTCACCATCGAGGGGACGGGCGGGGCGCTCACCGGCAGCATGCTCACCACGGTCTCCGGGCTCGGCGTCCTGTGGCTCGCGGTGATCCCGCTGCTCCGCGACTTCGGCGTCCTGCTCGCTCTCGGCGTGTTCTACGCCTACCTCTGTTCGATCCTGCTCGTCCCGTCGCTCGTCGTCGTCTGGGACCGTTTCGGCCCGCTCGTCGGCCTCGGCCTCGACGACGAGCTCCGCGGCGCGGACGCCGAGGGCGGACGCTGATAGCCGGGCGACCTTCGACTGACGGTAGAAGGAAACGCGGGCGGAGTCAGCCGACGACGCCGACGACCAGCTGGACGGTGACGAGTACGAGGAACGCGGCGCCGGTCGCCAGGGTCCCGACGGCGACGCCGTGTGCGTTGCCGAGTCCGCGGCTCCGCGTCGCGAAGTACGCGCCGAGGAAGACGAAGCCGACGAGGAGCAGTCCGACGATCAGGTACGCGAGGTTCACCAGCGTCCCGGCGAGCCCCTCCGGAACGCCGAAGCTCCCGACGCCGAGGAGGATACTCCCGCCGACGAGGACGGTGATTCCGACGAACGAGACCGCCCACACGACCGGCGTTCGGGCGACGTCGCCGAGGGCCCCGACGATCGCCTCGTAGCGTCCGCCCGCCTCGTCGCTGCCGGGAGCGACTCGCTTCGCCCCGATCTCGGCGACTGCGACGAACGTGGCGACGACGAGGAGGCCCATCAGCCCCGTACTCAAGAGGGTGAGTGATGTCATGGATTTTCGTTGTTAGGGGCTCCGTTCGCGCGTACAAATACCCTTCGACGCGTCCGCTTCGGCTCGTCGGTGTTCCCGGCGCACCCGCGCCGGTGGGCGTATCGCGGGTTCGCTCCGGGAGACGAGTGTCGCCTCGTTCGGGCGGCCACCTGGACGCCCCGACGGCCCCCTTCCCCCTGACCCGCTACACAAGAGATAAGTGTACCATCGCCAAGGGTGTTACAAGAGCAGACAGACGAACATGATAGACCCAGTTATCCTACAACAGGGGGGCGACTGGCGCGCACAGGCGGAGGTCTTCGACGAGATCTTCTTCGTCTTCCTCGCGCTCGGTACCCTCGTCGGCACCATCGTCGTGGCGTACACGCTGTGGAACGTGTACAAGTACCGCGACGACGGGAACCGGTCGGACGAGGAGTTCGACGCACCGGTCGTCGGCGAGCTCCCGACAGGACAGGGCGGTCCGAAAGCGAAGAAGCTCTTCCTCTCGTTCGGGTTGAGCGCGATCGTCGTCATCAGCCTCGTCGTGTACTCGTACGGGCTGCTCCTCTACGTCGAGGAGGGGCCGGACAGCGGCGAGGATGGAGACATCGAAATCATGGTCGAGGGGTACCAGTACGGCTGGGAGTACGAGTATCCGAACGGCCACACCGAGACGGGCGAACTGATCGTGCCGGCCGACCAGCGGATCGACATCAACGTGACGTCAAGCGATGTCTGGCACAACTTCGGCTCGTCGGACTTACGGATAAAGTCCGACGCCATTCCGGGAGATTACAATGAGAACTGGTTCTCCGTGAGCTCCGAGGACGTCGAGGCGCAAGGCGGCGAGGCGACGTACCCCGTCGAGTGCTTTGAGCTGTGCGGTCCGGGTCACTCGCAGATGGAAGGGAAAATAACGGTCATTCCGGAAGACGAGTGGGAATCGTGGTACGCTGACACCGGCAACAGCTCAGAGAGCTCCAGCATCGAGGCCTCCGGGCTCGGAGCCGCCGCGCCGAGCGGGGTGAGCGCATGAGCGAACTGCCGCCCACGACCTCGGTCAAGCGCTGGTTGGTCACGACTAATCACAAAGACATCGGTATCCTGTACACGATCACCGCGCTGTTTTTCCTGCTGTTCGGCGGCGTGATGGCGCTGCTCATCCGGCTACAGCTGTGGGACCCGACCAGCCAGATCCTTTCCGGACTCGCGTACAACGAGGCCGTCACCGCCCACGGATTGATAATGGTGTTCTGGTTCCTCTCGCCGTTCGCCTTCGGTTTCGCGAACTACTTCGTGCCGCTTCAGATCGGCGCGGACGACCTCGCGTTCCCGCGGCTGAACGCGCTCTCCTACTGGATGTACCTGTTCTCCGGCGCGCTACTCGGGATCAGCTTCTTCCAGGGCGGTACGCTGACCGCTGGGTGGACGATGTACGCGCCGCTCAACGTGCCGATGTACACGCCGGGTATCGGGTCGACCGGCGCGATCCTCGCGCTCACGATGTTTATCATCGGCGTCACCGCGTCGACGGTGAACTTCCTCACGTCTATCCATCACTCCCGCGCTGAGGGGATGGGCATCATGGACATGCCGCTGTTCTCGTGGTCGATTCTTGCGACGGTGTGGATGATGCTGTTCGCGTTCGCGGCGCTGCTCGGCGCGCTGTTGATCCTCGGCTCCGACCGGGTGCTCGGGAGCGTCTACTTCTCCGCGACCGATGGCGGCGCCCTGCTGTGGAGCCATCTCTGGTGGTTCTTCGGCCACCCGGAGGTGTACATCGTCTTCTTCCCGGCACTCGGGGTCATGCTGGAACTGTTCCAGACGTTCTCCGGCCGCCGCCTCGTCGGTCGCAAGTGGGTCATCATCTCAATCTGCCTGATCGCCGTCCAATCGTTCCTCGTGTGGATGCACCACATGTTCCTGACGACGATCAACCTGGAGATCAAGACGCTGATGATGGCGACAACGATCGGCATCTCGCTTCCATTCGACCTGATCGTCTTCTCGCTGATCTACACGCTGATCAAGGGGCGGATACAGTTCACGACGCCGTTCCTGTTCGCGTTCGGCGCGCTACTGTTGTTCATCCTCGGTGGGATTACTGGCGTCTTCCTCGGCGCTATCGTGCTCGACTACGAGTTCCGCGGCACCTACTGGGTGGTCGCGCACTTCCACTACGTGATGTTCGGCGGGGCGACGGCGCTCGTCGGCGCCATCTACTACTGGTTCCCGAAGGTAACTGGGAAGATGTACGACGAATTCCTCGGGAAGCTCCACTTCGTCACGTTCTTCCTCGGCTTCAACGCCGTCTACATGTCGATGTTCCTCGCCTGGGAGACCCCGCGCCGGGTGTTCGAATACAATCCGGAGTTCCAAATTTATCACCAGTTCGGGACGATTGGGGCATTCGTGCTTGGACTCTCCTTTTTCATCATGTTCTACAACTTAGGGAGGGCCTACGTCTCCGGCGAGCCGGCCGGCGACAACCCGTGGGACTACTCCCGGACGGCAGAGTGGGCGGTGTCCTCGCCGCCGCCGCTGGAGAACTGGCCGAACCGGCCGTCGTACGCCTCCGGGAAGCTGGAGTTCGTGAAGGACTACGTGCCGGACGGCGGGCCCGCGATGAAGACCGACGACAACGGCGACGTCGCCACAGACGGCGGCGATAGCCACTCAGCGCACATCTCGAGATACGCTCACTGGGACAAACATCCGAGTCACGCGAGCATCTGGCCGTTCGCACTGTCGCTCGCCCTCGGTGTCCTGCTGTTGGGCCTCTCCGGCTTCGCCGACTCCGTCACCGTTGAGCTGGGCGAGACGGCGCTCCAGAGTGACGTCGTCATCTCCAACCTGCTCTACCCGACCGCGATCGTGACCGGGATCGCCGGACTCCTCTACACCGGCGTGAAGTGGGGTACTGAAGACTTCTACGCTCCGCCGACCGAGTTCGCCGAGCGCTGGCCGTTCAACGGCGTCGAGAAAGTGAAGCTGGGGGTGTGGTTCTTCTTGGCGTCCGACGTGCTCGTCTTCGGCGCGCTGCTGTCGGCGGCCATCTTCATCCGATACAACGCGGGTTGGATGACGTGGGAACCGCTAACGGAGTCGCTGCCGGGACTCATAAACACCTTCGTGTTGATCACGTCCTCGTTCACTGTGATCCTGGCCCTGGTCGCGGCCCGTCGCAAGAGCCGGCAGGGGCTCCTCGCGACGCTCGGAGCGACCATCCTGCTCGGGTTCACGTTCATGGCGATCAAGCTGTGGGAGTGGAACCACGAAATCTTCGACCGCGGAGTGACGATCTCCGCGAACGCCCACGGTGACCCGATCCAGGCGTCGATCTACTACGTCACGACCGGGCTCCACGGGCTCCACGTGGTTCTCGGACTAGTGGTCGCCATTTTCCTGTTCGTCAGGGCGTACCAGGGCCACTACCTCGACGACGAGCGCCCGATCGAGTACTTCGGCCTCTACTGGCACTTCGTGGACATCGTCTGGGTGTTCGTCTTCCCGCTGTTCTACCTCTTCTGAGGCGGTCCGCGCGCGACTTTTGCTGTCACGCACCGGCGTCAACGAGCGGCTCCGCGCACCACTGACAGAAGTCGACCGTGGAGTCCGTCTCCTTCTCGCACTCCGGGCAG
>JBNJEE010000111.1:0-8202 GCA_051745525.1 Methanobacteriota archaeon | reverse complement strand
CTGCGGTAGGCGCCGCGAAAAGAGACGAATTTCTGCGGTGGCGCGTGCCGGTGAGCGCCCGAAGGGCGCGAACCGCACGCGCGAGGGAGTCGCGACCGAAGGGAGCGACGAGGCTGGGGAGGTGTGAGGCCGCGGTCGCTGTGCGGGGCGGGACTCGAAGGGGCGGTCGCGAGGCGGGCGCAGGCGACGGAAGGACCGCAAGGAACGAGCGAAGCGAGTGACTGAGGACCGCAGCGAGCGTGCGCCCGCCTCGCGGCCGGGGCTTCGGCGGTGTTCGTGTCGGTCGCCTGTTTATAAAAGCCATCCTCGTACAGCCGAGCGGCCGGGGCTTCGGCGGTGTTCGTGTCGGTCGCCTGTTTATAAAAGCCATCCTCGTACAGCCGAGCGGCCGGGGCTTCGGCGGTGTTCGTCGTCACTCCACAGTCGCTTATTTATAGGCGTGCGGCCGCGACTTCGCCGACTTACCCGTCCCCGTGCGTGAATCCGCGGTCGGGCAGGGGCTCGCCGTCGCCGAGGACGAGCGGCGCCCCTTTTTCGGGTTCCTCGATCACCGTCCCGATCCGCGTGAGCCCCGCGGGACATGCCCCTTCGACCCCATCCACCGCCGATTCCGGCACCGCACACAACAGCTCGAAGTCCTCGCCGAAGTGCGCCGCGAGTTCGAACCGCTCCGCCGAACCCTCGGCCACCTCCTCGACCGCGGGATGGACCGGGACCGCGTCCCGCTCCAGTTCGATCCCGACCCCGCTCGCCTCGGCGAGCTGGTGACACGACCGCGCCAGCCCGTCCGAGGAGTCCATCATCGCGGTCGCCGTCCCCGCCAGCGCGAGCCCGTCGGCCACCCGCGGCGTGAACCGGAACAGCTCGTTCGCGCGCTCGACCGCCTCGTCGCCTCCATTTTTAAACAGCCGCAGCGCCGCCGCGGACCGCCCCCACTCGCCGGTGACGCAGAGCGCGTCGCCGGGCCGCGCCCCGTCGCGGGTGACGGGCCCGTCAGCAGTCACGTCCCCGATCGCGGTGGTCGCGGTCGTGAACTCGACGTGTTCGTCGAGGTCGCCGCCGACGTACTCCGTGTCGACCGCCTCGCAGACGTCGACCGCACCCGCGACGAACCGAGATAGCTCCTCGCGGTCGAACCCCCCGTCGGCGTAGACGGCGACCGCGGCCCGGGCGGCCGCGCCCATCGCGGCCACGTCCGACAGCGACGCACCCACGGCACGCCAGCCGGCGGTGTACCGCGTCGTCCCGGGCGGGAAGTCGGTCCGCTCGTGGAGCATGTCCGTCGTGATGACCGTCCCGTCGACGACGGCGGCGTCGTCGCCCGCGTGCGGGAGGTCGGCCGTAAGGGCCCGAAGGGCGTCGCGCTCGTTCACTACCTCACGCTCCGCGCGTGGAGCCAATAAGCGATCGGTCCGGGCCGCCGGCGTCCTCGCTGCCGCTCCCGCCGTCACACGTCCCGAATCCCCAAACCACGCCACGTGTTGTCATGAAACATTTAATCGGATAAAACAACATAACGAATATTATCATTATCAATCATTATGTTTATTATCCTCCTCCGATTTGCTCCGGTCGCAATGGTAGTATCCGTACACGGACACGCAGCGACCCGACGCACGGACTCGATCACCAGACGACCGCCGCAACCGCCCACACGACCCGATGACGACACCTAACGACACGCCCGACGACACGACCCGACGCACCGACAGCACGGCCGATCGACCGACCGAGTCGAACGCGACGACTACTTCTCCGCGGACGATCCCCGGTCGCACCCCGCTCACCGAGGAGGCCGGCGCGCCGCTTGTCCCGACGATCGCGACTCGCAGAGCGACGGGGACGCGCACTCACGGCTCACCGCCGCGGACCGACACCCGACAGCCGACCGAGACCGACACCCGCCGGCCGACGCGTCCGCCGACGGACGGCGAGCGCGACGCGCCGCTCGTCCCCGACCTGCGTCCCGCCTCGCGGACGCGGACCGACGGGGGGTCGCGATGACGGCGAACGCGACGCGCCGCCACCGCGACCGTTCGGCGCGCCCGGACGGTACGTGCTCGTCCCGCTGCGCCGTCCCCATGGCGGGGACCGGCGACGGCCCGCGACCGGACCCCACGACGTTCGCGCTCAGCGCTCGTACCGATGGCGGGCGCCGCGCCGACGAGCGACGCGCGACGACGAACCGCACCGCAGACGACGACCCTACGCAGTAATCCGATGAATCCCAACGAACTCGACGACGACGTCTTCACGAGAGATATCGACAACCCGGCCGGCCGGCGGCTCCGCGAGCTGTTCGAGGAGCAGGAGTACACGTTCGCGCCTGGGATCTACCACGCGCTCGACGCCCGCCTCGCGGAGATGGCCGGCCTCGATGCGGCGTACATGAGCGGCTACTCGACCGTCCTCGGCCAGTTCGGCTTCCCCGACCTGGAGATGGTCACGATGTCCGAGATGGTCGAGAACGCAAAGCGCATGGTCGAGGCGACGAACCTCCCCGTCATCGCCGACTGCGACACCGGCTACGGCGGCGTCCACAACGTCCGGCGCGCGGTCCGCGAGTACGAGAAGGCCGGCGTCGCCGCGGTCCACATCGAGGACCAGACCTCGCCGAAGCGCTGCGGCCACATCGCGGGCAAGCAGATCGTCTCCCGCGAGCAGGCCCGCTCGCGCTTCGAGGCCGCGGTCGACGCCAAGCAGTCCGAGGACACGGTCATCATCGCCCGAACCGACGCGTACGGCTCCGCGAACGGCGACTGGGAGGAGCACCTCGAGCGCGGCCGGATCTACGCCGACGCGGGCGTCGACCTCGTCTGGCCCGAGATGCCCGACCCCTCGCGCGAGGACGCGGTCGAGTACGCTGAGACGATCCACGAAACCCACCCCGACCTCGATCTGGCCTTCAACTACTCCTCCTCGTTCGAGTGGGGCGCTCAGGAGGACCCGCTGACGTTCGAGGAGCTCGGCGACCTTGGCTATCAGTACATCTTCATCACGCTGTACGGCCTCCACTCCGGCGCGCACGCCGCCTACGAGGACTTCGCGAACATCGCGGAGAACGACGAGGCGGCGCAGTTCGACCTCGAAGAGCGCTACATCGGCCACGAGACCGAGAGCCACCACGAGCTCTCCTTCGTCCCGCGGTACCAGGAGGTCGAGGCTGAGTTCGACCCCGAGGCGCAGCGGCGCCAGGAGGAGTCCGCCGGCTTCACCGAAGACGAGAACGACCCGATCACGGCATCGGAGGGCGACGACTGATGGGCGGGCCGGACGACGTCACGCTCCGACGGAGCCAGCTGGCGACGCCGGGCTCCGACCCGCAGATGATCGAGCGGGCGCCCGACTCCGGCGCCGACGAGGCGTTCCTCGACTTAGAGGACTCCGTTGCGCCCGCGGCGAAGGTCGACGCCCGCGAGAACGTCATCGAGGGGCTGATCGAGTACGACTGGTCCGACACCCGGCCCTGCTACCGGATGAACGGCGTCGACACCAGGTGGTTCTACGACGACGTGATCGAGGTCGTCGGGCGGGCCGGCGAGTACCTCGACACGATCATGGTGCCGATGGCGAACAACCCGGAGACGGTCGCCACCGTCGACAACCTGCTGACGCAGGTCGAGGAGAACAACGACCTGCCGGTCGGCGACATCGGCCTCCAGGCACAGATCGAGTCGCCGGAGGCGATGACGAAGGTCGCCGACATCGCCCGCGCCAGCGACCGCCTGGAGTCGCTCGTGTTCGGCCCCGGCGACTACACCGCCAACGTCGGCGCGGCCGGGCTCACCATCGGCTCCGGCGGCGGCTACCCCGGCCACTACTGGCACTACCAGCTCGCGCGCATCGCCCACGCGGCGAAGGCGCAGGGATTACAGGTGATCGACGGCCCGTACGCCGAGATCGAGGACGCGGAGGGGTTCCGCGACTCCTGTCGCTGGGCGAGCCAGCTGGGCTGTGACGGCAAGTGGGCGATCCACCCGAGCCAGATCGAGCCCGCCAACGAGACGTTCGCGCCCTCGCCCGAGGAGGCCGAGAAGGCGCGCCGGATCGTCGACGCCTACGCGGAGGCGAAGGCGGAGGGCAGAGGCGCCGTCTCGGTCGACGGCGAGATGGTCGACGAGGCGACCGACAAGATGGCCCGCGGCATCGTCGCGCGCGCCGAGCAGGCCGGCATCCTGTAGGTCGAGGCCCCTCGGATCGCCGCGGTTCCCCACTATTTTGCCGGCGCGGCCGCGTCTACTCCGGGATCGCTCCGAGTCCGCGCAGCTCGTCGATGTCGCCGTCGCCGTAGCCGTACTCCCGTAGCACCGACTCCGTGTGTTCGCCGAGCGCGGGCGGGTGGCGCCGGACCGTCGTCGGCGTCCGCGAGAAGTGCATCGGCGACCCGGGGAACTGTACCGTCCCCGCGGTCGGGTGTTCCGCCTCGGCGAGCATCCCGCGCGCCTCGATCTGGGGGTCGGCGAACACCTCGCTCACGTCGCGGACGCGGCTCGCGGGCACGTCGTGCTCTTCCAGGGTCGCGGTCGCCTCCGCGGTCGTCATGGACGCGAACGTCTCGCCAAGCTCGCGGTCGAGCGCGTCGCGGTGGCGGACGCGCCCCTCGTTCGTCTCGAACCGCTCGTCGGCGAGCAGGTCGGGACGGTCGAGCGCTTCGCACAGCG
The DNA here is from genome assembly GCA_051745525.1 of Methanobacteriota archaeon. Taxonomy (GTDB): domain Archaea; phylum Halobacteriota; class Halobacteria; order Halobacteriales; family Haloferacaceae; genus Halorubrum. Next base: position 3,541 of record JBNJEE010000111.1, on the reverse strand, counting down.
GCGGCCAGAACCGGTCCGACGAGCAGGCGACGACGACGTAGCCGTCACGTGTCTCGAAGGCCTGGTAGGGGACGATGTTCGGGTGCTTGCTTCCCATCCGCCCCGGGGGCTCGCCGCTAGCGAAGTAGTTCGTCGCCATGTAGCTGGTCCAGGCGGCCTGCCCGTCCAGCAGGCTCACGTCGATCTTCTGTCCGCGGCCGTCGCCGAGTTCGCGTTCGAGCAGCGCCGCGAGGATCGCCTGCGTCGCGTACATCCCGGCGCCGACGTCGGCGAGGGCGACGCCGATCCGGACCGGCGAGCCGCCCTCCACGCCCGTGAACGACATGAAGCCGCCGCGGGCCTGCATCATGATGTCGTAGGCGGGCTTGTCGCGGTCGGGCCCCCACTCGCCGTAGCCGGAGATGGCGCAGTAGACGAGCCCGGGGTTCCCGTCGACGAGGTCGCCGTAGCCGAGGTCCCACTCCTCCGTCTTGCCGACCCGGAAGTTCTCGACGAACACGTCGGCCTCGCGCGCGAGGTCGCGGACGACCGCCCGTCCGGCCTCGGTCGTGAGATCCAGCTGGATCGACCGCTTGTTGCGGTTGACGCTGACGTAGTAGGCGCTCTCTTTCCCCTCGCCCTCGCCGAACGCCGGCGGGACCCACGTTCGGGTCTGGTCGCCCTGTCCGGGCCGCTCGACCTTGATCACCTCGGCGCCGAGGTCACCGAGCTGCATCGTACAGAATGGGCCGACGAGGACGCGAGAGAGGTCCAGCACCGTGATCCCGTCGAGCGGTCCCGCGTCGCTCTCGGAGTCGCGCGCCTCACCGACCACGCGGTCTCGCCTCCGCGGACCGTCGCCGTGTCCGATTCATGTATTCCGACTCAGCCGCGGGGCTACTGAGTGTTGGGGCGACACGGTAAAACAGGGGAAAGGGGGACCGATCCGAGTCAGGCCGGGAGGGTGTCGATCCCGTCGATCTCGACGTAGCCGTAGCCGCAGTCGGGGCAGCGCCACTTCGTCTTCTCGCCGAGGTGAAGCGTCATCGCCGCGGTCCGGTAAAACGAACGGATCTCGCCGCACTCGGGACAGTCCACGTCCTTTTCGAGGGCCATGCGCGCCGATCGGTCCGGGGCGGTGTTGAACCTACTGATTCGGGCGGCGGGGCGGTCAACCGCTGCCGTCGTGGTCGGCCGCCGCGCGCGTGCGAGCGCCTCACCACACCGGCGCGAGCAGCAGTGCGACCGTCGCCGAGATGAAGACGAGCTTGAGGGCGGTGTTGACGGCGATCACCTTCGTCCCGAAGGCGGCGCCCCAGATCCCGTACTGGAACGGGATCGAGCGCCGGAACGTCGAGACGGCGAACGAGAGGATGCTCCCGATGAGCAGCGACGCGACGGCGGTCCGGGTGGTGAAGACCCCGGCTTCCGTCCCGGCGAGCGTCGCCGCGCCCGCGGTCGTGTCGAGCGTGAACACCGCGATGACGGGCACCGCGGCGCCCGGGAGCCCGAGCACGCTCGTGATCGGCTCCGCGACGCTCGTCAGCGCCGTCACGTCGTAGGTCGTGACGAGCCAGATGACGACCGTGTACACGACCGCGAGCCGCGGGACGATCCGGCGCAGGGTCTTCCACGACTTCCCGGCAGCGCCGCGGACGCGCTCTCGGGGGGTTCGCTCGTCGGCCTCGGGGCCGGTCGCGTCGACGTCGGCGAGCGCGGAGCGGTCGACGTTGGACTCGGAGAGGAGGAGCCCGCCGGCCATGACGCCCGTGACCGAGATGAGCAGCGCGATGCCGGCGCGCGTGCCGACGTAGACGGCCCCGGTGGTGACGCCGAGGATCGGGATCAACACCGGGACGTAGTAGGTGAACACGTGCTGGACGAAGCCGAAGAACGTGTTCATCACGACTGCGACGAGCGTCGCCCGGTCGTCGAGCAGGCCCGACTCGCGGTACTCCGCCAAGGTGGCGTAGCCCGCGGTCGTCGACGCCGCGGTCGTGAGGATCGCCGTGCCGACCTCGTCCGGGAGGTTCGCCGGGCGGGTGAGCCACCCCGCGATCCCGGCGACGTATCGGACTAAGCCGAACGCGACGGCGACGTTGGCGGCGAAGACGCCGCCCGCGATGAACGCCGTGATCCGGGCCAGCCGGGGGACCACGTCCGCGAGCAGGGTCGAGAGGTCGGCGGCGACGGACTGCACGGATCGACGTACGCGAGGGGCGACCAAATGGCCGTCGGAACGCGCGGGCGTTCCCGAGGCGTCGGAACGCGCGACGGTGCCCGAGCCCGGGGCGGGAGCGCCGGCGCGCGGGGCTTATGTCCCGCCGTGGAGAACGCCCTCTCGATGGCTCCCGCAGAGGACGACATCTCGATCGACGAAAAGCGCGTGTACGCGGGCAGCGCCGGCCGCACCGACGCATACGTCGCGACGGGGACCGGGGTCGTCCGCGTCTCGCTGTCGGCCGACAAGGTCGGCGCGTTCGACATGGTCGCTCAGGACGCGGCCCGCGACGTGGCGGTCGTCGGACGCGACGGGGCGGACCTCGTCGCCGCCGCGACGCCGGAGGGGCTCTCTGTCGCCGCGGTCGGCGACGACCCGAAGTTCAGGCTCGTCGACGCCGACCCGGCGGTCGCGGTCGGCGCGGGCGGTCGTGACGGTGAACTTCTGGTCGCGCGCGAGGACGGTACGATCGAGCGCGTCGCGTTCGCGGACGATGGGGCGGCGATCGCGTCGACAACGCGTCTCGGGAGGGTCGCGGACCCCCGCGCGGTCGACGGCGCGCTCGTCGCGGCCGCGGACGGGGTGTTCCGGGTCGGTGACGGCGAGATCGAGGACGTCGGGCTGGACGACGCCCGCGACGTGGCCGGCGCTGGGATGCCGCTCGCGGCCACCGGCGCGGGCCTCTACTGGCTCGGCAACGGCTGGATGACGGCTCGGGAGAGCGCCGCGGACGCGGTCGCGGCCGACGGCGACGGCCACGCGATGGCGGTCGTCGACGGGGACCTGCTCGTTCACTCGGACGCCTCCGGTGAGTGGGGCGACGAGACGTGGGAGATTGCGGATCTGCCGGTGGACGAGGACGCGGTGGCGCTTGGCTACGGCTCCGGTGTCTCGGTTGCGGTCACGGATGTGGGCACGCTCTGCGTGGATGCGGGAGACGGGTGGCGCCACCAGGTGGTCGGCGTTCGCGAGGTGAACGGCGTGGCGCTCGCGGTCGTGGAATAAGCCGTCGATCGGATATTGAGATCTTCCGTGTCTCGCGTCGATCTCTTATAAATGGCTGCCGGTGGATCGGCGGCGACCGCCTCCAAAGCTCCAGCCGCTCGCTTATAAATGATCGACTGCGGGTCGGCGGAAAACACCTCCAAAGCCCCGGCCGTGAGGTGGGCGCACGCTCGCTGCGCTCCTCACTCGGTCGCTACCGCTCCCTCGTTGCGGTGCTTGCGTCGCCTGCGCCCGCCTCCCGGCTGCCCCTTTGAGTCCCACCCGACCGCACCGCAACCGCGCCTCACACCTCCCCAGCCTCGCCGCTCGCTCGGGGCTCCCTTCGGTCGCCCCCGT
>JBNJEE010000110.1:0-8500 GCA_051745525.1 Methanobacteriota archaeon | reverse complement strand
TCGACGGTTTCGCCGACCTTCTCCTCGACAGTCTTCTCGACGGTCTCGCCGACTGTCTCCTCGACTTTCCCCGTGACCTCCTCGCTCACGGTGTCGCTGACGTCGTCAGCGACCTCGTTGACCTCCTTGTTGACGGTCTCGCCCACGGTCTTCTCGACCGTTTCGCCGACGCTCTTTTCGACCTCCTTGCTCACGGTTTCCTCGACCTTCTCGCCCACCGTCTCCTCGACGGTCTTTTCGACCTCCTTGCTCACCGTCTCGCCGACGGTCTTTTCCACCTCCTTGTTGACGGTCTCGCCCACGGTCTTCTCGACCTCCTTGTCGACGGTCTCGCCGACGCTCTCCTCGACCTGTTTCCCGACCTGGTCTGCGACTTCGCGGGTCATCCAGTCCGGGTCGAACCGGGCCATCTTCCAGACGACATGGATCACGTACGAGGCGAACACCCCGATCCCGAACGCGATGGCGACGTTGTTCACCTGAAACGTCGCGATGAGCACGATAGACAGGGCGATCAGCGCGCCGTACGCGATGTCGGTTATCGCGTCCACCCGCGCCGGACTTACCATCTCCGTCCCTCCGTGTCGCCGTCAACCGCGTCCGACTGTCCACCCGTGACGTCTCCGTTCATACGGCTACGTTCCGAGCCCACGGCGTAAAAGCCTCCCATTGTCGCTGCCGCCGCCGCCCCGCTCGACGCTTCCGAGTCCCTCCCGGCCCCGGAGCGCGGTCCTTTTACCCGGGATGACCGAACCGGTCGTATGGACATCGAAGAGGGCGGACTCACCGTCTCCGTCCCGGAGGCCCGCGACGGCGCCAGTGAGGGTACCGGCGGCGGCGTCTTCTTCAACCCGACGCAGGAGCTGAACCGCGACGTGACGGTCGCGACGCTGCGCGCCTACCGCGACCGCGAGCCCCGCGTCGCCTCGTATCTCGACGCGATGGCCGCCTCGGGGATCCGGGGTGTCCGCGCTGCGGCCGAGGGGTATCGGGTCACCTGTGCCGACGTCGACGCAGACGCGGTCGACCTCGCCGCTGCGAACCTCGACGCCAACGGCCTCGACGGCGAGGCGGTCCACCGCGATGTCAACGCCCTGCTGTACGACGAGGGGCCGTTCGACGTCGTCGACCTCGACCCGTATGGCACGCCGATCCCCTTCGCGGACGCGGCGTTCGCGAACGGCCGCAACCTGGTCTGTGTCACCGCCACCGACACTGCGCCGCTTTGCGGCGCCCACCTCAACAGCGGGATCCGCAAGTACGGCGCGGTCCCGCGAAACACCGACTACCACCCGGAGATGGGGCTCCGGACGCTGATTTCGGCGCTCGTGCGGACCGCGGCGCGCTACGACAAGGCGGCGCGACCGATCCTCTCGCACGTCTCCCGGCACTACGCGCGGACCTACCTCGAACTTGAGTCGGGCGCGCGCGCGGCCGACGACTGCCTCGACAACCTTGGCCACGTGGACGGCTGCGAGGACTGCCTCTGGCGCTCGGCGACCCCCGGATACATCGCCGACCCCGTCGACGCCTGCCCGGAGTGCGGGAGCGACCGCGTCCTCACGGCGGGCCCGATCTGGCTCGGGCCGGTAGCGGAGCCCGAGTTCGCGCGCGCCGTCCGCCGCAAGGTGACCGACGACATGGGCGAGGCGAAGCGCGCACGCAAGCTGCTCGGCACCGTCGCGCGCGAACTCGACATCCCCACGCACTACGACCAGCACCGGCTGTACAAGGAGTGGGGCGAGCCCGCGATCGGCATGGCGGAGTTCGTCGAGCGGCTCCGCGGGGCCGGTCACAAGGCCAGCCGCGCGCACTACCGCGGCACGGCGGTGAAGAGCACGGCGTCGATCCCCGAGATGCGCGAGGCGGTCCTCGGCGACGACGCGGACTGACGGGATCCCTCCGCGAGCGCGCCTGTGCCGCGGCCGGCACCCTCCCGTTTTTGTCGACATCGGCCGAAACGCGGGACGTGTCCAGACACTCGCGCACCGCGTTCGGCACGGTTCGGCGCGTCGCAGACCTCGCGATAGACCGGCAGGCGACGTTCCTCGCGGCCGCCATCGCCTACTACGCGTTCGTCTCGCTCGTCCCTGCGCTCCTGTTGCTCGTCGTCGTCGCCACCGCCGTCTTCGGCGAGACCATCGCTGCGGAGCTGGTCGCGTTTACGGGGGACTTCCTTACGCCGGCCGGCGAGGAGGCCGTCGTCGACGCCGTCTCCTCGGCCGGCGGGCGGACCGGCGCGGGCCTGCTCGGGCTCGGCGTGCTGCTCTGGTCGACGCTGAAGGTGTTCCGCGGGCTCGACACGGCGTTCGTCTCGCTGTACGGCGGCGACGAGCCGCCGGGCTTTCTCAAGCAGGTCGCCGACGCCGCCTCGGTCGTCGTCGCCGTCGGCGTGGGCATCGGCGTGATGGTCGCCGTCGGAGCGTTCGTCGCGGCCGCGGACGCCGTCCCGCTGGTCGGGGCGGCGAGCGTCCTCGCCTTGCCCGTCTTCCTCGCCGCCGTCTTCTTCCCCATGTACTACATCCTCCCGCAGCCATCGATCGGCGTCCGCGAGGCGCTGCCGGGTGCGGCGTTCGCGGCGGTCTGCTGGACGCTGCTCCAGGCCGGCTTTCAGGTGTATGCCACGGGCGCCGCGCAGTACCAGGTGTACGGTGTCATCGGCGGGATTCTCCTCTTAGTCACCTGGCTGTATCTCGCCGCCGTCGTCGTCGTCCTCGGCGGCGCGATCAACGTGGTGCTCGCGGGCCGAGGAGACGACGGCGACCGCTTCGGGAACGATTACGGCGCCGGGCTCGCGGGTCCCTCGGACGACGCCGCGGACCGGCAGTTACAACAGGACCGCGACCGACCCACGGGTATGAACGGCGAGTCGGATCCCGACGGGGACGACGAGCGGCCGCGCGGCGCGCCGGACGTCGCCGCCCTCGAAGCGGAGGTCCGGGAGCTGCGGTCGCAGCTCGACGAGTTCGAGGACGACGTGGAACGCCGCACGGTCGACAAACCCGAGGTCGAGTCGGAGCTGAAGCGGTACGTCCGCTCGCGGATGCGCCGCGGCCACGCCCGCGGCTGGGGCCCGTACCTCGTGTTGCTGTACGGGACGGTGCTGACGCTCGCGGCGCTGACGTCGCTCGACGGGATCTACGCGGTCGGCGCCATCGTCGTCCTCGGACTGTCGACGCTCGGCCTGTACACGATATTCGTCGTCGTCGGCATCGGCCTCAACCTGATCGAGACGCCCGGGAAGGCGCTCGACTACGCCCGCCGCCGCGGCGATGACTGACGCGACGACTCCAGGGGTGATCGACGCGTGACCGGACTCGTCGCGGCCGAGCGCGGGATAGGTGAGACCGCGTTCGTCGAGGCGCTCCCGGAGGTCGTCGTCGTCGCGTTCGCGGCCGTCACCCACCTCGCGGACCCGTGGTTCCTCTTCGCGCTGCTCGCGGTCGGCTACTGGTTCGCGAGCGACGGCGTCGCGGGGTCGCCGCGCCGCGCCGGCGCGACGGCCATCGCGGCCGTCACCTGCGCGTACGCCGCGACGGCGCTCGGCAAGGCGTGGTTCGCGGTCCCCCGACCGCCCGGCGCGATGCCGCCCGCAGACGTCCCGACGTGGCTTCCCGCGCTCCTCTCCGGCTGGTACGAGGCGCAGGTACTCTCGGACGGGTTCGGCTTCCCGAGCGGCCACGCCACCGGCGGCGCGGCCGCGTACCTCGCCTTGGCCCTACTGTACGACCGGCTCTGGACGGACCGCGCCCGCTACCTCGCGGCCGGCGCGGTCGCCGTCGCCGTCGCGGCCTCGCGGGTGGTCATCGAGGTGCACTACCTCGTCGACGTGCTCGCTGGGCTGGCCGTCGGCGCAGGGACCGTCGCCGTCGCGCTGTGGCTCGCCGGCGACCCCCGCGTCCGGCGCTCGGCGAGCGCGGAGACGGCGGCCGGCCCGACCGCCGCGCTGAACCCCGCCCCGGCGTTCCTGCTCGCGGCGGTCGTCTCGGCGGGCGCGCTGGCCGTCGCGATCGCGGGCGGCCACACCGGCGAGGTGGTCGAGGCGGGGATCGGGATCGCGACCGGCGCCGGCGGCGCCGTCGGCTGGCGGCTCGTCGAGGGCGACGAGCCCGCGGTCCCGGTCCGGGTCGCGGTCCCCGCCCTCGCGGTCACCGGTGGGCTCTGGGTCGGCGCGTACGCGCTCGCAGGGACGCTCCCGGTGACGCTGATCGCGACGACCGCCGCCGTGGTCGCCGTCGTCGCGCTCCCCGCGCTGCCCGACCGGGTCGAGGCGCTGTCGGTCGCCCGGAACTGAGCGGTCCTGCGAGGCCTTCGTCGTTGATGCCGCTCGGCTGACGGCGGTAGCGGACGAACCAGAGTGCCAATAGAAAATTCGGCAGTTATACTCTCGTGAGCGGATGCGACGATCGCTTATAAATAACTGATGCGATGGCGTCGCCGGCGGCTCTGCCGCCGGCTGTAAGAGGCGCGACGCGCCTCCCTGCGTGCCTGCGAGCGGCCGCCATCGGCGGCCGCGAGTCAGCACGGGCGAGGTCGTCGGGCTTCGCCCGACTGCCAGAGGGACCTTCGGTCCCTCGCTGGAGTCAGTCGCCGGAGCGAAACGACGGCGACTGACAGGGCGAGAGCGAAGCTCTCGCTTGCAGCCGGACGTAGTCCGGCGACGAGGCTGGGGAGGTGTAAGGTGCTGTGCGGTCGCGGTTGGGGCTTTGGCGGTGTTCGCCATCGATCCATCAGCAACCAGTTATGGGCGAGCGGCTGGGGCTTTAGGGGTGTTCGCCGCCTATCCGCAGTCAGTTCTTTATAAACGAACGATTGGGGATTCGGAGACGTCTATCGCAGCGTTGTCGCTCATGAATAAATAGCCGACAGCGACACCATTCGAACAGCGATCCCAACCGCGTCTCGCACCTTCCTCCGAAACCGATCGTTCGGTGAACTCACGCGCCCGTCGGGGCGAAGCGCTGACACGCAAAAACGCGTGGAGAATAAAATTAGACGGGACGAGACCACCGAAACGACCCGAGCGGCCGAGCCGTCCGCCTCAGAACGTCTCGAGGTAGCGGTCCTCCTCCCACTGCGACACCTGGGTGAGGTACTCGCTGAACTCCTGGGACTTCGCCTCGGCGAACTTCTCGGAGGTGTGCGGGCCGAGCGCCTCCTGGAGCACCTCGTCCGCTTCCAACTCCTCGACGGCGGCGCCGAGGTTCGGCGGGAGCGTCTCGATCCCGTACTCCTCGCGTTTTGCGTCGTCGAACTCGTAGATATCCTCGCGGACCGGGTCGGCGGGGTCTGCCTCGGTCTTGATCCCGTCGAGGCCGGCGGCGATGAGCGACGCCATCCCGAGGTACGGGTTACAGGACGGGTCGGGGCTGCGGACCTCGAAGCGCGCGGAGACGCCCGCGGCGTCCGGGACGCGGACGAGCGCCGAGCGGTTCGTGTCGGACCACGCGACGTAGATGGGCGCCTCGTAGCCGGGCACTAGGCGCTTGTAGGAGTTCACGGTCGGGTTCGTCACGGCCGTGAACGCGGGGGCGTGGTTCAGGATACCGCCCATGAACTGGTAGGCCGTCTCGCTGAGGTTGAACTCGTCGTCGTCGTCGGCGAACGCGTTGCCGTCCTCGTCGAACAGCGAGATGTGACTGTGCATACCCGAGCCGTTGATGTCGGCGATGGGCTTGGGCATGAACGTCGCGTGGAGGTCGTGCTGTGCCGCGACCGCGCGGACGACGGCGCGGAACGTCGCGATGTTGTCCGCTGTCGTGAGCGCGTCGTCGTACTTGAAGTTGATCTCGTGTTGGCCCTCGGCGACCTCGTGGTGCGAGGCCTCGATCTCGAAGCCCATCTCCTCTAAGGTGAAGATGATCTCCTTGCGCACGTCGGACGCGAGGTCCTTCGGCGCCAGATCGAAGTAGCCGCCGTTGTCGTGGGGGGTCGTCGTCGCGTTCCCCTCGTCGTCGGTCTTAAACAGGAAGAACTCGGGCTCGGGACCGATCGAGACGGAGTAGCCCATCTCCTCGGCCTCGGAGAGGACGCTCTTCAGGACCTGGCGCGGGCCGCCGACGAACGGCTCGCCGTCTGTGTCGACGATGTCACAGATGAGCCGCGCGGCAGCGGAGCCGTCCTCGCCGCTGCGCCACGGGAGCACCGCGAACGTGTCGGGATCGGGCACGAGCCGCATGTCCGACTCCTGGATGCGCACGAACCCCTCAATAGAGGAGCCGTCGAAGTAGATGCCCTCGGTGAACGCCTTCTCCGCCTGGTGGGCGGGAACGGAGACGTTCTTTACGACGCCGAGGATGTCGGTGAACTGGAGCCGCAGGAAATCGACGTTTTCCTCCTCTATCTCGTCGAGTACCGCCTGTTCCTCGGCCGTGAGGCCGCCGTCCGGTTTCGCGTGTTCGTCCGTCATGTTCTGGACGTCTCATTCCTTATCTGCCAGTATAAAGGCCTTATCGCTTGGCGCATGAACCGCCAGTCAGGCAAAACTGCTGGACGTTCGTAAAATTCTAAACCCCCGAAAGCGTGGTTGGGTGTGATGACGTACGAAAACCTCGACGCGAAACTTATCAACTCGCTGCTCAGCAACGGCCGCGCGAGCCTCCGGAGCCTTGGCGACGAGCTCGACGTCTCGGTGACGACCGTTTCGAACCACCTCCGCGACCTCGAAGAGGAGGGCGTGATCCGGGGGTACACGCCCGTCGTCGACTACGACAAACTCGGCTACGACGTGACGGCCGTCCTCCAGCTCAAAGTCGAGGGGAGCGCGCTGCCGGACGTCACCGAGAAGCTGCGCCAAGAGAAACAGATGGTGAGCGTCTACGAGGTCACGGGCGACTACGACGTGATCGCCATCGGGAAGTTCACCGACACGGACGGGATGAACGACCAGATCAAGTCGATCCTCACAGACGCGGACATTCGCGAGTCGAACACGAGCGTCGTCCTGAACGCGGTCACGGAAAACGAGCAGTTCGACCTCGACGTCGAGGAGTAGTTCAGCTGAACGCCCAACCCCGCTCGGAGGCCGATACCGCCCTTCTACTGCCGCTCTGCCGCTGCTTCCAGGACCTCTACCGCCGGGAGCGGCTCGCCTGTCAGCGCGCGGATGTACGCCCCGCCCGCGATGGAGACGTGCGAGAAGTCGTCCTCGCGCAGGCCGTACATCTCGATGGCCCGCGAGGTGTCGCCGCCGCCGACGACGGAGAAGCAGTCGGTCTCCGCGATGGCCTCGAGGACGCCGACGGTGCCGTCCGCGAACCGCTCGTCCTCGAAGACGCCGAGCGCCCCCTTCACGAAGACGGCGTCGGACTCGCGGACCAGCGGCTCGTAGTCGGCGACCGTCGCGGAGCCGACGTCGAGGTACCCCGTCTCCTTCTCCTCGATGTCCTCGACGGCGACCTCCGCGCGCTCGTCGTCCGCGTCCGCGTACGCGAGGTCGCTCGCGAGGTGGATCGCGTCGCCGCGCTCGTCGAGGACCGACTCGATCAGCTCGCGGTTCGCCTCCCACTGCTCATCGAAGAGGTCCAGTCCCGCCACGTCTCGACCGACCGGGTGGCCCGCGGCGCGTAAGAACAGCTCGCCGGCGACGCCGCCGAGGAGGAAGCGGTCGACGCGGTTGTCCAAGGCGTCCATCACGCCGATCACGTCCGTCGCCTTCGTCCCGCCGACGACCATCGTCACGGGGCCGTCGAACTCGCGGGTCGCGATGGCGGTGTTCGCCTCGTACTCCGTCTCCATCACGCGGCCCGCGTACGCGGGGAGGACGAGCGGGAAGCCGACCAGCGAGGCGTGCCTCCGATGCGCCGCCGAGTAGGCGTCGTTGACGCACGCGTCGAAGTGCGACGCGAGCGTCCGGACGAACTCGGTCTCCGCCTTCTCCTCGGGCGACGCCTCCGGCAGTTCGTCGTCGCACATGCGGGTGTTCTCCAAGAGGAGGACCTCGCCCGCGTCGAGCGCGTCGACGGCGTCCAGCGCCTCGTCGCCGTACGTGTCCGCCACGAACGCCACGTCGCGACCGACGTGGTCGGCGAGGATCTCGGCGTGGCCCGAAAGCGACGTGAAGTCGTCGCGGCCGGGGCGACCCTGATGGGCCATGAGCGCGACGCGATGGCCCGCTTCGGCCAGTTCGCGGACCGTCTCCGCGTGGCGCTCGAACCGGCGGTTGTCCTGCGGTGCGCCGTCCTCGATGGGGGAGTTGAGGTCCAGTCGGACGAGGACGCGCGAGTCGGTCGGGAGGTCGTCGATGGTGTCGAAGTCGGCCATGGGTGAGTGGTCGTCGATGAGGTAGTTAAGGGGTGGCGCTCCGGGGGAACGTTGCCGCCCGGGGGGCTGGCGTCGTCCGTCGCCCGGGTGTCGGGCCTTGTTCGCCGCCCGGGGGGCTGGCGTTCAGGCCTCGTCGTGAACGTACGCGGCCATGTCGAGCATCCGGTTCGAGAAGCCGTACTCGTTGTCGTACCAGGTGAGGATCTTCAGGAGCTTCCCGCCGGCGATGACGTTCGTC
>JBNJEE010000109.1:0-8507 GCA_051745525.1 Methanobacteriota archaeon | reverse complement strand
GGCCGAACGAAGCGCAGACGGAGGCGCGAAGACGGCGTTCGGCCACTAGCGCGAGCAGTTCCCCACGGGTCGCGTGGACGCGGCGCGTGCCGTTCGGCGCGTCCTCGTCGGGGTACGTCACGGTCGCGGTCTCGGTGACGAGCCGGTCCGCGGCGTCGGTCGCCGTCGGTCCGTCGGGACCGCCGGCGTCGCTCGCGCCGAGCGCGACGACGCTCGCGGAAACGCAGAGCAGCAGCACGGTCACGTCGAGGACAGTGCTGGTCACCGCCACACTACCGCCCGGAGCGTCCCGCGGACGTTTCGCCCCGGTGCCACTCGGACCGTCACCCGCCGCTCGGCGACCGCGACCGCCTCCGAAGACCGGACTTCCGGGGGGCCCGGCGCGTCCGGACCCGACGCGGCCAGCCATCGCTCGCCGCCCGCCTCCAGTTCGATCGCGGTCGCGCTCCCCGGCGCTTCGACCCGCTGCACCCGGCTCGGTTCGACGACGCCGCCGACGGTGACCGTCTCCTCGACCCGGTTGAGCGCCTGGTTCGCGGTCGACTGGTCGTCGTCGGGGGCCGCGTCCGCGAACGCGCCGGCGTACAGCCCCAGCGCGAGTCCGACGATCATCACCCCGACGAGCGCGGCGACCGGTTCAACGGCGGCGCGGTCGGCGGCCGAGAGCGCTGTAATCGGCTGATTCGTCGCTACCCACGTATCCGACCTCGGAGAGTTCGCTGCCACGTGAGATCACCCCGCGAGCGTGACGCGGACGTCGCCGTAGTGGACCTGTCGGACCGTGATCCGCTCCGGTGCGGGCCTCCACGTTGCTTCCGCCGCTCTCGCGCGTTCGGCCGCCGCCGCGAACGCCGCCGGGTCGTCGAACGCTGCGTCCGGCGGCGCGCCGTCGAGGACGCGTCGAAGCCGCGGGTCCGTCGTCGCGTTCGGCGCCGTCCCCGAACCCGGTCGGATCACCGGCGTGATCCGCTGGGCGTCGAGCGCTGCCCGCGCGATCCCCCGATCGTCGCCGAGCGAGACGGATCCCTCCGTGAGCCGGATCCGGTCCGCGGCGATCCCGTGTTCGGCGGTCGCCGGGTACTCACCGTCCGCGACCGAGTCGACCGTGCGCGCGACGCCGTCGGCGTCCGGCGGCGCCGAGGCCGGAAACGCCGCGGCCACGCCGACAGCCGCGACGCTCACGACGGCTAGGCCGAGCCACGCGTACGTGGCGTCGAGGTGCGTCTCGAACATGGAGCGGCTGGCCGCGGCTTGGTATATAAATGATCGGCGCGGGGAGCGGCGCCTGTCCCTCGTCCCGTCGTCCGGTCTCAAAACAGCAGGCCGGCGCCGGCGAACGCCACGAGGAACGTCGCGGTCGCCGTCGGCAGCGCGATGCCGATCCGATACGCCACCAGCGTCCGGTCGAACCCCCGCTCCAGGCCGGTCGCGAGCCCGGTGAGGAGCGCGGCGAGCAGCAGCACGTACGTCCCCACGATCCGCCCGAGCACCGGTACCGACAGGGTCCCAGTGCCGCCGCCCGTCTCGGTCGCGCCGCTCCCCCCGGCCGCACCGGCGGCGCCGGTTGTCGCGCCGCTCCCCCCGCTCAGTCCGCCGCCGCCGAGTGCGTCGGCGCCCGCGGCCGCCCCGGCGCCGAGGCCGCCGACGTCGACCGCGTCGATCCCCGTCGCGAGCGCGACGGTCGCCCCCCCGACGAGCGGCGCGAACACCGCAGCGGTGTTCGAGAGCGTCCCCGTGACGCTCGCCAGCTGGCGGCGGGCGTCGCGTTCGAGGTCGCGCAGCGACTCCAGCTGGTCCGCGAGTTCCAGCAGCACGTCGCCCGCGGGACGGCCCTCCCGCGCGGCGACCGAGAGCAGCGCGATGGCGCCCCGGAGCCTGGGCGAGGGGACCGTCGCGGCCGGCCCACCCCGTCCCAGGAACGCCTCTCGGACGCCGACCCGCAGCGTGTCGCTGCGCCGCCCGGCGCGCTCGAACACCTCGCCGGTCGCGCCGTCCAGGCGCTCGCCGGCGTTCGCGACCGCGGTCTCGACCGCGACGCCCTCGGCCACGTCGCCGCCGATCACGGTCATCGCGTCCGGGAGGCCGCGCTCGACGTCCCGCACGTCGGACAGCACCGCCCGTCGAGGTCGCGCGAGGACGAACAGCGCGCTCCCAACGCCGACGCCGACCGCCGCGACCGGCCACGCCCACGGCGCGACGGTTCGCGCGGCGACGACGGCGGCCGCCGCGCCGAGGGCGCACCCGACGAGGAGCGCGTGGCCGCGCCGCTCCGGCACGTCGGGGTGGTCGCCGCCGATCTCCGGCGGCGGAAACGCGACCGGTCGGCGGAAGAGCAGCCACGCCGAGGCGGCCACCAGCCCCCCGGGAAGCGCGACGAGGTACAGGCCGGCGACCAGCTCGGGACCGATCGCGACGCCGGCCGCGGCCCCCGCGGGAAGCAGCGCGATGAGCGCCAGCGGAAGCAGTACGCCGAACGCGTACAACGCGGAGACCGGTCCCCGAACCGCGCCGACGAACGACGCGAGCCGGTCGGTGGTCCCCGAGAGCGTCGCGTCGAGCGCCCGGTCCAGGCACCGGCCGCGCCGCTCCGGCGGAGCGGTCGCCGCCGTCCGGACGAGCGCGGCGGCGCGGTCGATCGCGGGGAACCAGGGGCGCCACTCGCGGGCGAACGCCTGAAGGCCGCTCGTCGGTCCATCGGCGCTGCCCCGCTCGTGGTGCGAGAGCGCCTCTGCCAGCGGTCCGTCGCCCGTCCGTCCGGCGAACCGCACGGCCCGTTCGGTCGAGGGGTCGAGCCGCATCCGCAACACGAGCCGCCCGACCAGGCCCGGCGCCGCGCCGAGCGCCCGCGACCGTCGGAGCGACGCCAGCCACACCGGGGCCCGGTGGACCGCGTGTACCCCGGCGACGAAGGCGGCCAGCCCCGCCGGTGCGGCGGCGACCGCGCCGGCGACGAGCGCCGCGACGGCGGTGACGACCGCGCCGGCGACGGCGCCGACCCGATACCCGACTGCCACGACGCGCTCGGCGGAGACATCCCACCCGAGGAACGCGACCGCACGCCGTAGTTCCGCCGAAGCGGCCGAGTCGTCCCCGATGCCGGAACGGAGCGATCTGCCGGATCGGCTCGACTTGCTCGGCTCAGGTTCCGTCATCGGTCGCCTCCGGCGTACCGCGTCGGCGCGATCCGTCCCGCTCGAACCGAGTCGCGGATCCGCTCGCTCCGCCGATTAACCGCCTCCCGCACGGCGGCGTACGACTCGTCCGACCCGGCGAGGTCCTCGATTAGTCGACTCTCCCCGCGGTCGACCCGACCCGTCGCGACGAGCCCCCGCTCGGTCTGCTCGAAGAGCGGATCGAAGCTCACCTCGTCGTCGCGGTCGTCGACCTCGACGATCGATTCGACGCGGTGTTCGTCGAGGACCGCTATCAGGTCCGTCGCGGCGAACGACGACCGGGCGACCCCGAGGTCGGTGACGACCCGCTCCTCGACCGCCGCCGGGTCCTCGCCGTGGATCGTCCCAAGGACTGTCTCGCCGGCGGCCCCGACGCGCATCGCCTCGTACAGCGCCCGCGCCTCCTCGCCGCGCACCTCCCCGACGCTTATCGCGCCGCCGCCCATGCGGAGCGCGGTCCGCACCGCGTCCGCCGGCGCGAGCTCGGCGCCGTCCCCGACGCGCAGTCGCTGCGCGTCCCTGCCAGCGTCGGCGAGCGCGTCCACTGGGAGCTCCGGCGTGTCCTCGATGACGATTGTCCGCGTTTCGGCCGGCAGCTCCCACAGCAGCGCTCCGAGCGCGGTCGTCTTCCCGGCCGCCCGTCCCCCCGCGACCAGCCCGGTCACGCCGCGCTCGACGGCGACCGACAACAGCCCGGCCGCCGCGGGCGAGAGCGTGTCGACGGACACCAGCCGAGCGAGCGTCCACGCCTCCGGATCGCCACGTCGGAAGGTAAACGAGAGACCGTCGCTCGTCGGGGCCGTGGCCGCGGCGACCCTGACCCGGCCGGTCTCGGACTCGATCGTCGCATCGAGCGTCGGCGTCGCCCGCGAGAAGGCCCGCCCGCTCGCCCGCCGAAGCCGCGACGCGAGCGTGGCGGCCCCCTCAGGCGGGAGCCGCACGTTTGTCCGGCACCGTTCGCCGTCGAGGACCACGCGCAGGGGGTTCTCCGCGACCGGCGCCGTCACCGTCGCGTCGCTCACCCGCTCGTCGGCGAAGACGTGTTCGAACGCGCCGTAGCCGTGCGTGTGCCGCCGCAGAATCTCGGTCAGGTCCGCGACCGGGTCGCCGTCGGCAGCCGCCTCTCGCACCGCGCGCCCGGGCGCCCTGTCACCGCCGCGGGGGTCGTCGAGCAGCCGGTCCCGCGCGGCGGCCAGCGCCGCCACCGCGTCCGCGTCCAGATCTGCGCTCGGCGGCGTGATGTGGTACGTCCTGAGTGAGTCGTCGCCCTCGTAGAGCCGTACCGTCGCCCCGGTCGGAACCGTCCAGCAGTCGACGAGCGCCGCACCCGGCGGGGGCGCGGCCGCAACGCGCGCGCTCGCGGCGGTCGGGCCGACATGCGCACGCAGCCGTTCACGCATATCGCGTTCGCTCGCTCCTCCGTCCGCGTCTCCGGCGAGTTCCTCAGCGGCCGCCAGCAGCCCCGTCTCGCTCGCGACCCGCTTCGCGGGCCCCGCGCGACCGGCCGCCTCGGCGGCCGCTCCGAGCGGATCGCGGACGACTCGGTCGGCGAGCCGCTCCTCGTGGAACCCGATCCGCTCTCGGAAGCGCCCCGCGGCGATCAGGAGGTCGGCCGCGCTGTCGGCGTAGGCGCGTTCCCGCCCGCGGTGTCGCGTCCTGATCACGTCGGCGTCGCGGTCAGTGAGCGCCGCGATAACGGTCGCGAGGCAGTCCGGGCTCGCGGCGAGGTCGCCGCGTCCGGGACAGTCGCCCGCGTCGACGTCGAGCACCGCCCGGTCTTCGACGCCCGTTCCCACCGGCTCGCGGAACGTCGGGTCGCACCGGCACTCTCCGGTGTCGTCGCCGATCCACGGGAGCAATTGGAGCGGCGTCTCGCCATCGTCGCCGGCGATCCGCTCGGCGAGATCGAGGTTCATGGCGGGCGTGGCCGCGCTTTGGTATATAAACGATCGCTCGGACGCCCGGCCCGCGTCCCCCGTCGGCCCGCGTCCCCCGTCGGCCCGGCTCACCCGATGTGACGGATCCTGACCGTCGGGCCGTCATCGTCGACGTATCGGACCCGGATTCGGTTCGCTCCGCCCGGCCGGAGTTCGATCGGTCCACCGCCGAGGTCGACGGCCGTCTCAGCGGGGCCCGTGCCGACGCGGAGCGTACGCTCCGGTCGGCTGTCGACCCGATACGCGAGCGCGACGCCGCCCGGCCGGTCCGGTGGTTCGACGAGCGCGACTCGGTCGACATCCGCTGCGGCAAACCCAGCCGGAACGCGGAAGAAGACAGTCGTCTGCGCCGCCATAGCGGGGTCGCTCACGGGGGTCGCGTCTGCGGTGACGCCGCCGATCGCCCGCTCCAGCCGATCCGCCTCGGTGCCGATCCGCTCCGCCGTCGTCGCGGTCCGCGCGGTCTCGACAGCGGGCATCGACGCCGCCAGCAGCGCGACCGCCACGAGGACGGTGAGGACCACGCGGATCACGGCTCGCTCACAGCGACTCCCGGAGCCGGTCCAGCGCGTCCGTCGCCCACGCGCCGTCGTCGCCGTCGTCCGCGGCCCCGCCGTCCTCGTTTCTCCCGCTGTTGCCGGTTCGCGGTCCGGACGTCGGCCGGTCGTCCGGCAGGGCGGCGTCGAGGGCGCTCTCCGACGGCACGGCACCGTCGGCGCGTTCCCTGTCGCTCACGCCGCTGTCGACGTCACTGTGGCCGACGCCTCGGCCGCTCTCTCGCTCGGCCTCGGTCGCCCGCGCCAGCGCGAGGTCGGCCCGCCGCTCGACCTCGCGGTTGACGGCCCTGACAGCCCCCGCGTAGCCCCGGACTGCCTGCGTCGCCGCCTCCAGCTCCGCGACGCGCTCCTCGAGTTCGTCAAGCCGCGACTCGAGCCGCTCGCGCTCGGCGGTCGCCTCCGCCTTCGCGGCGGCGTCCGCCGGCCGTGCGTCGCTCCCCGTCACCGCGCGCTCGACGGCGCGAAGCCGGGCCTCGATCCGGTCGTCTGGTCCGTTTGTCTCGGTCGGCGCGGTGTCAGGTTCCGATCCCGCCGCCTCCGTTCCCGCCCTCGACGGCCCGGTGCCCTGTGCGTGATCGGTCATACGACCCGTTGCCCGCGGTTTCACTCTTAAACGTCGGGGAAAGGGTATTGTCGAGGGGGCTGGTACGTCCTCGCATGAAAGCTGTCCTCCTCGGCGTCGGACAGGCGGGCGGCAAGCTGACGACCGCCCTCGCGGAGTTCGACGCCGACGCCGGCTACGGCGCGGTCCTCGACGCGCTCGCCGTCAACACAGCCGCGGCCGACCTCGATCCCCTCCCGCTCGAAACGGTCCTCGTCGGGCAGTCGCGCGTCAGCGGCCACGGCGTCGGCGGCGACAACGAACTCGGCGCGGACGTGATGGACGAAGACGCCGTCGAGGTGTTGGACGCGCTCGCTCCGAAGGTGACCGCCGAAGCGGAGGCGATCTTCGTCGTCGCCGGCCTCGGCGGGGGGACCGGCTCCGGCGGCGCGCCGGTCCTCGTCCGCGAGCTGAATCGGGTGTACGACGTCCCCGTCTACGCGATCGGGATCCTCCCGGGCCGCGACGAGGGGACGATGTACCAGGTGAACGCCGGCCGGTCGCTAAAGACCTTGGTCCGCGAGGCCGACGCGACGATCCTCCTCGACAACGACGCGTGGCGCTCCGCGGGCGAGTCCGTCGAGGGCGGCTACGCGGCCATCAACGCCTCGATGGCGAAGCGGGTTGGGCTCATCCTCGCGGCCGGCGAGGCGGTCGAGGGCGTTGGCGAGTCCGTCGTCGACACGAGCGAGGTGATCAACACGCTCCGCGCGGGCGGGATGGCCGCGGTCGGGTTCGCGTCGGCGCCCGCAGCTGAGGACCCGCAGGAGAACGTCACCACGGTGACGAGCGCGGTCCGCAGCGCGGTGATGACCGGGCTCTCGCTGCCGAGCGCCACCGACGCCGACGCCGCCCTCGTCGCGGTCGCCGGCGACCCGGACCGGATCTCGCGGAAGGGCGCGGAGAAGGCCCGCAAGTGGCTCCAAGAGGAGACGGGGTCGATGCAGGTCCGCGGCGGCGACTTCCCGCTCGACTCCGAGCGGATCGCGGCGCTCGTGCTCCTCGCGGGCGTCGAGCGCTCGCAGCGCGTCGAGGCGTTCTTAGAGCGCGCGCGGCAGGCGGTGCGTGACGAGCGCGAGGAGAAGCCGGATCCCATGGCCGCGTTCGAGAACGACGAACTCGACGACCTGCTGTAGCCTCGGCTCTCGGGTCGCCCGCTCGCGGGACAGGTTCCGCACCTTTTTACTTCCCGCCGGTGGAGTCGCTTCCGATGAACAATCCGTGGGACGACTGGGACCACGTGCTGAAGGTCGACCCGGACAAGGACCTCCGGTCGGGGGAGACCTTCGAGGACGTCTGCCGGACCGGGACGGACGCGATCGAGATCGGCGGGACCCTTGACGTCACCGCGGAGAAGATGTCTCGCGTCGTCGACGCCGCCGCGGAGTACGACGTGCCGCTGTACCAGGAGCCGTCGAACCCGGGCGTCGTGATCGACTCGCCGGCGCTCGACGGCTACCTGATCCCGACGGTGTTCAACGCGGGCGGTCCCTTCTGGATCACCGGCGCGCACAAAGAGTGGGTCCGCATCGACGACCTCGACTGGAGCCGGACCCACACCGAGGCGTACATCGTGATGAACCCGGAGGCGTCGGTCGCTCAGTTGACGGAGGCCGACTGTAACCTCGCCGCGGACGACGTGGAGGCGTACGCGAAGATCGCAGAGCGCATGTTCGGCCAGGAGATCGTCTACGTCGAGTACTCGGGCACCTTCGGCGATACGGAGAAGGTCGCGGCCGCCCATGACGCCTTAGCCGACGCCACCCTCTTCTACGGCGGCGGCATCCACGACTACGAATCGGCCAACGAGATGGCCGCCCACAGCGACGTGATCGTCGTCGGCGACCTGCTCCACGACGAGGGCGTCGACGCTGTCCGCGAGACGGTGAAGGGCGCGAAGGACGCGCACGACGACTGACCACCTTTTTCTCGTCGGGTTCCCTCGCTCACTTCGTTCGCTTCGGGAACCGCTCCTCGAAAAACCTGGAGGGAAAAAGCCGACGGCTCGGCGTTCGCCTCGCCGTCGGTGAACCGCTCGCTTCGCTCGCGGATGCTCTGTGCGGGAGACACAGTCGATCTGCTGGACCGAGTGGACCGGCGGTGCGGTCGGCACGTGCCTCCGAGCGCCTATCGGGCGCGAGGAGCACGCGCGAGGGACGCGGCGACCGAAGGGAGCCGCGAGGCTGGGGAGGTGTGAGATGCTGTGCGGAGCGGTGCGGGGTGGGACTCAAAGGGGCAG
>JBNJEE010000108.1:0-8524 GCA_051745525.1 Methanobacteriota archaeon | reverse complement strand
CCTCGTGTGGTGCTGATTTGTGGCCGCTGGGGGCGGCCACTCGCAGGCACGCGCCACCGCAGAATTGTTTATAAATAGTCTCCGCCGGTCCGCTCAATCGCTTATAAACCGCTCTCGTTCCTCGAAGGCGAACTCGGTGCCGTACCGCTCGACGAGCGGGACGAAGGCGTCGCCGAGCGCGCGCATACACGCCCCCGTCGAGACGAATCCGAGTTCGTCTGCGACGGCCTCCCCCGGCCGGCCCTGAAGGACCTTCCGGACGAGCAGGCGCTCCTCGCGGTCGTCGAGTCCCGTGTCTCCATCGATCAGCGTCGCCAGCGCGAGGTCGCGGAACGCGCCGGGCGCGCTGTCGTACATCCCCGGGCCGACCGAGGCGCCGACGACGGAGCGCCACTCGGTGTCGGTGAGGTCGACTTGGACGGGCGCGGAACACGCGCGCAGCGCGCCGCGGACCACGTCCGGGTCGACGTCGCGGTGCGCGTCCGAGAGCCCGTCGCGCTCGCGGTCCCGGAAG
The DNA here is from genome assembly GCA_051745525.1 of Methanobacteriota archaeon. GTDB lineage: Archaea > Halobacteriota > Halobacteria > Halobacteriales > Haloferacaceae > Halorubrum. The sequence goes on along the minus strand of JBNJEE010000108.1, from coordinate 8,010 downwards.
GCGACCGCGTGGCGGTCCAGCAGGCCGCAGCCGGCGTCGGTCTCCGGGCGGAGCATGACCGCCGAGTACTCGCCCGACGCGTCGTTTCGGCTCGTCGAGAGGTGGACGGTGCGGTAGCCAGCTCTGTCCCAGAAGCGGAGCAGCCGCGGCGTCGCGCCGTAGCCGACCGAGAAGTAGTCGAGACCGCCCTCGTCTCCCGCGCGGTCAGCCCCGTCCCCCGCCCGGTCACCGCCGTCTCCCGCCGGATCGCCCGCGAACTCCGCGTGGACCTCGTCGAGGAGCCGCGAGCCGAACCCCGCGTCGCGGATCGCGTGGTGGGTCGCGATCCGGACCGTCCGCAGGCCGCGCGGCGCGGCGGCCGCCTCGTCGCGAAGTTGACTCGTGAGCACATCCGGAACCATGTTGCCGCGGACGCGCTCGCCCTCGTACATCCCCCGGCGCGTCTCGGGGTCGAGCCCGCCCTCGCGCGCGAGGAGCGCGACAGCGACGACCCGACCGTCCGCGACGAGCGCGCGCGCAACGAGGTTCGGCGCGTCGAGCAACCGCGCGAGGTCGTTCGGCTCGGTCCGGTAGTGGGCGGCGACGAGCAGCCCGAACGCCTCGCCGAGCAGCGTCTCGTCCGCGAGCAGGTCGGCCGGGTCGAGCGCGCGGTACGTCGCCGCGTCAACGACCGCGTCCGCGACCGCCGCGTCGACCGCGGGCCGAGCGTCGAGGAGGAGCGCGCGCGACGCCCACGCCTCGACCGGGTCGTTCCGCGCGTACCGGATCGGCTCGTCGAGTCGCACGTCTCGGACCGAAAAGCGCGAGTCGAGCAGCCGCTCGCGGAACCGAACCGCGAACCCGCGCCCCGCGCCCTCGTAGCCGTGGACCGTCGTGCAGAACGCGACCGCGGGCGCGTCGAGGAACCCCTCCAGCAGCCGCACCGGCAGCGCCGCCGCCTCGTCGACGATTACCGCGTCCGCCTCGGCCGCCACCGTCGCGGCCGTCGCGGGCGGCAGGAAGCGGACGCGACCGCCGGCCGCGGTCCGCAGGTCGCGCTCGTCGGCGCCGTCGCGCCCATCTCCTCCGCGGTCGGCGCCGTCGCCCTCGCCGCGCTCACCGTCCGTCTCGCTCCCGATCAGCTCGCGAGCTCGCGCGAACACCTCCGCGGCGTTCCGGAACGCGGGCGCGGTGACGACCACGTCGCGGCCCGCGAGCGCGAGCGCGCCCGCTGCCAGCCCGGCCGCGCTCGACTTCCCGCGCCCACGGTCCGACTCGACGACGACGGTCGAGCCAGGTTTGGCGAGCGCCTCGAACGCGCGCAGCGTCCGCGCCTGATCGGCCGTGCGGCAGGCGCCGTACGCGGCCGCGGGGAACGTCGCGCCCGGCGGCGCGCTCCGCGGATCGGCGGTGTGGGCCGCGTCGCGGGCGTCGACCGCGTCGTCGCGCTCGTCACGCTGTCCCCCGGTGAGTCCGTCGCGCTCCAAGACGTCGGCGGCCGGCTCGTCGCCGAGCGCGACGATCCCGGCCCCGGGATGCGTCCGGAGCGTCGAAACGAGGCGCTCGCGGAACCGACCGGTCACGTCGTCGATATCGTAGGGCGGTACCGCGAGCGAGTCGTCGAAGCGGTCGCGGATCGCCGGCCAGTCGCCGAGCGCGGGCGTCAGGAGGACCAGGAGGCCGCCCCCGTCGACGGCGCCGACCGCGCGGCCGAGCGCGTTCGGGACGAACCGCTCGTGGCAGTCGAGGACGACCGCCTCGCGGGTGCGTCCCAGCAGCTCGTCGGCGTTCCGCGGGCGAGCTTCCTCGAACCGGAACCCCTCGCGCGTCGAGACGATGGAGACGTCCCCGTCGTCGACCCCGAGCGACTCAACCGCGTCGTAGACCCCGTCGATCGCGCGGTCGCGGTCGCCCGCGAGCACGAGGACGCGTCGCTCGTTCGCCCGCTCGGCCTCGGCGCGCAGGTCGCGCGCGACTCCCGCGATCATCTTCGGTCGTGGTTGCCGAGGCGCGCGGATGTGTCTTCCCCTCCGCGTCGGTGCGGCGCCCCGCCCGCGAGTCGGGTCGGCGACGCCCGCGAAGGCGGGAGGCTTACGGACGCTCGGCGCGTCACTCCGGGCATGACCACGGTCACGCTCATCGGGACGCGGCTCGCGGACGTGGGCCGCGAGTTCGTCTACGAGGGGGAATCGGCCGACTGCGAGGGGTGCCCCTACCGCGGCCAGTGCCTCAACCTGTCCAAGGGCACCCGCTACCGGGTGACCGGGATCCGCGAGAACGCCCAGACGCTCGACTGCGCCGTCCACGACGCGGGCGTCCGCGCGGTCGAAGTCGAGCCCGCGTCGGTCCCCGCGAACGTCCCCTCGAAGCGCGCGTACGCCGGCAGCAAGGCGTCGCTCGCGGGCCCCTGCCCGCACACCGAGTGCCCGAGCCACGGCTACTGCGTCCCCGACGGCGCCGACTTCGACGACGAGCGCGTGATCGACCAGGTGCTCGGCGAGCCGCCCCACGAGACCTGCGCGCTCGACCGCGACCTGACGCTCGTGGAGTTCCGCGCGGAGGAATAGGAACCGACGACCGGGGGCCGTTGCGCCCCTTAGAGCGACGTGATCGCGTTCAGCGTGATCCGGATCGCGCGCTCGACGTTGTCCTTCGCCTTCTCCGGCAGCTCGTCGTCGGAGTCCGCGCCCTTCTGTGACCCCGCGACGAGGTTACCGTCGACGGTACAGATGGCACCGGCGGCGAGCCCCTTGCGCCGCGCGAGCGCGAAGACGGTCGCGGCCTCCATCTCGATCGCGAGCAGGTTCGCGTCGTTCCAGTCCGCGACGTACTCGTCGTCCTCGTTGTAGAACGCGTCGTCGGAGACGATGGGGCCGACGTGGATCTCCTCGTCGTTGTCCTCGGCCGCCTCGACGAGTCCCGTGAGCACGTCGTAGTCGGGGACTGCCGGGTAGTTCGCGGACTCGTAGCGCTTGCTCGTCCCCTCCTCCTTGGCCGCGCCCGTCGCGACGACCATGTCGCCGACCTCCATGTCGGCCTGGAGCGCCCCGCAGGTGCCACACCGGACGAACGTCTCGACGCCGACCCGCGAGAGTTCCTCGACGGCGATCGCGGCGGATGGGCAGCCGATCCCGGTCGAGCAGATCGTGAGGTCGACCCCCTCGTAGCTCGCGTTGACGAGCTTGTACTCGCGGTTCTGCGCGACGACCTCGCTGTCGTCACACAGATCTGCGATCCGGTCGACACGCCCCGGGTCGCCCGGGATAACCGCGATCTCGTGAACGTCTCCCTCCTCGACCAGCAGGTGCGGCTGTTTCGCCATACGCGCGGCAACAGCCGCCGCGCGCAAAAGCGGACCGGTCGACAGGCCGTGATGGCGGCCCGAGACAAATTCCATATCGCGCTATGAGATTTATAAACGAGCCGAGTCGACGTCGGTCCCCGTTCGGCGAAACCGGTGGTGCCGGCCGGATCGGCCGTTTTATCGCTCGAAGGTTCGACGTTCGCGTATGGTAGACGCCGACGCCACCCTCGGCTCGACGATCACCGCGCTCACGGTCGCGTTCGTCCTCGTCACGCTCGTCGCCGGGACGCTGCTCGGCTTCAACTGGACACAGGCCGTGCTGCTCGGCGGGTTCGCTGGTGTCGTCGCCGTCGCGTCGGCGTGGCTGACCGATCGGCGGGCGGGCGGCGGCTGACTCCCTCCCGTCTCCGCGTCCCGACCGCACCGCCCGAGTATCGGGACTGAGAGGTCGGACGGAGGCTTTTATACCCGCTCGGCGTCGAACTCCCACAATGCGATTCAGTCGCGACCGTCGGGGCCAGTCGGTCGTGGTCGGGGCGGTGATCCTGTTCGGGTTCCTGATCCTCGCGCTCGGCGTCTTCCAGGTTCAGGTCGTCCCGACAGACAACGCGAACGTCGAGTTCGAACACAGTCAGGCGGTCGAGGACGACTTCGGTGACCTCCGGAACAACGTCCTCCGGGCAGGGTCGACCGGCTCGACCGGCTCGACGCAGGTCCGCTTGGGCGCGTGGTATCCAGCCCGGACGTTCTTCGTGAACCCGCCGCCCGTGTCGGGGTCGCTGGAGACCGAGCCCACTGGCGAGATACGGGTTCGAAACGCGTCGGTCGGCGACGGCGCCCACGAGAACGCCCGCGAGTTCTGGAACACGAGCCCGTCGTTCGAGACGAGCTCGCTCCGCTACGACGCAGAGTACAACGAGTTCGACGGTGCTCCCGAACTCGTCTACGAGCACTCCGTCGTCGCCGCCGAGTTCGACGACGCGGTCCTGTTCCGGACCGGGCAGACGGTCGTCTCGGAGGGTCGGGTCTCGCTGACGGCGCTGACCGGCACGGTGTCGGAGAGCGGCGTCGAGCCCGAGAGCGTCGACCCGCGTGCGGTCTCGGCGAGCGACACCACCGTTCCGCTTACACCGACGGACGGGAAGATAACCCTCGAACTCCCGACCGCGGTCGGGAACGCCTCCGCCCTCGCGGACCGCTGGACTCAGGCCCTCCCGCCGAACGCGACCGCGACGGGGAACGAAACCAGGGGGGAGGTCCAGATTACGCTGGATAACGTCTCGGATGACCGTCCCTACAGGCTGGCACTCTCCGAGGTGTCGCTCGACGCGTCCGGCGAGACGGAACCGGCGTACGTCGTGCCGGTCGGTCCCCAGAATGTTTCCCCTGATGACACGGTCACCGTCGAGGTCCGCGACCGGTACAACAACCCCGTCCCGGACGTAGAGGTGTCGATCGAGGGTGATAATCGGGAGAACACGACGAACGACGAAGGACGGGTGTTCTTCAAAGCGAACAGGACGTCGATCACGGCAACGATCAACGGGACCGAAGCGCAACCGTACGAGGACGTCTCTTTCGATGCCTCCGAGGGCGGCGGTGGATCTGGCGAGAATCGGACGTACGACGTTGAGTGGAACCCCTCTGATCCAACTACAGTATTGCCCGGCGATCATACCTTCGGAGTGACCGTCTCTGACCGTTTCTCGGGGGATCCAATCGTAAACACCTCCATTGACGCCTCCTTTACACCGGTCGGTAACGAGGGACTCCCGAGTGTGACGGATCCGATTGATGAGACAAACTCAAGCGGGCAGACAACTGTTCAATTCAACACGAACAATGCCGAATCTGGAGACAGTTTCTATTTGTATGCGTCTGCCGGAGACGACGTTGACCGAATTCTCGTCAATGTTGAAGATGAGAGCGGAATGGCCGGTGCGGTTTCGCCCGTAGATGGGACAGTCAGTGAATCCAATATTCCAGGCGAGGGGAGGCGGGTCGAATTTGATATTACCGCCGACTCGACTGTTGAAACATCCGGGTTTGAGGTCACAACGCAGAACGAACTATCTGGCCGGAGCTTCTCAGATACGGGAACGACGTTCGGCGGAGAGGAACCGCCAACGAACTTCGAAGGTCAAATTACAGTTGACCTTGAGGAGTTTGGAGGGAGCGGTAGCCTCGGTGTCAGCGAATTTGTTGACCCGGAAAGTCCAGACGCGGACCTCGTCGTTACGCTTAATTTCAGTGATGGATCGTCCACTCAGATCGGAATAACCACTTGATCGAAGTCTACATGTCTCGCCCCGCAACCGCCCGCGCTCAGTCCGAGACGGTCGGCGTGATCCTCCTCGTCGCCGTCTTCGTCGTGAGCGCAAGCGCCATCGGGGTCGCCTACGTGGGCGGCGTGGGCTCCGACGCCGACGAGGTCGTCGTCTCCGCAGACCTGAGCGCGAACGGGACCGATCTTCGAGTCGACCACCTCGGCGGGGACACGCTCTCGAACGACGAGCTCGTGGTCGTCATCAGAGCGAACGGGAACTCCACTCGCTACCCGTTTTCGCCGCCGCCGGGAGAGTTCGCTCCCGGCGACCGCCGCACATTCTCGGACGCGCTCGTCGCGAACGCGTCGAACGAGGTCCGACTCTACCACGAGGCCTCGGGCGAGCAGCTAGAGCGAACGGCGTTGGTCCCCGAACCGGCTCCGGCCGTCAAGACGGGTTCGATCGAGGGGACAGTCGTTGGGCGCGACGCTGATTCCCTCCGAGCCGCCTCCGGAACTTCTCTCGGAATTCGACAGTCCGTCGCTCCGCTCTCGGGAGCGGTGGTCACCGTTGACGGCACCGGTCGCGTCGCCGAAACCCGGACCGGATCTGGCGGTGACTACCGAATAGACGGGCTCGCACCGGGCAAGTACGAGGTGTCGGCGAACGCACCCAGGCTCGCCGTCTCGGCGAAGACGGTCGATGTCAAGCGGAACGAGACGACGACCGCTGACTTCCGGCTCGATCCGATTCAGCCCGCGGAGTTCGACGTCGAGATCGCCGACGTCGACGCGACGATCGACGCTGGCGACCCGCTCACGCTCGAGGCGACCGTCGAAAACGTCGGCGACGAGCGAGGGACGGAAACAGTCGAACTTCGCGTCCGCGACGAGGCGGTCGACTCGGCCGAGGTCGCACTCGACCCCGGAGAGCGACGGACCGTCTCGCTACGCTGGCAAACGCTCTCCTCAGATGTCGGCGAGCGGACACTGACCGTCCACACAGAGGACGACACCGCAACGACGACCGTCGAAGTGCTGGACGCCGAGAGCGACGCCGTCGCGTACGTCGACCGCGACGGGGACGGCGACCCAGACGAGACGTACACTGCGGTCGAGCTCACCTTCCTCGGTCCGGTCAACGGGCATCTCGTCGTGTACGACGACGTTGATGTCGCGGCCCCGATCCGGGCCGCGGCCGACCGCGTCACCATCCGCGATGGGGTTACGATCGACGCGGACGCGGTCACGATCGAAGCCGGTGGAAACCTCAGACTCGGCGACAACGCGGCGATCGACGCGTCACAAGCCGACCCTTTCTCCCGTACCGGCGACGTGTCACTCCGAGCCGGCGGCAACCTCGACGCTCGCGGTGCGACGGTGACCACTTCCGCATCGGGATTCTTTTTCGCGAGTGCGGGTGACATCGACCTGACCGCCGGCGGAGATGCCGACCTTCGCAATGGGACCTTCGACGCGACCGCTACGGGCTTTTTACGCACCGACGGTCGTGTCGTGGTTAGGGCTGGCAGCGACCTCCGTACCGAGGGCGCGTCGTTCGATCCGGAACCTGCTTGACAGGCGTCTCCTCGATAGTTCCACGATCGACGTACACAGCATCGACAAAGACATATGCCAGTCCCGTGAACGACCGTGTATGACCGCAGTCGGGATCGACGGCATCGAGATCTGGACCGGGAAGCTCAAGCTCGACCTGCCGGGCACGTTCGCGCCCGAGCAGGGCGACGACCCCGAGAAGTACACGAAGGGGCTCGGGCTCAACAACTCCTCGTTCCCCGACGTGTACGAGGATATCGTCACGATGGGCGCGAACGCCGCGAGGGGACTGATGGACCGGAAGGGGCTCGAACCCGATGACATCGGGCGGATCGACGTCGCCACCGAGTCGGCGTTCGACCACTCGAAGCCGGTGTCGACGTACATCGCGGGCTGCCTCGAACAGGTGTACGACGGCGACTTCACCCACGCCAACAAGGGCGAGCGCAAGTTCGCCTGCCTCGCCGGCACGCAGGCCATCGACGACGCGTACAACTGGATCCGGGCGGGCCGGAACCGCGACCGCCCCGCGATCGTCATCACGACCGACACGGCGCTGTACGCCCGCGGCGACCCCGGCGAGGCGACGCAGGGCGCCGGCGCCGTCGCGATGCTGATCGACGAGGACCCCTCCGTCGTCGAGCTGTCGACCGATCAGGGGTACGGCTCGAAAGACGAGACGGACTTCCTCAAGCCGAACCAGCAGTTCCCCAGCGTCGACGGGAAGCGCTCGGTCCAGGTGTACCTCTCCCGGATGCGCGAGGCCTTGGAGGACTACGAGTCGGTCACCGACGACATCGAACTCGAGGACTTCGCGTACGCCCCGTTCCACACACCGTTCCCGGGGATGGTCCGGAAAGCGGCGCTGTTGGCGTACCGGCACGTTATCCGCGACACGGCCCAC